>MEQZ01000042.1:0-8245 GCA_001770425.1 Betaproteobacteria bacterium RIFCSPLOWO2_02_FULL_65_20 | reverse complement strand
CAGGCGCGTTCTTCGCCAATTCGGCGCAGCTGGTCGAGCCGGTGGATCAGGTCACCGATCAGGTCGACGCCTCCGCCTCCTACACAGGCGGCAGACTGCAGGCGAAACTCGCCTATTACGGATCGAGGTTCGGCAACGGCAGCGACTCGCTGACCTGGCAAAACCCGTTTGCAGTGACGGCAGCGCCCGGCGCCCTTGCAGGCCAGCTCGCGCTGCCGCCGGACAACCAGTTCCACCAGTTCCGCGCCTCCGCGGGATACCAGTTCAGCGACCGCACCCGCGCCAGCGCCGACATCGCCTGGGGCCGCATGACGCAGAACGAGGGTTTTCTCGCCTCGACGCAGAATGCCGGCCTGGCAGTCGGGGCGCTGCCGGGAAGTTCCCTGAACGGGCGTGCAGCGACCCTCGATGCGAACCTCAAGCTCAGCTCCGCGGTCACGCGGCAGCTCCGTCTGAATGCGATCTACGCGCACAACGAGCGCGACAACCAGACCCCGCAGGCTCCCTATCCCTCGGTGTCGACCGACATGTTCCTCGGGACCGCGAGAACGAACCTGCCCTACGGCTTCACCCAGGACAAATTGAAGCTGAGCGCCGATTACAGGTACACGTCGCTCACAAGGGCCTCAGTCGGCTTCGACCACGATCGGCGCAAGCGCAGCTTGCAGGAAGTCAACACGACCAACGAGGATACGCTCTGGGGAAAATTCACCACCCGCGCCATGGACATGGTCGATCTGACGCTGAAGCTCGCGCATGGCGAGCGCAAGGGTTCGACCTACCAGGCGGTTCCCGGCGGAATCCTGCCGCCGGAGAATCCGCTGCTGAGAAAATACAACATGGCCAATCGCGATCGGGATAGCGTCGCAGTGCGTTTCGATATCGCCGCCACGGAGACCATCAATGTCGGGCTCGGGGCCGAATCGTCCAAGGATGATTATTCGGATTCGGCCATCGGCCTGACCAGCGGCCGCGACCTGAGCATGAACGCAGACGTTTCCTGGATAGTCACCGAGCTGACCAGCCTGCATCTGTTCGCGAACCGCCAGGAAATCAAGTCGAATCAGCGCGGCAGCCAGACGTACTCGACGCCGGACTGGTCCGGGGAAAACAAGGACACGATCGATACCCTCGGCATCGGCGTGAAGCATGCGGCGATCAAGGACAAGCTCGATCTGGGCGCCGATTACATGGTCTCGCGTGCGCGCAGCGAAATCAGCGTCAATACGGGCGCGGCCAACCCCGCGCTGCCCAATATTTCGACGTCGCTGGACAGCCTGAAGCTCTACGCAAACTACAAGCTGAAGGACAATGTGTCGCTGATCGGGGGTTACTGGTACGAACGCTACGACTCCAAGAATTGGATGTACGAAGGCGTCACGCCCGGCACGATCGCGAATGTCCTGACTCTCGGCGAACAGCCGCCGCGGTATCACGTGAACGTCGTCAAAGTGGCTCTGCGGTACAGGTTCTAGCGCAGGCGAGCTGTCGCTCGCGGCGCGGCGCCCGCTCCGCACAGGCGCTATATCTGCGGTGCGGGAAGTGCCCTAACCCCTGCGCTGCGCTTGATCCGGCGATGCCGGCGGACAGTTGTTTCAGCCTGGCGCGGGGCTTCATCCAGTGATTGCGGGCTCCCGGGGCTTGAATCGGCGCCCGGCGCCCCCATTTTCAGCAAAGATTTCAAGCCGTTTTCGGTATAATTCAGCGCTTGCGCTGTGTTTGCATTGGAGGCTTAGGTGCCGATCTACGAATACCGTTGCTCGTCCTGCGGGTTCCAGAAGGAATATCTCCGGAAGGTCCACGACCCGTTGCTGTCGTCCTGTCCGGAATGCGGCAAGGCGTCGTTCGAGAAAATGCTGACCGCCGCCGGTTTCCAGCTCAAGGGCTCGGGCTGGTATGCCAGCGACTTCAAGAACAGCGGCGCCAAGCCGCCGCAGAAGGAAAAGACCGAGGCCCCAAACGTCGAAGCCTCCAAGACCGAAGCCTCCAAGACCGATGCCTCCAAGACCGAAGCCTCCAAGACCGAAGCCTCCAAGACCGATTCCCCCAAGGCCGAAGCCCCCAAAACCGGAGCGCCCAAGACCGGAACTGCGGCTTCCGGCGCGCGCGCCAGTGCGGCGTCTGCCGAAAGCGGGAGTTGATTCCGAAGCGCACTTGCCGCAGAGCGCCTGCGCGCTGATCTCTCCCTTGCGATAATGAGCCGCGCGGCCCGGTCTGACGCCACCGGCCGCGATGCCGCCACCGGTCCCATCAGGTCATCCGCATGAAGAAATATCTCATCACCGGGCTTTTAGTCTGGATCCCGCTTGCGATCACGTTATGGGTGCTGCACCTGATCGTGACCACGATGGACCAGACGCTGACCCTGCTGCCGCCGGTCTTCGTTCCGGGATTCATGCGCAGCATCCCGGGTCTCGGGGTTCTGCTCACGATCCTGGTGCTGCTGCTGACCGGCGTGCTCGCCTCCAACATCCTCGGCCAGCGCCTGCTGCGCGTGTGGGAACGGATGCTCGGCCGCATCCCGGTGGTAAAGTCGATCTACAGCGGCGTGAAGCAGGTGAGCGACACGCTGTTTACCCCGGGCGGCCAGGCCTTCCGCAAGGTGCTTCTGGTGCAGTATCCGCGGCCGGGAAGCTGGACCATCGCCTTCCAGACCGGCCAACCCGGCGGGGATGTCGTCAACCATCTCAAGGGCGATTACGTCAGCGTCTACGTTCCGACCACGCCCAATCCCACATCGGGTTTCTTTCTGATGATGCCCAGACAGGAAGTGATCGAACTCGACATGAGCGTGGATGACGCACTGAAATATGTCGTTTCCATGGGTGTCGTACCCCCCGGGGACCGAAGGAAAACGAAATAGCGGGTCCCGCCGCGCGCGCGGCGGTACCCTTTTCAGCTGTCGATGACTCTTTTCACTGATCACACACCATGCGAACTCACTACTGCGGCCAGGTGAACGCCGCGCAACTCGGACACACCGTCACGCTGTGCGGCTGGGCTCATCGCCGCCGCGACCACGGCGGGGTGATTTTCATCGACCTGCGCGATCGCGAGGGGCTGGTGCAGGCCGTGTGCGATCCGGATCGGGAGCAGACATTCGCCACCGCCGCGAGCATACGCAACGAATACTGCCTGCGCGTGGTGGGCGTCGTGCGCCGCCGGCCCGAGGGAACGGTCAATCCGGCTATCGCCTCCGGCGAGATCGAGGTGCTCGCGCACGATATCGAGGTCCTCAACGCGTCGCTGACGCCGCCGTTCCAGATGGACGATGACGGCCTGTCGGAGAATGTGCGGCTGACCAACCGCATGCTCGATCTGCGCCGGCCGCAGATGCAGCGCAACCTCATGCTGCGCTACCGGGTGACGATGGCGGTGCGCAGGTACCTGGATGCGCACGGTTTCATCGACATCGAGACGCCGATGCTCACCAAGTCCACGCCGGAGGGCGCGCGCGACTATCTGGTCCCCTCGCGGGTGCACGCCGGGCAGTTCTTCGCGCTGCCGCAGTCGCCGCAGCTGTTCAAGCAGTTGCTGATGATGGCGGGCTTCGACCGCTACTACCAGATCACCAAGTGCTTCCGTGACGAAGACCTGCGTGCCGACCGCCAGCCGGAGTTCACGCAGATCGACCTGGAGACCTCGTTCCTGGGCGAGGAGCAGATCCGCGGCGTCATGGAGCTGATGATCCGCACCGTGTTCAAGCAGGTCATGGACATCGATCTCCCGGACCCGTTCCCGGTGATGACCTACGCCGACGCGATGCTGCTCTATGGTTCGGACAAGCCCGACCTCAGGGTGCCGCTCAAGTTCACCGAACTCACCGACGTGATGAAATCGGTGGAGTTCAAGGTGTTCTCCGGACCGGCCAACGCCGCCGACGGTCGCATTGCCGGCCTGCTGATTCCGGGCGGCGGCGAGCTCACGCGCGGAGAGATCGACGCCTACACCGAATTCGTCGGCATCTACGGGGCGAGAGGGCTGGCGTACATCAAGTTCAATGACGTCGCGAAGGGTCGCGCAGGCATGCAGTCCCCGATCGTGAAGAACCTCTCGGACGATGCGCTGGCCGCGATCGTCGGACGCTCGGGCGCGAAGAACGGCGACCTGATGTTCTTCGCCGCCGGCAAGGCGAAGATCGTGAACGACGCACTGGGGGCGCTGCGCGGGAAAATCGGTCACGAGAAGGGATACGCCGAGGCCGGCTGGCAGCCGCTGTGGGTAGTGGACTTCCCGATGTTCGAGCGCGACGAGGAAGGCAAGCGCTGGGCGGCCATGCACCATCCCTTCACCTCGCCGAAGGACGGGCACGAGCAGTTTTTCGACAGCGATCCTTCCAAGGCGCTCGCGAAGGCCTACGACATGGTGCTGAACGGCTCGGAGATAGGCGGCGGCTCGGTGCGGATACACCGCGAGGAAGTGCAGTCCCGGGTATTCCGGGCGCTCGCGATCGGGCCGGAGGAGGCGCAGCAGAAGTTCGGTTTCCTGCTCGATGCGCTCAAGTACGGCGCGCCGCCGCACGGCGGTATCGCCTTCGGGCTGGACCGCATCGTCGCCATGCTGGTGGGCGCGGAATCGATACGCGACGTGATCGCGTTTCCGAAGACGCAGCGCGCGCAATGCCTGCTTACCCAGGCTCCCGGCCCGGTGGACGAAAAGCAGCTGCGCGAACTGCACATTCGGCTGCGCCAGAGCGAGCCTGCGAAGCCGTAGCGCGGCATTCCCATGCCGCCGATCGTGCGTGCGGCGAGGTCTGCCATAGCGATGGCCACTGCAACAGCTTCAGACGCATCAGGGAACAGTGATGGATACGCTAGGCGCAATGCTGTCCGATCCCGGCCGGGCCGGCGTGTACCACCTGACCCGCGAGCCGTGGGAGGTCGCCGCGGCTGCCGGCGCTGCGGACCTCGCGTGCTTCCGGATCGACATCGGTCGCGCGCACGACAAGGCCGATTTTCTCGACAACATCGCCAAAGCGATGGGATTCCCCCAGTGGTTCGGCGGCAACCGGGATGCGCTCGCCGATTGCCTGAAGGATCTGTCATGGCTCCCGGGCAAAGGCTGGGTTGTGGTGCTGGAGAAGAGCAAGCATTTCGGGGCCGGGCACCGCGCCGAGTTCGAGCAAGCCATGGATCTCATGGCCGAGATTGCGGATTTCTGGCGCGCGCAGAACCGGCCCTTCTGGACCCTGGTCGGCGGACCGGAAGGATGGAGTCCGGGCTTTGCGCCCATGCCCGCAGAGGCAGGCAATGCCTGAGCAGGCGCCGACCCGGCTCAAGATTCCGATCTCGGTCCTGGTCGTGATCCATACGCCGGCGCTCGAGGTGCTGGTGCTGGAGCGCGCCGACTGGCCCGGATTCTGGCAGTCAGTCACAGGCAGCATCGAGCACGAGGGCGAGTCGCTTGTCCAGACTGCCATCCGCGAGGTCCGGGAAGAAACGGGGATCGACGCCACGCTCTACCCGCTGGCCGACTGGCAGCTGCAGAACCGGTTCGAGATCTTCAAGAAGCGACGCAGCCGCTATGCGCCCGGGATCACGCACAATCTGGAGCATGTATTCGGACTCACCGTGCGCGAGCGGCTCGACATCGTCCTTGCTCCGTCCGAGCACACGGCCTGCCGGTGGCTGCCCTGGCGCGAGGCCGCGGCCGCCTGCCTGTCGTGGAGCAATCGCGATGCGATCCTGCTGCTGCCTGAAAAACTCGCTGCGCATAAGACGCAGGCTGCTCAGCCTCAAACCTAGGCTGTTACGACTGGAGCGTTAACCGGCGTAGAGTTCGGTTTTGTCCAATCTCCCGATTTTCGGAAGTTGCGAAGTTGCAACTTCCGAAAATCGGGAGACCATGAATGCAAAACGGAGCCGACCGGTTCCGGAACGGCCGGCTCAGGCGAGAATGAAGGGATGTATCCTCTCATCCTGCAATGAACTCTGAAGGAATCGGCAAGCTTTGAAGCCCGCCATACTTCGCGTCGCGACCTACAACATCCACAAGGGGTTTTCGCATTTCAACCGCCGCATGATGGTGCACGAATTGCGCGATCATCTGCGCCTGCTCGGTGCCGACATCGTGTTTCTGCAGGAAGTGCTGGGCCTCAACGAGCGCCACGCCGAGCGTTTCGGTGACTGGCCCGCGGAGCCGCAGTACGAGTTCCTCGCCCACTCGGTCTGGAAGGACTACGCCTACGGCCGCAATGCCATCTACGACCACGGCCATCACGGTAACGCGATCCTGTCGCGCTATCCCATCATCACCGCACGCAACGAGGACATTTCGACGCACGCGTTCGAGCGGCGCGGTCTGCTGCATTGCGAGATCGAACTTCCGGGCGCAGCGCAGCCTCTGCACTGCGTGTGCGTGCACCTGGCGCTGAACGAGCGCGGCCGGCGGCGCCAGATCGGCGCGCTGATACGCAGGATGCACCGGCTGGTTCCGGATGGCGCACCTGCAATCGTCGCCGGCGACTTCAACGACTGGCGCAACCTGGCGGGCAACCGCCTTGCCGACACGCTCGGTCTCAAGGAGGCGTTCCGCGACCAGCGCGGCAGACCGGCGCGCAGCTATCCGAGCGCATTTCCCGTGCTGCGCCTGGACCGCATCTACGTGCGAGGCTTTGCGGTACAGCAGGCCGAAGTGCACCACGGGTTTCCGTGGTCGCGCATTTCCGATCATGCCGCGCTGTCGGCCCGGTTGCGGTTCGAATGAACCCCGAATTCACCGAGGGCAACCGGCTGACGCTGCTCAGGAACGGCGCCGAGTACTTCCCGGCGCTGGAGGCGGCCATAGGCGCCGCGCAGCGTGAGGTGTTCCTCGAGACCTACATTTTCGCGGACGACGACTGCGCGCGGCGGATCGCCGAAGCGCTCATCGGTGCGGCCGGCCGCGGGGTCGCGGTGCACGTCCTGGTGGACGGTTTCGGCTCGCGCGACCTGATGCCCGCGGATCTGGGTTACAGGCTGCTAGGCGCCGGCGTGAAGTTCCTGGTCTACCGGCCTGAGGTGCGGTGGTTCCAGTTTCGCCGCCGGCGGCTGCGCCGGATGCACCGCAAGATCGTCGTGGTGGACGCGCGTGTCGGTTTCGTCGGCGGCATCAACGTGATCGACGACATGCACACGCCCGGCCAGATGCCGCCGCGGTACGACTTCGCGGTGCGCGCGGAAGGCCCGCTGGTGGCGCAGATGCAGGAACAGGCCGAGCGGCTGTGGAGCCGGATAGCCTGGGCGAATTTGCGCCAGCGCTGGCGCGTGCGGCTGCGCGCGGAGCCGGACTACGGCCGCAAGGGCAGGCAGCGGGCGGCGCTGCTGGTGCGCGACAACCTGCGGCACCGCTCGGATATCGAGGATGCCTACCTCGAGGCGATCCGCGGCGCGCGCGAGGAAATCATCATCGCCAACGCCTACTTTCTTCCGGGCAAGCGCTTCCGCCGCGCGCTCATCGACGCGGCGCGCCGCGGCGTGCGCGTGGTGCTGCTGCTGCAGGGGCGGGTGGAATACATGCTGCTGCACTATGCTTCGCGGGCGCTCTACGGCACGCTGCTCGACGCCGGCGTCGAGATCCACGAGTACACCAAGAGCTTCCTGCACGCCAAGGTGGCGGTGATCGACGCTCGCTGGAGCACGGTGGGCTCCTCCAACATCGACCCTTTCAGCCTGCTGCTCGCGCGCGAGGCGAACCTGGTGGCGCTGGACCGCGAGTTCGCCGCCGAACTGCGGGAGGCGCTGGTTCAGGCGCTGGCCGGCGCCCGCGCGGTGCAGAGACCGCGCTGGTACCGCAAGCCGCTGTCCACGCGGATCGCGATCTGGATCGGGTACGCCGCAGTGCGTCTGCTGATGGGCGTGTTCGGCTACGCGGGCAAGCACTAGCAGTCCGGTACCAGTGCCGCGGGCGTTTGTGAACTGTATCGGGTCGACCACGGCGCGGCTGATCGCTGCGCGTCTTGACCAGCGCCGACTGGCGGTGAACGAACCGATTTCCCGGCTTGGACCCGCTGGCCTGGTCGATATGGATGAAGGGCCAATCGGGAAGTCTCCGCGAGGAGTTGTAGAGCGCCTAGGGCGGGCGCAACCGTGCGCTTGTCATGCCATAATCCGGCTCGCATGGCCTCGGCAAGCACCTGGACCGGCGCCGCGCGGCTGTTTGCGGGGCACAGGGGTTTCAGCAGGCGTCTGCTCGCGTCTGCATCTGCACGGGGGCGTTTTCGCGGACAAGACAAAAATGGACAACACGCTCGATCAATCGCTGGCGC
>MEQZ01000041.1:4927-34456 GCA_001770425.1 Betaproteobacteria bacterium RIFCSPLOWO2_02_FULL_65_20 | reverse complement strand
CCGCGGCTGCCTGTACCGACTTCGCGGCCGGGCTGAAGTCGCGGCGGCGTTACTCCCGGGCTTTCGCAGGCGCGGTAAAGCAGAACCCGAAGTCTGCCTGCGCGCGCGACCAGAGGCCGCCGCCTCGGGTCCGGCCCAAACGCCCGCGGTCAACGACCTTCGATGAGTTGCAGCAGCCGCTTGCCGAATTCGGCGTTGTCCGCGTAGCCGCGGAACCGTTCTGCTCCGGGGCCCATCGCGCCCACTGCGACCGGTTCGGTGGTGTGCCCGGAGCTGCCCCAGTAGAAGCCGGTCTGGCGGGCGATCATGCGGGCGAGGTTGGTCTGGGTCGTGTAGCCGAAATTGCGCTCAAGCGGCCGCTGCTGCAGGATCGCCTCGCGCAGATCCGCATCCAGCGTGAAACCGGGAAAATGACGGGCCACGAGGGCCTCGAGCAACGCCGGCGAGGGGCGCGGGCCGAGTTTGGCCGCAACCGCGTCGAGCGAGGCGTCGATGCGCATGACGCGCTCGAATTCTTTTGGCCCGACGATGACCAGGCTGGAGGCGCCGGACAACTCACTTCGCGCGTAGGTGGCCGACAGGCCGCCGGTTTCGTGGTCGGCGGCGACGATCAACAGCGTGTCCGGATTGTCTTTCTGGAATTCGAGGGCCACGGCAACCGCGTCGTCGAACGCCCAGAGCGCGCGGATGAGCGCGGCGATGTCGTTCTTGTGGCCGGCTTCGTCCGTGTTCTCGTTTTCAGCGAAGAGCACGAAGCCCCGGTCTGATCCGGAACCCGTGTCGCGGGTGAGCGCCTGAAAAGCGGCTCGCGTCATGTCCGCCAGCGTGGGTTCCCGGGCGGGATCGCGATCGATTTCCAGTTCGAGTTCCTTTTCCGAGAACAGCCCGACGAGCTTCGCCGCTTTCGCTTCGCGCAGCTGCTGCGGGTCGCGCAGGATCGCGTAGCCTTTGGCGGCGAACGCCGCGAGCATATCCTTGCCGTCGTTGCGCTTGCCGCCCGCGGCCTGCGGCAGAAAAAAATCCCGGCCGCCGCCGAGCAGCACGTCGGGTTCGAGCGCCAGATACTGGTCGACGATCGACTGTGCTTCGTCTCGCGTGTCGGCGTGCACTGAAAAGGCGGCGGGGGAGGCGTCGTAGATCTGCGCGGTGGTGACCAGGCCGATGCGTTTCCCCGCTTGCTTTGCCGCCTCCATCACGGTGCGCGGCCGGCCGCCGTCCGGGGTCACCGAAACCGCGCCGTTGCGCGCCTTGAATCCGGTGGCCATGGCCGACGCCCCTGCGGCCGAATCGGTGACGTACACGCCTGCGGGGTGGGTGGACAGCAGGCCGAGGGACCCGTCACGAAACACGCGGTCGGTGACGACGAATGGCTGATTGCGCAGCACGCGGCTTGCGTAGCGGCCCAGTTCCCACTGCGTCGGTGCCGCGCCGTCGGCAAACAGGATGATGATGTTCTTCGGCGCCGCGTGCACACCGGTGCACAACAGCGCCAGCGCGAGGAGCCAGACCAGGCGCGGCAGGGCGGGCCGAAGCGGGAAAGGATTCATCGGATCTTCCATTCGAGGCGCACAAACCGAGCCGTGCGGCGCGTCGCCGGCGTCGCGCGACTGCGGTCCGGTCGCGGGTTCCCGAATTTACCTGAAAATCACGCTGCCGCCCATCGGGACGGCCCTCCTGTTCCTATTTCGCAAGATTGGCCGTTATAATCCACACTCTCAATAGACAGGGGGAGAACTTCGATGCAAAAACTGCTGATTGGACTCGGAAGCCTTGCTGCCGCGCTGCTCGCCGCGTCGCCGGTGCATGCGCAGGGCGCCATCAAGATCGGACTGATCATGCCCTACTCCGGGCAATTCGCCGATACGGCCACGCAGATGGACAACGCCATCAAGCTCTACGTGTCGCAGCATGGCGATTCCGTCGCCGGCCGGAAAATCGAATTCATCAGGAAGGACACCGGCGGCATCGCGCCTGACATCGCCAAGCGCCTGGCGCAGGAACTCGTGGTGCGCGACAAAGTGGACTTGCTTGCCGGATTCGTGCTCACGCCCAATGCGCTCGCTGCGTCGGATGTCTCGGCGGAAGCGAAGAAATTCATGGTGATCATGAACGCCGCGACCGCAATCATCACTACCAAGTCGCCCTATTCGGCGCGCACTTCGCTCACCATCCCGCAACTGAACGAAACCCTCGGCGCCTGGGCCTACAAGAGCGGCGTGCGCAAAGCCTACACCATGGTCTCGGACTTTGGTCCTGGCCATGACGGGGAAAACGGTTTTCAAAAGGGGTTCAAGGATGCCGGCGGCCAGGTGGTCGGCTCGGTGCGGTTCCCGGTCGCGAATCCCGATTTCTCGGCCTTCGTGCAGCGCGCCAAGGATCTGAACCCCGAGGCGATCTACGTCTGGGTGCCCGGCGGCGTGCAGCCGGCGGCGATCGGGAAGACCCTTGCCGAGCGCGGCATCGACCCGGCGAAGACCAGGATTTTCGGGCAGGGTGAACTGACCGAGGAAAGCGCGCTGAAGAGCATGGGCGACGCCGGGCTGGGCATCATCACGGTCTATCATTACGACTACAATCACGCCTCCGCGATGAACGCCGCGTTCGTCAAGGCCTACAACGGCGCGTACTCGCGCAACCCCGACATCTATTCCATCGGCGGCTGGGACGGCATGCACCTCATCTACGAGGCGCTGAAGAAGACCGGCGGCAAGACCGACGGCGACAGCCTCATCGCGGCCGCCAAGGGCATGAAATGGGAAAGCCCGCGCGGCCCGGTCTCCATCGATCCGGAGACCCGCGACATCATCCAGACCGTCTACATCCGCCGGGTGGAGAAAGTCGGCGGCCAGCCGCGCAACGTCGAATTCGACAAGGTCGAGAACGTGAAGGATCCGTTCAAGGCCCGGATGAAGAAATAGGCGGCCAGTCCCCGCTGTAGCAATGGGCGGTCCGCGATGATCGGCCCGTTGGTCGGCGTCCTGTTCGACGGATTCGCGTACGGGATGCTGCTGTTCCTGCTTTCGGTGGGGCTGTCGGTGACGCTGGGGATGATGAATTTCGTCAACCTGGCGCACTGCAGCTTCGCTATGCTGGGCGGCTACGTCACGGTATCTCTGATGAACGATCTGGGGTGGCCGTTCTTCGCCACCCTGCCGCTGGCGTTCCTTGCCGCGGCTGCGGTCAGCGTGGTCCTCGAGCGGGTGCTCTACCGGCGCCTGTACCGTGCGAGCGATCTCGACCAGTGCCTGCTTACCATCGGGATCGTGTTCGTGTCGGTCGCCTCGGCAGCGTACATCTACGGGACCGTCCAGCAGCCGGTGCAGATGCCGGACTACCTGCAGGGCTCGTTCGTCGTCATGGGCGTCAATATCGCGGTGTACCGGCTGTTCCTGGTGGGCGCGGCGCTCGCGATCACCCTGATCCTGGTTGCCGGGCTCGAGTACACCCGTTTCGGGGCCCAGGTGCGCGCGGCGGTGGACAACCAGCGCATGGCGCGCGGGCTGGGCATCAATGTCGGCGGCGTATTCGCGGTCACGTTCGCGCTGGGGAGCGGGCTTGCAGGGCTGGGCGGTTCGCTGGCCATCGCGATCGTCGGCCTGGACCCCTCATTCGCGTTCACCTATCTGATCTACGTGCTGATTGTGGTGTCCACCGGAGGGCTCGGTTCGATCGGCGGATCCTTCGTTGCCGCGGCGCTGCTTGGCATCAGCGATGTGGCAGGCAAGTACTACGTGCCGCAGCTGGGCTCCTTTCTCATCTACCTGGTCATGCTCGGCATGTTGATGTGGCGGCCGGCGGGGCTGTTCGGAAAGCGATGAGCAGCGCTGCAGGATCGGCACCATCGGCCGCCGGCACCGTCGAGGAATGCGCTGCCCTTTTCGCCTGCGTCCTGACGGATTGCGGACGATGACGGTTCTGGCTCCAGCGAGCGCCGAGCCGCATCGCTACCTGCAGGCGCAGATCCGATGGCACGGGCTCGAGATCGCTTTCTGGATCGCAGCGCTGCTCCCGTTCCTGCTGTTCAAGACCTACCTCGTGCTGGCGAGCCAGATCGCCATTACTGCGCTGTTCGCCCTGTCGCTCGACCTCATCCTCGGCTACGCGGGCATCGTTTCGCTCGGGCATGCGGCCTTCTTCGGGCTGGGTTCCTATACCGCCGGTCTGTTGGCCAAGCTCGGCTGGGGCGAACCGCTGACGGGACTGGTGATCGCCGCGGCGGTTGCGGGCCTGGTCGGATACGCGGCAAGCCTGGTCATCGCGCGCTTCCGCCACCTCGCGCTGATCATGATCACGCTGGGGATGGGCCTGCTGCTCCACGAGGCGGCAAACAGCGCTTCGTGGCTGACCGGCGGTGCCGACGGGCTCCAGGGCGTGCGCATGTGGCCGCTGCTCGGTTACTTCAGGTTCGATCTCTACGGCGTCACCGCGTACACGTATTCGCTGATCGTCCTGTTTCTGGTATTTCTGGCCTCGCGGCGCCTGATCCATTCCCCGTTTGGTCTCTCGCTGCGCGGCATCCGGGAGAACCCGGTGCGCATGCCCGCCATCGGGGCACCCAGCAGCGCGCATATCCGCAAGATCTACACCATCTCGGCGGCAGTCGCCGGGACGGCGGGCGCGCTGCTCGCGCAGACCACCCAGACCGTTTCCCTCGAAGTGCTGAGCTTTCAGCGTTCCGCGGACGTGCTGGTGATGCTCATCCTGGGCGGCGCCGGCCGGCTCTACGGCGGCATTCTCGGCGCGATCATCTACCTGGTCGCTCGCGACCAGCTCTCGGGATTCAATCCGCAGTATTGGTATTTCTGGATCGGCATCATGCTCATTGCCGTCGTCATGTTTCTGCCCAACGGCGTTCTGGGGGGTCTGGCATGGCTCCGCGCGGCATGGCGGGGCAAGACAGCGTGAGCGCGCCGGCGCTTTCCACGCGGGGGCTGGACAAGAGCTTCGGTTCGCTGGTCGTCGCCAGCGGCATCGAGTTTGCATTGCCGCAAGGCGCGCGGTACGCGCTGGTGGGGCCGAACGGCGCCGGCAAGACTACCCTGATCAATCTCATGACCGGAATGCTGCGACCGGATGCCGGCCGGATATTCCTCGGAGAGCAGGAGATCACGTCGCTGCGGCCCGAGGAACGCGTCAAGCGCGGGCTGGTGCGCACGTTTCAGATCAATACGCTGTTCCCGCATCTCAGCGCGCTCGAAGCGGTGACCCTCGCGGTATGCGAACGGCGGGGCCACGGCGGGGCATGGTGGAAAGGCCTGCCCGCCTATCGAGAGGCGGTCGACGAGGCCTACGGCATTCTCTTTTCGCTCATGCTCGGAGACTACTGCTACAGGCTGACCCGCGAGCTTGCCTATGGACAGCAGAGGTTGCTCGAAATTGCATTGGCACTCGCCACGAAGCCCACGGTGCTGCTGCTCGACGAACCGGCAGCCGGCGTGCCGAATGAGGAGAGTGCAGAGCTGTTCGACGCGATTTCAGGCCTGGCGCAGCATATCAGCGTGCTGTTCATCGAGCACGACATGGACATCGTCTTTCGCTTTGCCAGCCGCATCATCGTGATGGTCGGCGGCAGCGTTCTGGTCGAGGGCACCCCGAGCGAGATCGCCGCGGACCCGCGCGTGCGCGAGGTCTATCTGGGCAAGAAGCACCATGGCTGAGACGCTGCTCGCACTGCATGATGTCCGCGCCGGCTATGGCGATGCCGTGGTGCTTGACAATGTGACGCTGGAGGTGCCTGCGCACGGGAGCCTCGCCGTGCTCGGGCGCAACGGTGTCGGCAAGAGCACGTTGCTGCTCACCATCATGGGCCATACGAGCCTGAGCCGCGGTGCTATCGTGTGGCGT
Source organism: Betaproteobacteria bacterium RIFCSPLOWO2_02_FULL_65_20 (assembly GCA_001770425.1). Lineage (GTDB taxonomy): Bacteria > Pseudomonadota > Gammaproteobacteria > Burkholderiales > SG8-39 > JACQTO01. The sequence continues at coordinate 28,612 of MEQZ01000041.1, read as the reverse complement.
GGCGAGAACATAAGCAGACTTGCATCCCACCTGCGGCCGCGACGGGGGCTCGGCTGGGTGGCGCAGGAACGCGAAATCTTTTCCTCCCTGTCCGTCGAGGAGAATCTGACGGTGGCCGCACGGCCCGGCCGGTGGAACCTCAAGGCGGTGTTCGAACTCTTTCCGCGGCTCGCCGAGCGCCGGCAAAGCAAGGGTAATCACTTGTCCGGCGGCGAACAGCAGATGCTTGCCATGGCGCGTTCGCTGATGATCAATCCGTCGCTGCTGCTTCTGGACGAACCGCTTGAAGGCCTCGCACCCATCATCGTCGAGCAGCTCACGGGCGCAATCCGCCGCATGGCGATCGAGGAGGGAACAGCAATCATCCTCGTCGAGCACCACGCCGACATTGCCCTCACGCTGACGGAAAACGCGATCGTGCTGGAGCGCGGTACGATCGTGTACCGCTCGGGTTCGCGCGAGCTGCTGGACAACCACGCGCTGCTCGATCGCTTCATCGGCCTCAAGCTGGCGGAATCGGCGGACACTCCACCGGCGTTCAGCGGTCAGCCTGGGTAGTTCCCGCCGGACATGAACGTATTGAGGATATTGCCTTTGGTGACCGGCAGGAGCAGATATGACGGCAAGTCCTCGTTGTGGAAGACGGTGACCCTTGCGACCGCCGTCCGGTGCAGGCTGCCGGTGGCAGCCAGTTCCAGCGGATTGGCCGGCTCGTCGTCGATGCAGCGAATCTTCAATGCGATCCGCGATCCCGCCTTGAAGAGATTGCCGGTGGCAACCAGCTTGATATCGAATTCATAGATTTCGCCGGGCGTCAGCGGCTCGGATTTCGCATGCGTGTGGATCGGCTCCCAGGGCTTCGAGCGCTGCATGTCCAGTTCGCGGTGCGAGCCCCTGAGCCAGCCCTTGGTGACCAGCCGTTCCTTCCCGTCGGATCCGATCTCCAGCAGTGAGACGATCCAGTGCACGTCGGTGTCGGTTGTCGCCGCGTACAGCTTCAGGGCGATGGGCCCGACAATCTCGGTGTTTTCCACCAAACGCGGCGTGGCATATTGCACGTGTCCGCGCATCCACGGCGACTCCTCGAACGAGTCGCTGGCTTCGTAGCTCCAGTGCTCATGCTCGCTGAGCAGCCCGTTCTCGTGCAAATAGAACGGCGTCCACCGTGTTTGCGGCAGCGGCCAGTCGGTCGCTTCCTTCCACTCGCCGGTTCCCATGACGAAAGCCCGCACCGGCGGCTCGTCCATGATCCCGGTGTCGACGCCCTTTACCCAGTAATCGAACCACCTGACCGCCTCATGCTGCAGCTGCCCGAGCGGACGGTCCAGGTACATGGGCGCGCCGAGGATCATTTTCTTCGGCACGTTGAGGCACTCCCAGCTGCGAAAGGCCGCCGGCGTGTGTATGCCGTACATGCCCCAGCAACTGCCGATGTAGGCCGGGATCTTGATTTTGCTGTAATCGACGGTCCGGTCCTGCCAGTACTTGTCATAGTGCGGGTGAAGCACGAGGTCCACGACAAATGGATTGATTCCCGCTTCTGGATTCTTCAGGATCGCCGCAAGTTCCGGCACAGCCATGATGTCTTCGTCCTCCAGCGCCTTGCCGATCGCGTTCCTGTAGCCCTGCTCGCCCAGTTCCTTCCTGGTGCAGTTCTCGGGCCTGACATTCCCGTATGTCAACGACGTGGCGCTCCAGCCTATAGGCCATTTGTAGGTCAGGATCCCGCCTCGATAGCAGAAATCCCGGTAGAAATCGGTCGAACCCCAGGGGCAAAATATGGTCTTCAGATGCGGCGGATTGAGCGTTGCAGCGAGCAGCTGGATCCAGGCAAAGTAGGAAACGCCGAACATCACGACGTTGCCGTCACACCACGGCTGCGCTGCGATCCACTCCACGGTGTCGTAGACGTCCTTGACCTCCTGCGGCCCGGAGAAATCCCATTTCCCCTCGGAGTTTCCCGTCCCGCGCGCGTTGCAGACGACGTGTGAGTAGCCGCGCCTGGCGAAAAAAACCGGGTCGCCGGCTTCGAGTGAGGCATTGGTTCTTTCCTGGCCGGGATGGCGCCACTGCGCGGTGGAAATCGCCGCCGGCTTGATGGGCCCCGTCTGGCCTTCGGCGTGGTAGCAGTGAAACCCGAGAATCGCGGGGAACTTGCCGCCGGCGTCCGGTTTCCAGATGTTGCATCTGAGTTTCACTCCGTCGCTCATCGGAATCGTGACCTGTTTCTCGGCCGTGTAGCCGTATTTCCTCTCCGAGGTCTTCCACCTGGTGCTGAACATCGCACCCTTGTACTCTTCAAAGGCCATGTAAAACCTCCTTCATACTCCGCTCGGTTCGGGATGCTGTCCATGGCAGGAGGACCCGAGAACGAACACAAGGCCGATCACGCGCCATCCGGGATACCCTCCATACCGGACTGCAGCGTGACTGGGTGCCGGCCGGTCCGGCCAAATCGACGTATTGCCGGCTCACTCCAGCTTGAAGCCGATCCTCGCGATGATCTCGGTCCACATGGCGCGCTGGCTCTTCAGGCGTGCGGCAAATTCCTCCGGCGTGCCGAACACCGGAATGAGCACGTGCGCCTCCAGCTTCTCGGCTATGGCCGGGGTCTTCATGAGGCGGTTGATCTCGGCGTTCAGCCGATTCACGATCGGCGCCGGCGTGCCCGCGGGGGCGGCGACCATGAACGACGCGTTCACCTCGCCGATCGGAAAGCCCGCCTCCTCCGTGGTCGGCACGTCGGGAAGCGCCTTGGTGCGGTGCGTGCCCGCAAGCGCGATCAGCCTTCCGGCCCTGACGTGCGTCAGGGCAATCGGAAAGTCCGACAGCACAAAGGCGATCTGCCCGCTCAGCAGGTTCTGGAAGGCCTGCCCGAGCCCCTTGTAGGGAATATGGCTGAATTTCGCGCCGGAGACGTGCTCGAGGATCTTCACCCCGAGCGAAGTCGCGCTGGTGATCTGCGCCGAGCCGAAGTTGAGTTTGCCGGGCTCTTTGCGGCCGATCGCCACCAGCTCGCCCAGAGTGCGCGCCGGAACGCTCGGATGGACGACGAAGAGGAGCGGGCTTATCACGCCGGCGGAAATCGGGGCGAAGTCCTTGTCCGCGTCATAGGGCAGCTTCTTGTAGATCACGGGGTTCAACAGCAGGGCCGGGCTCGCCGAGACCATGATCGTGTAGCCGTCGGGCGCGGCGCGCGCCACCACCTGCGCGCCGATCATGGCGTTCCCGCCGGGACGGTTGTCCACCACGACCTGCTGTTTCAATGAATCGGTCAGCCCGAAAGCGAGGATCCTCGCATACACGTCGGTGCCGCCGCCCGGTGACGAGGGCACGATGATCTTGATCGTCGTCGAGGGCCAGGTGTCCTGCGCGACGGCGTGCCCGGCCTGGAGAGCAACGAGCAGGGCGAGCGGCATGACAAGAAAACGCGATGTGGATTTCATGACAACCTGCCTTTGCTCGTGGTTGAAAGAGAGCACACGCTACACCCGGCGGCCACTTCCTAGCAAGCGCACGGCACTGCCCAGGGAGGCGGCGCCGTTGACAGCCCGATCAACCACACCGATCATGCACGCATGCGTGTCGCAATCCAGGACGATATTCACAACGCTTACGAGTCGGCCGCCGGCGTGCGCCGGCTGCGCGAACGCGTCGAGCTGAGAATTTTCACCGGTCCTTTCGGCGACCCGGGCGCACTCGAGGGGTTCGACGCGCTGGTGGCGAACCGCGAGCCGGACGATCTGCTGCGCGCCTCGGACGTGGTCTCGGTCCATGCCACGCTCGCGCCGGAAACACGCGGCGTGCTCGATGCGCGCCGCATCGGGTTGATGAAGCCAACCGCGTACTTGATCAACACCGCGCGCGGCCCGATCGTGGATGAGGCGGCGCTGGTCGCGGCGCTTGCCCGGGGCCGGATAGCGGGCGCCGGCCTGGACGTGTTCGACCGGGAGCCGCTGCCCGCCGGACATCCGCTCGCCAGGCTGACGAATGTCATTCTGACCCCGCACCTGGGCTGGCCGACGGACGAAGCGTACGAGTGCTTTGCGGATGCCGCGGCCGACGCGCTGCTGGCCTACCTGGACGGGCGGGACGTGCCGCGCTTCGCAGAGCAGCACTGAGGCGCCGCGCCCGCCGAGGATCCCGGTCCCGGAGGGCCGGGAGCAATGCTGCCTCAAATCAGCCCCATTCCCTTGAGCACCGAGAGCATCACCGCCGCGGCGACGACCGAGCCGATCTGACCGCCGGTGTTCACGCCCGCGGCGTGCATGAGCAGGTGGTTCTTCTTGTCGTAGATCTGCCCCTGGGCCTGAACCACTCTCGCGGCCATCGGGAACGCGGAAATGCCCGCCGCGCCGATGAGCGGATTGACCTTGCCGCCGGTCAGTTTGCACACCAGCTTTCCGAACAGCACCCCGGCCACGGTATCCATGCAGATGGCGACGAAACCCATGCCGAAAATCATCAGCGTCGTGGGCTTGAGGAAAGCGTGGCCTTCCATGGTGCCGCCGATCGCCAGGCCGAGGAACAGGGTCACGATATTGGCGATCTCGTTTTCGGATGCCTTCTGCAGCCGGGTGACGACCGCGCACTCGCGCATGAAGTTGCCCAGCATGATGGTCCCCATCAGCGGAAGTCCCTTGGGGGCGAGCAGGCCGGTGACCAGCGTGACGACGATCGGAAACAGGAGTTTGGTCTGCGGAGAAACGGTTTTCTTGATCGGCGCCATCCTGATGATTCGCTCCCTGGGCGTGGTCAGCGCCCTCATGATGGGGGGCTGGATGATGGGGACCAGCGCCATGTAGGAGTACGCGGCCACCGAGATCGGCGCCAGCAGCTGCGGGGCGTACTGGGAGGCGACGTAGATCGCCGTGGGGCCGTCACAGGCGCCGATGATCGCGATGCTGACGGCTTCCAGGGCCGGGAAGCCCAGCGCCAGCGCCAGCAGCAGGGTGAGAAAAATACCGAATTGGCCCGCAGCTCCGAACAGCAGCATCTTCGGGTTTTCCAGCAGGGCGCCGAAATCGATCATGGCGCCGATGCCCACGAAAATGAGCAGCGGGAAAAGTTCGTTGGAGATCCCCATGTCATAGAGGGTGCGGAGCAGACCGCCTGATTCCATCAGGTCGCTGAGCGGAATGTTCACCAGCATGCACCCGAATCCGATGGGCACGAGCAGCAGCGGCTCCACCCCCTTCTTGACGCCCAGGTAGAGCAGTGTGGCGGCGATCAGCAGCATGATCACATTGGGTCCGCCTTGAGTGAACAGATAATTGACTCCGGCGGTCAGGCCATACAGGCCCGTCTGCATGCTTTCGAGCATCTGGTTCTCCCGGGTTACGACTGTTTGCCGTCTTTATCCACAAGCGGAAAGATCTTCTTGAGCAGGTCCATGACCAGGCCCAGGACCCACAGCGTCAGAAAGGTTCCCCCCATGCCGACCACCATCATGGTGAGGCCAAAGGCCCATTTTTCATTGTCCATGTGTTGTTTCCCTATATAGGATCAGCGGAAATCAAACAGCTAGTCTCGAATTGGCATTTATCACTCTCCCGATTTCGGGAAGTTGCAGAATTCGCGACTTCCCGAAATCGGGAGACATGGATAACCCAAAATTATCCACCAAGCTTGTCAGTACCCGACTGGTGAGTGACCGCAGAAGACCGGACGCTTAGCGCCGCCGGATGATAAGGGATATCACCCGCGGGCGTCCACGTTAAGCGCGGCAGTTTGTGATCTAGGTCAATCGGCCGATCGCGCGGCGCAATCGCCGCAACTCGCGGCAGCGTCCTGCGCGCTGGTCTTCAGGCCCAGTTTGGCGAGCAGCGCGCGGTCGGCTTCGGCTTCCGGGTTGCATGTGGTGAGCAACTTGTCCCCGTAGAAAATCGAGTTGGCGCCCGCCAGGAAACACAGTACCTGCACCGCCTCGCCGAACTCGCGCCGGCCGGCGGAAAGCCGCACGCGCGCTTCGGGCATCGTAATGCGCGCGACCGCGATGGTGCGCACGAATTCGATCGGGTCCAGGGGCTCGGTGCCGTTGAGCGGGGTGCCCGGCACCTGGACCAGATGATTGATCGGAACCGATTCGGGATAGGGGTCGAGGTTGGCGAGCTGCGCGATCAGGCCGGCGCGCTGCAGGCGCGATTCGCCCATGCCGACGATGCCGCCGCAGCAGACTTTGATCCCGGCGCGGCGCACATGACCCAGCGTGTCCAGGCGGTCCTGATACACCCGCGTCGTGACGATGTTGCCGTAGAACTCCGGCGCGGTGTCCAGGTTGTGGTTGTAGTAATCGAGACCCGACGCTTTGAGCTGCAGCGCCTGCTCGTCGGAGAGCATCCCCAGCGTCGCGCAGGTTTCCAGGCCCATGGCCTTGACCGCGCTTATCATCGCCTGGACCCGCTCGATGTCGCGCCCCTTCGGTTCACGCCAGGCGGCCCCCATGCAGAAGCGCGTTGCGCCGTTGTGCTTCGCGGCCTGGGCCGCGGCGACGACCTGCGCCAGCGGCAGCAGCTTCTCGGCCTCGACGCCCGTGTGGTAACGCGCCGCCTGCGGACAGTAGCCGCAATCCTCCGGACAACCGCCGGTCTTGATCGAAAGCAGCGTCGCGAGCTCGACCTCAGCGCCGGGAAAATGCGCGCGGTGAACCTGCTGCGCGCGATACAGCAGGTCGTTGAACGGCAAGTCGAACAGTGCCGCGATCGCGGCTACGGTCCAGGTCTGCGCGGAGGTCGGGACCGAATGCAGTCCAGCCGGCGAATGGGTTGATACAGTCAAGGGCTTCTCCTCTGTGTGACTCCGTGCGATCCGTTGCCGCGCTCGACCGGTGAGCGCAAGTGGCGCAGGATCAGGTCCATATTAAGGTGATCGGCACCGCTTTGTCCAAACTCGGCGTGGACAAGCCGGGGCAGGACGCCGACGCAGGGTGCGTGGATCCGGCCGCTGATGGTATCGACAGTCTGTGCAGTGCGGCTGTAATCTGGATCAATTCCTGCGTTGGCCACCCACCCAAGCAGCGCCAGTCCGCGGCGCGCTACAGCCTCCGCGGTGAGCAGCGCGTGATTGATGCAGCCCAGCCGCATCGGGACGACCAGCAGAATCGGGGCGCCCATCGCCTTGGCGAGGTCCGCGCTGTCCAGTTGCGCGGACAGCGGCACCCGGAATCCGCCCGCCCCTTCGATCACGACCGCCTCGGCGATCCGCTCCAGGCGATCGAGTGCGGCCAGAATGACGTCTTCCTGAATCGTCACGCCTTCCTCGTGCGCGGCAAAATGGGGCGAGGCAGGCGCGCTCAGGCGGTAAGGCGCCGCGTCTGCGAGCGCGGCGCTGACCGAGCTGGCACTGCGAATGTGTTCCAGATCGTCCCATGTGCCCTGCGCGGTGATGCCGGCGCAAACCGGCTTCATGCCGACGGCCGTCAGGCCGCGCGCATGCAGCGCGCGCAACAGCGAGCAGGTAACGACCGTCTTGCCGATTTCGGTGTCCGTGCCGCTGACCAGCAGTTTCATGCTGGAATCGTGCCGGCGGTGGAGACGATGCGCGACAAGGCCGCGCCCAGGCGGCCGATGTCCTCATCCGTATGGGCAGCCGAAAGCGCAATGCGCAGCCGCGCGCTGCCGGCCGGGACGGTTGGCGGTCGGATCGCAGGCACCCACAGCCCTTCCTGCAGCAGCGCCTCGGCGAGGCGAACCACGCCTGCATTGTCGCCGATGATCAGCGGCTGTATCGGCGTTGCCGAAGCGAGCAAGCGATAAGGCTGCCAGCCCGAGGCGAAATCGTGCAGGCGTTCGCGATGGCGCACGAGCCGCTCGCGCGCGGCGTCGGCCGATCGGATCAGTTCCAGCGCCGTCAGGGTCGCATGCGCCAGCGCGGGCGAACCCGCGGTGGAGAATACCAGCGGACGCGCACGCTGGATCAGGCGGTCGACGATGAGTTGATCGGCGGCGATAAAGGCGCCCGAAAGTCCGGCCGCCTTGCCCAACGTCCCCATGTAGACGATGCGCTCGGACTGCAGGCCGAGCGCCTGCACGCTGCCGCGGCCCTCGGGCCCCCATACGCCGATACCATGGGCATCGTCGACGACCAGCAGCGCATCGTGGCGCTCGCACAGCGCGAGCAACGCCTCGAGCGGAGCGATGTCGCCGTCCATGCTGAACACCGCGTCCGTCACGACCAGCTTGTGTCGTGCCGCACTCGAGGCGAGCAGCGCGTCGAGCGCGCCGACGTCGGCGTGCGGATAGATAGAGACCGATGCCCGCGACAGCCGGGCGCCGTCGACGATCGATGCGTGATTGAGCTGGTCGGAGTAGATGGCGTCGCCCTCTCCGGCCAGGGTCGTCAGCAGCGCCAGGTTGGCGACATAGCCGTTCATGCAGGCGAGCGCCGCGGGTTTGCCGGCGAAGCGCGCCAGTTCGTGCTCGAGTGCCTCGTGCACGGCGTGGTGGCCGCTCACCAGGTGCGAGGCGCCTGCCCCCGCGCCGAATCGGCGCGCGCCCTCGCCGATGGCTTCGATCAAACGGGGGTCGCGCGACAAGCCCAGGTAATCGTTGCTGGCAAACGCCGTGACGAGCTTTCCGCCGATCTCGACTTCGGTCGACGACACCGGTCGCACGATGCGCCGTTGGCGCCTCAAGCCCGCCGATTGCCAACCGGCGGCGTCGGCCAGAAACCGGTTGCGCCAGACGCTCACGCCGCCGCCTCCTTGCGGTTATCGCGCCGGCCAAGAGCACGGCGTCGGCGTCCGCTGGCATTCGCGGCCGGTCGCATCCCCGCGCTGCGGGGCCCCTGCTTCCTGCTCATGCCAGTACCTCCTTCATGACCGCGGCCACGCTGTCGGCCAGAGCGTCGATGTCGTGGTCGCCGAGCAAATACGGCGGCATCAGATAAACGGTCTTGCCGATGGGCCGCAGCAGCAGTTCGTGTCGCAAGGCGGCACGAAAGACCTGCTGCGAGAAATCGGCGGGCGCATCGGCGACATCCCACGCCCAGATCATGCCGAGTGAGCGAAAGTGCCGCACCCTGGGGTGGCTGGAAACCGGCAGCAGGCGCGCAGTGAGGCGAGCGGCGCGCACACGGTTCGCCGCCAGGACCTGATCCTTTTCCAGCACGTCGAGCACCGCCAGCGCGGCGCTGCAGGCCAGGGGGTTGCCGGTAAAGCTGTGCGAGTGCAGGAACGCCTTGGAGGCGCTGTCGTGCAGGAACAATCGATACAGACCGTCCCGCGAAAGCACGATAGACAGCGGCAGAAATCCGCCGGAGATGCCTTTGGACAGGCACAAGAGGTCTGGCCAGACCCCGGACTGCTCGCACGCAAAGAAGCTGCCGGTGCGGCCGCAGCCGACTGCGATTTCGTCGGCGATCCAGTGCACCGAGTAGCGGTCGCACAGGGCGCGCACCTGGCGCAGGTACTCCGGATCGTAAAAGATCATGCCGCCTGCGCCCTGCACCAGCGGTTCGGTGACGATGGCCGCGATCCGTTCCGCGTGTTCGGCGAGCAGCGCTTCCAGGTGCCCTACCTGGCGCAACGCGACAGCGCGCGCATCTTCGCCCGGCTGCGCCTGGCGCGCGTCGGCATTGGGGACGACATAAGCGGGCCGCACCAGCCCCTCGTAAGGCTGCCGGAAGCCGGGCAGGTCGGTCAGCCCCAGCGCGCCCAGGGTTTCGCCGTGATAGCTGCCTGCCAGACACACGAACGACTGTTTCGCGCCGTGCCCCAGGTGCTGCCAGGCGTGCGCGCTCATCTTGATTGCGATTTCGATCGCCGATGCGCCGTCCGAGCCGTAAAACGCGTGGCCCAGCACGTTCCCGGTCATGGCCGAGAGGCGCTCCGACAACTCGATCACGGGCTGGTGCGTGAGTCCGGCCAGCATCACGTGGTCGAGCCGGTCGAGCTGATCGCGCAGCGCCTGTACCACCGCCGGATGACGGTGCCCGAGCAGGCACACCCACCAGGAACCGATGGCGTCGAAATACCGTGCCCCATCATGGCCGGTCAGCCACGGCCCCTCGGCTCGCGCGATCGATACCAACGGCAGGTCCGGATGCCATTGCATCTGGGTGCAGGGGTGCCAGACGGCCGCCAGACTTCGTTCAACCCATGAGGCGGGGGTGCTGCCAGCGCCCGTGACGCCGACCACGCGCTGCGTCGGATCGGGGCGCAGGGTATTGAGACCCGCGTTGTGAGAGGCGTCGAGTTGCATGGCGATGTCCTGGAAAGCGGGAATCTTAACCGGGATGACTGCGCCCCGCAGCGCGGAGGGATCCTGTTTGACGCGACGGGCTCTTTTGGGCAAGCTTGGCCCAACATCGATTATCGACGACAAGGGGAGGGGTGATCCATGCCGCTGGCGATGCGCCGGAGCTTGCGAGCGCCCGGACCTGCTTGCGACGTAGAATAGGCGCCCAGGATAGGGCAGGCGGCCGGTACTATGGCAACCGAGAGGAGGAGACAGCGATGTTCAAGAAAATTCTGATGGCCTACAACGGCTCGCGGGACGGCAAGGAAGCCCTGCTCCAGTGTTGCGAAATCGCCTCGTTCACCAAGGCCGAGACGCATCTGCTGGCCGTCGCCGGCATGCCCTCCAGCATGTTTCTCACCGAGGGTTTTCTGCCCGAGGAACTTCTCGAGGAGGAGAAGAAGCGGGCCCAGGAGGTGCTGGAGGAGGGCGTGGCGCAGCTGAAAAACCGCGGCTACGCGGTCACCGGCCACCTTGCCGTCGGTGAACCGGTCGAGGAGATCTGCCGGCTTGCTTCCGAGATCGGCGCAGGGCTCATCGTGGTTGGGCATGAGCGCAGGGGTATCGCGCGCTGGTGGCACGGATCGATCGGCAAGACGCTGCTCGACCACGCACCCTGCAGCGTTTTTGTCGCGCTTACCCGGAGCTGATGCCCGCGGCCACAGGCGCCTCGCTCCTGGCGCGAGCGGGTCGCTGGACCGGGGGCTCGGCGCTCGCGGCGGGCCGGGTCTGCTGTGAACGGTCGCTCTGCGTAGATCTGGGCGTTATCGACTGCTGCGGGCGCTTCGTGCCGCTGCGCCCGCGCTGGCCGGCAGGCGGGCATCCGGTCACGAGGGGGGACTCCCCGCTGCGCCGAATCCCGAGCCCGCTACCGTCCCGCACCCGGGACAGGCGCAAGGCCGACCAAGCTGTCCCGATTCCGGACTCCGAAAGAAATTTGAGAAAGAACTCAACCTTTTTTGCCCGCGCCCGTTAAGCAAGGGAAGAGCGTTCATTTTCGATTGCGGAGCGGCGGCGATGTGGGGCAGATTCTGGTTCGGTGCGGACAGACAGGCACATGACGGCGAGGTGCGGAACCTCGACGCGCCGGCTGCCGGCCGGGCCGCACCGATCCCGGAACAGGTCACACACGCGGACAGGGTGCCGCTTAACGGTGACCAGGCCGGCGAGATCGACGAGTTCCTGGCCCGCGTCTACGCCCACCAGCAGTGTTAGCGGCGGATCGGAATGCCTGATCCGGACAAGCTGTACTCAGGTCTTGAATAGGGCCGCCTTCGCGCGCGCCGATTCGCGCCGGTCCTAGGACACCGAACGGGTTGCGGGACTGACCCAGTCCGCGGCCGCAGACTTGACCGGCGCGCCCGAACAACCTGTCCCTCCACGCTGCAACCCGGTTCGCCGGATATAATGCGGGCAGTTTTCGGCAGCGACGGCAGCGGGCAATCGATCAAGGACGATCGCTTGGTTGGCGCGGCCGCCATGCTCCAATGCATCGAGCCGGTGCGCCAGGCGCTGCACCCTGGGCGCTCAGTTGCAGCCGGAGTCGCCGTCGCGCCAACGGGAGGCCCTTGACACGCTTCACGCAGCCGCATGAGGAATCCGCCGGCACGGAGGCCGCTCCGCTTGGGGAAAAGGCGTTTCTTCAGGCGGTCATCGATGCCATACCGGGGGCGTTCTACGTCGTCGACGAACAGGGCTATTTCGTGCGCTGGAACCGGGCCGCACAGGAACTGGTCGGCGCCCCGGATGAGCGGATGCCGCGTACCAGAGTACTCGACGCCATTTTCGAGGAGGATCGCGCGCTGATTGCGAACCTGTTCCGGGAGGCGCTGGCAAAGGACTATGCCGAAACCGAGGCCCGCGTCGCGCACGCCGAGACGCGATGGCGCTTCCTGACCGCGAGGCGGGTCGATATCGCCGGCAAGGCGTATCTCGTGGGAACGGGGCTCGATGTGACCGAACGCAAGAAATTGGAGCACGAACTCGAACACCAGGCGCGGACCGATTTCCTGACCGGCATCCCCAACCGCCGCCACTTTCTGAATCTCGCGGACCTGGAACTGGCGCGTGCCCGTCGTTACGCGCGTCCGTTCTCGATGCTCATGCTCGACCTTGACCTGTTCAAGAACATCAACGACCGCTACGGCCATCTGACAGGCGATCTGACGCTGCAAAAAGTGGTCGAGGTATGCGGCCAGATCCTGCGCGAAGTGGACGTTGTCGGACGCCTCGGTGGCGAGGAATTCGGCATCATCCTGCCGGAGACCGACGCCGCAAAGGCACTGCAGGTTGCCGATCGCGTACGCCAGGCGGTCGCAAACGCGTCGATTCCGCTGCCCAATGGTGGCTCGGTGGGCATTACGACTTCGGTCGGCGTGGCGACGTACAGCGAAGCCGATCCCGACTTCGACGCGGTTCTCGCCCGCGCCGATCGGGCACTGTACGAGGCCAAGCGCTCAGGACGCGACCGGGTGAGCAGCGAAGGCGAATCGAGCGCCGCGTGAGTCGCCTGCTCGATCTGCTGAAGACCGCCGAGCGCCACCGCAGCCAAAGGGGCGCGGGAAGCGCCAAGACCCCGGACACGGTCTCAGGGACGAACGCGCCGGCGGAAAATCCCCCCGAGGTCCCGGGCGCGGGCGACGATGCCAAGCAGAAGCGAACCCAAGGACGCGCGCAATACGGCGCCGACGTCGAGCAGCGAATCGCCGCCGAGCGCGGTCAGCGTGCAACAAAAGAGAGGATCTCGCTTGAAGATGTGCGAGCGCTCGCGGAGGCCGCGGGCGCCCAGGCGCTGAGGGCGCAAATCGAGGCCGACAGGCAACGCGACGCCGAAGCGCGGCAGCGCGAAGCCGCAGAGCGCGACGCGGCGGCGGTCGAAGAGGGAAAAGCGCAGCTGGAACGCGATGCCCTGGAGCAGGCGGCGCGGCGAGAACAATCCGAGCAACGGCTTCGCGCAGCGGCCGAGCATCGGGAAAGCACCGAGGCCGAAGCGCTGACTTTGGCCCAGCAGCGTTCGGTGGCGGAGGCGGCCGCCGCCGAGCAGGCCGAAGCACGGATTCGCGCCGAGCAGGCTGCCGAAGCGATGGAAAGGCAGCGTCGGGAAGCCGAGGCGCGGGCCGAGGACCAGGCACGGCAGCGCATGGCACTGGAGCAGGCTGCGCTCGAAGCGATGGCGGGACGGCGCGAGGAGGCGGTGCGCGCGCAAGAGGCGGCGGCCAAACGACTGGCCGCCGAACAGGAAGCCAAGACCGCTGCCGAGGCGAGACTGGCGGCGGAGCGCGAGGCCGAACGGCTCGCGCTCCAGACCGAGGAGCACGAGCGCGAACTGCTGGTTCAGGCACGGGCAAGACTCGAGTCCGAGGCGGCGGCGTCCGCACAGGCCGAGATGCGCCGCGATGCCGAAAGATCCAAACTCGCCGCATTGCGGGAACGGGAGCGCGCCGAGGCGCAGACCGCAGCGAAACACGGGCAGCGGCTCACCGCGGAGGGCGAGGCCGAATCTCTGGCTAAAGAGCGTGCCGAAGCCGAGCGCAGCGTGCGCAGCCTCAGCGAGGCGCGGGTTCAGGCCGAGGAGGCCGCGGAGCAGGCAGCGCGGACGCGCTGCGATGCCGAGGCACTGGCACTGGCCGAGGCGCAGGCGCGGGCCGCGGCGGACCAGGCGCTGGCAGAGGCAGCGCGGGCGCGTCTGGAGACCGAAACGCAGCTGAAGGCCAACACCGAGGCGCGTCAGCGCGCCGAGACCGAAGCGGCTTCGGCCGCGCAGGCCCGCAGCCTCGCCGAGGCGCAGGCCGAACAGGCGGCGACGATGCGCGCGCGCGCCGAAGCCGAAGGCGAAAACCTTGCCCGCATGCGTGCGGAACAGGAATCACAACTGCGTGCCCGAAGTGAGGCACGGGCAGCGGCGGAGCGCGAACTCGCGGCACGTTCCGAAGCCAGAAGGGTGGCCGAAAGCGCGTTGCCCGAGCAAATGCAGGCCCGCGAGCGGGCCGATGCGGCCGCGGCCCAGGCCTATGCGGCGAGGCTCGAAATAGAGCGGCAGTTGATCGAGCAGGTGAAGGCGCGCGAAGCCACGGAAATCGGGGTCATAGCCGCGGCAGAACAGAAGACGCAACTGGAACGGGAGGCGATGGCGCTTGCATTGCAGCGCCAGGCGGCCGAGGCTGCGCTTGCGCAGGCCGTCGAGGGCCGCGCGCAAGCGGAACGGGAGCAAGAAGCGTCGGCGCGCGCGCGCGTGCAGGCCGAGGAGCGTGCGGCCGCAGAGGCGCGCAGCCGTGAACGGGTCGAGGTTGAGGCGGCCCAGGTGGCCGGGAGGCGTGCGCAGGCTGATGAAGAGGCCCGGTTGAAAGCGAACGCACGTGCCCAAGCCGAAGCGGCGGCAAGGCAACGGGCGCAGGAGCGCGCCGTCGAGGAACAGCGCGCGCAATTGTCGGCCCAGGCACGCGCGGAGGCCGAATCGCAGGCGCTGGCCGTGATCCGCGATCGCGAGGCGACGGAACGCTCGCTCGCCGGCGCAGCCGGCGCGCGAAGCGCGGCGGACCAGCAGGCCGAAGCACTGGCGCGCGAGCGCGCCCAGGCCGAGGTGCAGGCTGCCGCGCAGGCGCGCCGCCGCGAACAGGCCGAGGCCGAAGCGGCACAGGCTGCGGCGGGCCGCCTCCAGGCCGAAGAGGTGGCCGCGCAGCAGGCGGCGGAACGGGCCGATGCCGAAGTCTCAGCGAGCCAGAATGCACAGGAGCGTGCCGCGCAGGAGCGGCTTGCGGAACAGGCAGCGCGGAGCCGGGCGCAGACTGAGTCGCGTGCGCTGGCCGAGATTCGCGATCGCGAGGCGGCGGAACGCGCGCTCGCCAGCGCAGCCGGCGCGCGAAGCGCAGCGGAGCAGCAGGCCGAATCGCTGGCGCGCGAGCGCGCCCAGGCCGAGGTGCAAGCCGCCGCACAGGCGCGCAGCCGTGAGCAGGCCGAGACCGAAGCGTCCCAGACTGCAGACAGACGCGCGCAGGCTGATGAAGAAGCACGGCTGAAGGCGATCGAGCGGGCCGAAGCCGAAGCGGCCGCAAGGCAACGGGCGCAGGAGCGCGCCGTCGAGGAACAGCGCGCGCAATTGACGGCGCAGGCGCGCGCGCAGGCCGAATCGCACGCGCAGGCCGAGATTCGCGCGCGCGAGGAGGCGGAACGCTCGCTCGCCGGCGCGGCCGGCGCGCGAAGCGCGGCGGAGCAGCAGGCCGAATCGCTGGCGCGCGAGCGCGCCCAGGCCGAGGTGCAAGCCACCGCACAGGCGCGCAGCCGTGAACAGGCCGAGGCCGAAGCGTCCCAGGCTGCAGCGAGCCGCCTTCAGGCCGAAGAGGTGGCCGCGCAGCAGGCGATGGAGCGCACCGAAGCCGAGGCCGGGGCAAGGCAACGGGTCGAGGAGCGCGCCGCGCAGGAGCAGCATGCGCAAGAAGCGGCCAGTGCGCGCGCGCAGGCCGAATCGCACGCGCTGGCCGAGATTCGCGCTCGCGAGGAGGCGGAACGCTCGCTCGCCGACGCGGCGGATGCGCGCTCGGATGCCGACGAGGAAGCGGAGGCGCTCGCGCGCGAACGCGCAGTGGAAGAGCGACGGCTGCACGCGAGCGCGCAGGCGCGTATCGAGGCCGAAGAGGCTGCGCGGCAAGCCGCCGAATCGAGGATGGCCGTGGAAGCCGAGGCGGAGAAGGAAGCGCAGGCGCGCCTGGAAGCCGAAGAGCGCGCCGAAGCCATTGCGCGGGAGCGTGCAGAGGCCGACGACGCTGCTGCCGAAGTAGCGCGCTTGAGGTCCGAGCGCGAGACCGATGCGCGCGTCGCGGCCGAGCGGCGCGCCAGACAGGAAACCGACGCGGCCGAACGTGCCCGCGCGCGGGAAGCCGCGGAGCGCGAAGCCGAATCGCTGGCACAGGCGCGTACTGCCGCCGAAGCGAGCGCGCTGGAAGCGGCATCGGGCCGCGAGGCGGCCGAATCGCGGGCCCAGAAAGCGGCCGAGGCGGCGGCGGTGCAGAGCGAGCGCGAGCGTGACCTGGCCTTGGCGCGCGCAGCCAAGGAATCGAAGGTGACCCGGCGGGCCGAAGCGCGTCTGGCCGCCGAACGCAAGGCTGCCGATGCGATCCGGCTCAAGCGCGAGGCGTTGGAGTCCGCGCTGCATGCCGCCGAAGAGCGCGATCGCCTCGAAGCACTGGTTGCCGAGGCAGCCCAAATTCGGCGCGCCGAAGGCACAAAACTGTCCGAAGCAAGGGGAATGCGCAGCGTGCGACTGCGTGGCCGGTTCCGCCGGCTGTCCGGCGTCACGGCGCTTGCACTGGCCGCATTTGCGCTCGGATTCGGGGCAAGCACCGCATGGATGCGCACCGACGTCGCTTCGTCCGGTGATTCGCGCGGCGGCACCTCCGCGGCGCGGCCGGCCGCACGTCCGGAACGGCCTGGCGTTGAGCCCGCGCCCTCGCTCAGGCTGGACGAAGACGTTTCCGCATTCGCACGCCGCGTCGACGCGAAGGCCCGGAGCCCGGCGAAAAAGACGCCGCGGGCGAAGAAGGAGGTCGATGCGGCGGGTGCAGCTGACGGGCGCTGAGTACGCGAGCGCCGAACCGGCAATCGTTCGGAGGTTCCCGGGTCAGTCCACCCACCAGAAGATCTCCATCACGACGAGCAGAATCAGTATCATCACAAATCCGGACAGCGCCAGCCGCCGGGTCGTGTTGTTGAACTGGGCCACCGACTCCTGGTGTTCGGCGATCAGTCGGCTGGCTTCGAGGACGAGGTCGTTCATTTTCTGCTCGCTTTGCTCGAAGCGAGCCTCCAGCTGCGTCAGTTTGTCGGCGTGGTCGGCAACCATTGTCTTGAAATCGGCGTAGAAAGCCCGGTTCTCGTCGCGCGTCTCCTGATGAACTTGCTCCGCGCTATGCCATGCAGCGCGGGCAGCGATCGCAATTTTTTCGATATCGGCGATCGTCATCCCTCGCGGCTGCTCGGGCCCGGACGATGGCGCGGTGGAATTCGATGGCGTGTGCCGCTCGCCTGCCTGCCGGGCAGACCCCGACTGCCCTTGCGCTTCGGGCACCGTCGCCTGCGCGTCCGCGAATTGAACCAGCCGCGGTTCGCTCGTCTTGTCGGTCATGCCGCGATCGGCCTTACCCGGCGGGTACCGGGCAGCGGGCAATGCCGGGCCGGTTGACACGGGTCAACAAGCTGCGCCACCGGCTGCGCCCGGTCACATCGGACGCTACGCTGGGGATCATTTCCGGGCACTGGCATTCGCACGCTGTCCGTCGGACGGAGGCTCAAATATTACACCCGATCAACTCGGGACTTGCGATCCTTGTCCATGCGCGCCGCCTCCAGCTGATCGCGCAGCGTCGCGACGGTGGCTTTCAATTGCCTCAGTTCGTCCTCGTCCGCCGCGTGCGCCTGCCGCACGGCTTTTCCCCGGCTCGCGTGCGATTCCTCGAGTTGGTCGCGCAGGGCGGTAATGGTCATTTTCAGCTGCGCCGTCTCGGAACTGGCGCTCGAGACGGCATGCTGGACGGCCTGTTCGGACTGCTCTTGCGCGTGCTCAAGCTCGTCGCGCAGCGCAGCGACGGTCTGCTTCATGTGGCGAAGCTCCGCCTGTGCTGCGTAGAGCGGGTCCTGCTGCTCGATCATGTCAAATGACCCCGATCCGGAATTGTCTTGCTTTCCAGACGATTACCCACCGGATCGAATGTTATCATTGGACCTGCCCCTATACTAAGGCCAAGGTGGCATCGTTCCGGCAGAGCACGGCGCATGTACGAAATTCTCAAGCTCTTCGAGAGCAAGCCCGATCATCCGATGGTTTCGGCGGACGCGGCGCGCCGCATACTCGCCGATCTGGCGAAGACCGAGCCTGCCGCGGCGCTGGAACAGATCGCGCACTGGGCCGGGACGCTACGCGACGTCGACGGCTTTTCCTGCGACGACCGGTTCGAGGTGACCGCGGAGATCGAGGCCGCGGGACGCAAGCGCGTGGACGCGGTGTTCGCGGCGTTCTTCGGGCGCATCCACAAGCGCGATTTCACCCAGCGCAAGCTGTTCGAACCGCTGTACGCGTTCTGGAACGGCATCGCGGGCGCCTACGGGCGCTGCGTGCTCGGTCACGAGCGCGGCGAGAAAGGTGCGGGGCGCATCCGCAAGGACTTGCCGCTCGCCCTTGCGCGTTCGATCCGCGCCACAGGCATGGCCGAACGGATGCGCCTGCTGCGCTATATCGGCTTGGACGCCGACATGTGGCAGGCACTGTACCGCCTGCTCGCCTATGCGGAGATACTGGGCATCGATGCCCAGGCGATCACCGCTTATCCCCGCGAGGTTCACACCACGCCGCGCGCCGAGCTTCTGAGGATGATGGGCCTGAGCCTCGCAGCGCTGCACGAACTGCCGCCGGAGCAGGTGGAACTCGCCGGCCGCGTCCTGGACCGTTACGCCATTTCGTTCGCCTGGTCGCGCGAGCCGGCGCCCGAGTGCAATTTTGTCGTCGACCTCGCGGCGCCGGCGGCGCCCTGGCAACTGAAGGACGAGAAGGCGCCGGCTGCGTCCAAGCGTTATTTCGGCGGCGGACCGGCGCTGGCGAAGCTCGAGGAGATCGAGCAGCTGGCCGCGAACAACCTGCTCTCGGAGGAGGCGCGCTACGGCAAGGAGTTCTCGCAGGCGCAGATCGTCACCGTGATCCGGCACCTGCGAACCTATCTGGGCGCCGACCCGCCGCAACGCCGCTTTCCCAGGGCGTCGGTCAACGACGCGGTATCGGTGGTGAAGGGCTTTCGCGCCATCTGCCAGCGGGTCACCACCGTCGATGTGGGTTCGGGCTCGGCGCTGGGCGAGGATCTCAGCCTCAAGCAGCACAAGAAGTCGGCCGTGCACCTCGCTGCGGAGGAAGTCGAAGCGGTGCCGGAGGTCTGGCACATGAAGGATCGCAGCAACTGGGGCATCGGCATCGACGTGCCGCAGGGCCTGGGTCTGTGGGCGGAACCCGGGGTGCTGTGCGGCATTCAGGAGCACGAGGGCGCGCCCTGGTGGGTGGGCATCATCCGGCGCCTGAACGCGGAGGACTCCGGACGTCTGCATTGCGGCCTGTGGATCCTGTCGAAGAAGTCCATCTCGGTATTTCTGCGCGTGATCGGCAAAGAAGGCGAAAAGGCATCGAACTGGGAATCCTCGAGCGGCGGATTTTCGTACCGCTACATGCGCGCGCTCGTCCTTCCGGACGCGCTCAAGTCGAACGACCATCCGGTGATGCTGATCGAGCGGCAGGAGATCGGGATGGGCGAGCTGTGCGAGGTGATGGTGGGCGAGCACAGCCGCCACGTACAGTTGCTCGAACTGATCGAGGAGGGCGCCGATTACATGCGCGTCGCCTTCGTCTGGAAGGCGCCGCCGGCGCACTGATTTCAGGCGGCCCAGTAAAGCCGGGTCGGGTTGTCGACCAGGATCTTGCGGCGCACGGTTTCGTCGGAGCAGAACGCTGCGAACAGGTCCACGGTCTCGCCGTCGTTGGGCATGACCTTCACGTTGGGATGCGGCCAGTCGGTGCCCCAGAGGACCCGGTCGGGGTCGGCCTTGGCCACCGCCTCCGAGGCGACGATGTCGCCCGCGCTGGGGCGGTTTTCCACGACCAGCTGCTGGCCGATGGTTTCGTTCATCTTTTGCGCGAGCACGCGAGCGGTGATGTCGGCGACGCCGCCGGCGCCGAAGGGCACGATGATCTTGATCGGGCGGCTCGGATAGCCCTGCGCGAACCCGGTGATCGCCGTGGCGGCGAGCGCCAGCGCGCAGGCCAGGCGCGCAAATGCCAGCAGTCCGTTCATGTTCGATTCTCCTTGATTACGAAAATGCTTCGACGACGTGCGGGAATACACGCTGATAGGCTTCCCCGTACTTGATATTCTTGCTCTCGGAGTTCCGGGCGGCCTGGACGCCGCGCTGCAGACCGACGCGCGTATAGTATTCCCAGAGGTGTTCCTGCGCCGCCATCAGTTCGAAGGCCTTGCTCTTTTTCTCCCATACCGGCGTGATGTCGAGCAGCACATCGGGTTTCCAGTTGCACTGCTCGGTCTGGTGCGGTTCGAACAGAAACACCGGCGGCGCGCCCAGCACCTTGCCGCCGGGCATGTGGCCGTGTGCCTGGGCGATGACTCGCGCCTCCTGCGCCGCGTGGGCCGCCAGCGGGTGGTCGAAGTTGTAGGGATCCTCGAGCGAATGCGTCAGGACGAACGCCGGCTGCAGTTCCCGGTAGATGTCGGCAAGGCGGTACAGCGCCTCGTCCGTGATGCGCATCGGATAGTCGCCCAGATCGAAGAATTCCACTTCCGCGCCGAGCAGATCGGCCGCCGCCTGCGCTTCCCGGCGGCGGTCGGCCTTCACTTTTTCCAGGGTCATGCCCGGAAGCTTCCAGAGCTTGGCGGACTCGCCTCGCTCGCCGTACGACAGGCAGACGATTTTCACCTTCCAGCCGCGCGAGGCATACAGGGCGATGGCGCCGCCGGCGCGCCAGACGAAATCGGCTGAATGCGCACTCACCACGAGCGCGGTTCGTTGCGTGTCGGACATGGGTTCCTCTCGGTTGGTTTTCGGCGCCGGCCGCAATTATCTGCCATGCGCCGGCAGAGTTCCATCATCATCGGCTCAGCGCGGATGCGGGCCGGCGCTCAACTGCATCGCAAGCGCCAGACACGAAGCCGTCACCGCGATGGTGCACACCGCGAGCCATCCGGCATGTGCGAGGGCCGTGCTGGCGAGCAGTGCGCCGACCGCGTTGCCGCCCCACACGCTGGCCGAGAAGACCGTATTGAACCGGCTGCGCGCGTCCGAAGCAATGGTGTTGACCAGCGTCTGATTGGCAACTATCGCCGCACGCAAACCGCAGTCGAGCAGGATCGCGCCGGCGATCGCGGCGCCGATCCACAGGCTCGCGAACCCGAGGACCACGAAGGCGACCAGCACCACGCCGATGCCGGTCGTCACCACCGGCATGACACCGCGCCGGTCGGTCCAGCGGCCGCAGGCCCTGGCGACGAATATGCCGGCCGCGCCGGGTATGCCCATCAAGCCCGCCTGTGCGGGCCCGAGGTGATGAAACAGCGCCAGCATCGGCGCAACGGTGGCCCAGAATCCCCCGTAGCTGACGCCAAGCAGCAACTGATTGGCCGCGACACGGCGCAGTTCCGCGTGTCTGCCCACCAGCCGGACGATCGACCACATCAGGGGACGATAGCCCATCTGAGTTTTCGCGGGCATGCTGGGGAGACGCCTGAGAAGCGCGGGGGTGAGCACGAGCATCATTACCGCCACGATCGCATACATCCATCGCCAGCCGATGTATGAGGCAACCAGTCCGCCGGTGATCCGTCCGAAGAGGACGCCCAGGAACAACGCAGTCAGCAGCGTGCCCATCGTGCGCCCGCGTTCATCCGGGCGCGCCAGCTCCGCGCTCATCGCGATGAAATGCTGGCCGAACGTGCCGGATGCGCCGACGACGAAACTCGCCGCGGCCAGCGTTGCAAGCGAGGGTGCGGCCGCCATCGCCAGCAGCGCGGGAATGAGAACCGCGAGCTGGCCGAGAACGAGTTTACGCTTGTCCAGCCGGTCGCCGAGCGGAGCCAGAAAGATCAGGCCGGCGAGAAAGCCGCCGAAGGTGAGTGTCGCCACCCAACCCACGGCCGCCGCATCGGCGCCGAATTCCGCGCCCATCGCGGCGAGCATGGGCGTCTGGTAATGGATGACCCCCGATACCACGAACAGCGACACCGTTATCAGCGCCATCGGGCTTCGGTCAGGCGCGCCGGCTGTCGCCTGCGTCGGCGTTTCGTGGGGTCTCACGGGCAAGTCATGCGCTTTCGGAAAGGGGCATACCTAGCACAGGTGCACGCAATGGCCCGGCGTGGATCGCCTGCCAGCCTGATTCCGTGCACGACGGCATTCGCAGCCTCGTGTCCTGGATCGTTCGATACCGATCGATTGGCGCGCACTCACAGGTGATCACGACGGTGCGTTGACAGCGCCAACTGGTGCATGCTGCAATGTACGGTCATCCTGATGTTTAGGCAAGCTGTCGCAGGACTTCGAGCGCACTGGGCGCGTACACCGCGGACGTGCGCGGCAACCGGAAGGTGAGCGAGGCGTGAACATGCAGAAATACGAAACGCTGGCACTGGAGCGGGTAGGAGAGCACGTGCTGATCGTGACGCTCAACCGGCCCGAGGTCCTCAATGCGATCAATACCCGAATGGGAGAAGAGACGCTCGATCTGTGGGTGCGGCTCTCCGCCGATCCGGGCGAGGTGCGTTGCGTGGTGCTGACCGGCGCCGGAGAACGCGCGTTCTGCGCCGGCGGCGACCTCAAGGAGCGCGATGGCATGACCGACGAGGCCTGGCGCGCACAGCACGAGATCTTCGAGCGCTCGTTCATCGCGCTCATGGAATGCACGGTGCCGGTGATCGCTGCGGTCAACGGGCACGCCTACGGCGGCGGGCTGGAGACCGCGCTCTGCTGCGACTTCATCTACGCCGCTCGCGGCGCCCGCTTCGCGCTCTCGGAGGTGAGGCTGGGCATCATGCCCGGCGGCGGCGGAACCCAGAATCTCGCGCGCGCCGCGGGCGAGCGGCGGGCGAAGGAACTGATTCTGTCGGCGCGGGCCTTCAGCGCCGAGGAGGCGCACGAGTGGGGCATCGTCAACCGGGTGTGCGAGCCGGTCGAGTTGCGCAGCGAGGCGATAGCAGCGGCCGGCTCGATCGCCGAGAACGCGCCGCTTTCGGTGCGCCAGGCGAAGAAATCGATCCACTACGGCCTGCAGACAGACTTGCTCACCGGCTACCGCTTCGAGATCGAGGCGTACAACAGGCTCGTCACCACCGAGGACAGGCACGAAGGCGTGCGGGCCTTCAACGAGAAGCGCAAGCCCGCGTTCCGCGGGCGGTAACTGACAGCCTTTCTCCGGCCGTGCTCAACCGGGCTCCCGCCCGGCAGCACTGAATCAGCGCGATACCGTTGCATCACGGACCGCACCGCAGGCATTTTTCCACATCATTCCGTTGTCATGGTGGCAAACCGCGACTAATTCACGGTTGCAAGATCGTTTCACTGATACAAATGGAGCCTGCAACAGCCACGGGAAGAGTCGGGAAGATCATGTTGGAGAGAACGGGAATGGCAAAGATACTGCTGGTCGATGACGACGAGGTGCTCGTAGTCATGTTGAAGACCCTGTTGCAGACGATCGGCTACGAGGTCGTCACGGCCGCAGACGGGTTGCAGGGCCTGCACGCCGCCCTGCAGCACGCGCCCGACCTGATCCTCCTGGACGTGCGCATGCCCGTGCTGGACGGCTTTGGCATGCTGGCCGCGTTGCGGGCCAACGCCGGCACGCGCACCATTCCCTGCGTCGTGCTGACCGCGCTGGATGATCGCGAGTGCCTGGACAACGCGCTGCGCCATGGCG
>MEQZ01000041.1:3020-4853 GCA_001770425.1 Betaproteobacteria bacterium RIFCSPLOWO2_02_FULL_65_20 | reverse complement strand
GCAACTAGCGACGCGGAGGAACTCAAGGCGGTACTGATCGAGTCGAGCGTGCGCGCCAGGTTCAAGGAATCCCGCGAAGTGTCGGTGTTGTTCTCCGACATACGCGACTTCTCCCGCCTGTCGGAAATGCTGCCTTCCTCGGATGTGGCCGAGGTGCTGCAGCGCTATTACGAACACGCCGGCAAGGTCATGCGGGACCATGGCGGCATGCTGGTGCGCATCATCGGGGATGCGCTGCTGGTGGCGTTCGAATCGCCGCGCAACCTCAGCAGCGAGCATGCCGGCCAGGCCATACGCGCCGGTCTCCTGCTGCAAGCGACCGCGGGGGAGTATGCGCGGGAACTCGACCGCCGCTACCCCAAGCGGGACCTGCCGCCGTTCGCGGTGGGCGCCGGCATACACACCGGCGAGGTCATGGTCTGCAGCATGGGCCCGGGCCAGACCTCGGAAATGACCATCATCGGCGACACGGTCAACGTCGCAGCACGACTTGAGGCGCGCAGCAAGGAACACGGCTGCACGCTGATCGCAAGCGCCGCGACCGCGAATGTCGCGAGCGGCCGGTTCATGTTCGGCGACCGCGAGCACGTTCGCCTCAAGGGCCGGCTCGCGCCGATCGAGGCCGTCGCGATCCTGGGCTTTGCTCCGCGCCAGAGGATGGAAGCAAGCAAGTTCGTGGCGATGAGCGCGTAACCACCGCCAAACCGTCAGCGAGGACTGAAAGCAGTACCTCGCAACGCCGCCGCGCATTCCGATCGGCGCGATCAAGTCTTCTCAGCTTACGTCGGATGTTCCGCCATGCTCCCCGGACGGAGAGGCCGCGCCGCTTTTGTCCGGTCGCGACCCATCCGGACTCTCGACGCATCGGGCCACGCGAATCGGGTCACGGTGGCGCTTGAGCTTATACTTCGCGCCCAGGATCGATCCCGGTCCATCCATCCCTGGAATGCCATGAACCACCGCTCACGCAGCCATCACGCAGCTCACCTGGACGACGGTCCGCAGGACGAGGTGCCGCAGATAGCGCTGGTTCACCGCGGCCAGGCCGCGCTGGTGACCACCGGCGAGCAGCTCGCGCGGCTGCTCGAGACGCTGCGCGCGGACGGCAGCTTCGCC
Source organism: Betaproteobacteria bacterium RIFCSPLOWO2_02_FULL_65_20 (assembly GCA_001770425.1). Lineage (GTDB taxonomy): Bacteria > Pseudomonadota > Gammaproteobacteria > Burkholderiales > SG8-39 > JACQTO01. Next base: position 3,737 of record MEQZ01000041.1, on the reverse strand, counting down.
TACGACAGCGAGTTCATCAGCGAGCAGAGCTACCATCCAAAGCTCTGCCTCGCGCAGGTCGCCTCGCGCAGCGCGCTGGCGCTGATCGATCCGCTGGCCGGGTTCGACATGACGCCTTTCTGGGAATTGCTGGCCGATCGGTCGGTGATGAAGATCGTCCACGCCGGCGAAAGCGACATCGAGCCGGTGGTGCGCCATCTCGCGCGGCCCGCCGCGAACGTTTTCGACACCCAGATCGGCGCCGGTTTCATCGGCCTGCCGTACCCGGTGTCGTTGAAAAAACTGGTGCTCGAGCTGACCGGTGTCAATCTCGGGCGCGACCTGGGCTTCAGCAACTGGCGGCAGCGGCCGCTGTCGCCGGTTCAGCTGCGCTACGCGGCAGACGACGTGCGCTACCTGCCCGCCGTGCATCGTGGGATGCTTGCCAAGCTCGAGGCTCTCGGCCATGCGTGCCGGGCCGACGAGGAATGTGCCGCTGCCTGCGAGATCGGCCGCTTCGGCTTTAATCCGGCGACGCATTACCTGCGCGTGCGCGGCGCAAATCTGCTGTCCCCACCGCTGCAGGCGGTGCTCAAGGAACTGACCGCCTGGCGCGACGGGGCGGCGCGCCGCGATGACAAGCCGCCGCGCGCTTTTCTCAAGGATGAAGTGATGGTGGAACTGGCGCGCGAGCGTCCGGGTTCGGTCGCTGCGCTGGCGAAAGTGCGCAGCCTGCCC
>MEQZ01000041.1:0-2881 GCA_001770425.1 Betaproteobacteria bacterium RIFCSPLOWO2_02_FULL_65_20 | reverse complement strand
GCAGGGAACTGGAGCGGTTCTACCAGCATGTCGCGCACGGCGCGGGCGATGCGCCTGCGTTGCTGCAGGGGTGGAGGAGGGAAGCGGTTGGCGATTTGCTGAGGTCGTTCCTCGAGGGGAACAGCAGCCTTGCGATGGCGTGGGAGGGCGGAATGCTTCGGGCGGGGGTGGCGGTGTGACGGGCTGGGTCGGCAATGCGTTCGGGGCCGTGGCCGGTGTGCTGACGAGGCAATGCAACCTGGCACCGAGGAAATCGTCTACAGGGGGCAGGTCAGTGAGGCCGATCAGACGACATACAAAAAAATGACACCAGTAGCAGTGGCCAAGTCTGCTGTGGCACGCCCCCGAGGGTAGATTCCAACTAGCGGCCGCAGCAGCCGGCGCAGTGTTGGTTGCTGCCGCAGGGGCGGTGAGTCGATTCGGTATCCAATGCCGCAAGGTCCGGCCATCACGCCTTGATCGCAGCGCTCGCCTCTAACACGACCGGTCTTCTGTGGCGCGGCAATGCGAGCGCCAGCGGCAGTCCCAGGTACCCGATCACGATGGATGCAAGAATAGACCACGTATAGCTACCGGACAGATCGAACAGGATGCCGCCCAGCCAGCCCCCCAGGGCCATCCCGGTGGCGGCGCCCAGCATCTGGAAGGAATAGATCGAACCGAGCGGCGCCTTGGCGCCGAACAGCTGGCGGTTGATGATCGGGAAGCCCACCATCTCGCCGCCGTAGCACAGGCCGAAAATGACGGCGAACAGGTAGAACACCCATGCTTCGCTGGCAAAAAGCAATATGAAAACCGGCGTGCTCTGGCCGATCAGGGCCAGCGTGAGGACGGCCCGGCCGCCGAACCGCTCCGTGAGGATGGAGGAAACGAAGCGGCTGATGATCGAGGTGCCGGCGATCGTGCTGAGCACACCGGCTGCCTCCACACCGGACACGCCCATGAAAGTTGCCATGGACACGACATGGGCGAGGATGATGGCGTGTCCCACGCAGCCGATATGATGGATGCCCATCAGCAGCCATACCGGCCGCCGGGCCAGCACCTCGCGCAGACCTGCCGGCACGATGCCGGTTGCGGCAGCAGCAGGCGGCTCTTTGGCGATGCCTTCGGCTCCATAGGCTGACAGCCCTTTATCAGCGGGACTGTTTCGTATCAATGTCGAAAAGCTGATGAGAATGCCACCCACCACAATGCCTATCAGGGTGAAAGACCATTCCCAGCCACGGGTTTCGATCAACCAGCGGAACAGGGGGGCAAAAATCATGGGGCCCGCCCCGAAGGCAGCCCAGTAAATGCCCAGCGCCAGGCCCATATGCCGGTGAAACCATCGGGTCAGGATGACCGGCAGCAGCACCGTAAAGGCAGCGTTCCCCAGCGAACCGACAAACAATCCGTAGAAGACGTAGAAGTGCCAGAGCTCCTTGATGGTTCCCAGGAGAACCGTGCCCGTGCCTATCAATAGGGATGCACCGATCATGAGCTTGCGGGCCCCGTAGCGATCGCCCAGCCAGCCCATGGCAACCATCGCAGGCACGCCGGCCAGAAACGCCAGCGAATAGGCAAAAGATATGTCGCCGCGTTTCCATCCGAATTGCGCGACCAGGGGGTCTATGAAAACCCCGAATGAGGCCGAATCCGCGCGGCTGGCCACATTGAGGATGCAGGACGCAAACAGGATGACCCACGCGTAGTGGAAACCGTGTTTTCTTATGTGAGTCATGGGGCTGACATTTTCTGTCTATGCCCGCATGGTAACGGCGAAATATCTCTGGAGCAAAAGCGATCGGGTTTACCGGGACGGTCAGCGCCATGAGCAACAAAACGCCGTCACTGGGACGGCGTTGGTTGCTGCTGGGTGTGTCGGTGGTGGAGGCGGCGTAGGTCAACTCCACCATCTGTAAGTCTGCGTCAGAGTTGTATTCTTGCCTCTAAATAGCATCTAAATCACGGGCAAAGATTTTGAGAAAAACCCCCGGAAACAGCGGCCGCGTCATTGGCCGGTGCTGGACACTCCCGGCCTCAAACCGCGAAAAGTGCAGACACCGGTTCCCTGATCAGATCACTCCTTCCAGTCCCTTGCGATCAAGCAGGCTGAGCAGCTTTAGTGATGGTCCGCTCGGATGCTTGTCGCCAACTTCCCATTTACGCACGGTCGAGAGACTGGTATTCAATACGGCGGCAAGCACTGCCTGACTCACCTGCAAGTGATCTCGCAATGCGCGAATTCTCTTGCCGTCGTATTGTGGAATGGGATCAAGGCACAGTGCATCGAACTTGCGCATCTTGCGTTTATCAATAAAACCCAGACGATGCAGATCGCTGGCTGTCTCGTGCACCGCTTCAAGAATTCGGCTCTTGGTCTTAGTCTTTGATGTCATGGCAAATCTCCTGTAACGAACCATCTTGCACCGCTTCGTCGAGTTGCTTGCCTGTTCTGGCCAGCAACTGCTCCGCGATATCGTTCAACGCTTCCAGTTCATCGTCCGTGATGTTGGCTCTATCATTCTTCTCGAACCCGTAGATGAAGAACCACCTGTTCCCCTTGTTGGTGGCAACGAGCGTTCTGGCGCCACCTCGCTTGCCTCGACCTGCAAGCCCGACCCGCTTCTTCACGACACCACCACCCAGGTCAGCGTCGATCAGACCTTGCATCATCTCTGCAACTGCGCTACACAATGCGCGGTCAGTCAGCCCCGTTTTTCGCATCCAGCGGCTGAAGTAGCGGGTCTTGAACACTCGCTCCATTAGCAAACTATGCCACTCGGTGGCATACATTGTCAAGCAGATGATCTGCGTTCACCGCAACCCGTTGCCAAGTCCGAAAACCAAAGAAAAACGCCGTCATTGGGACGGCGTTGGTTGCTGCTGGGTGTGTCGG
>MEQZ01000040.1 GCA_001770425.1 Betaproteobacteria bacterium RIFCSPLOWO2_02_FULL_65_20 | reverse complement strand
GAGTGCGCGCGAGCGATCGTAAAGCTTGATCGAGGCACGGATATTCCGTTCGCTCACGGTTCGGCCGGTTGCGTCCTCTATATCCTTGAGGAGGCGTCGATATTCGTTGGCGAGATAGGTTTTCGCGTGCCTGGAGTTCGGATTTTGAGGCAAATAGAGAATCTGGCACTTGTAAGGGAAGTTGCGGCCCCATATCGGCCCCAGATTCCGGGCCGCGTCGCAGATCGGGTGCGTAACGAACAGATCCAGCTCGATTCGCTTCGTCAGAGCGATGTCCAGTGAAGTCTTGATAATCGAGCACAAGTATGATCCGAAGTGCGACTCGGATTCGTTGCCATCCGTTTGGGCGCCGCGAATTCTCACCGGAAGCATCCCGGCCGCATGTGCCAGTTCTTCCGGGAAATACACCTGGAAATGGCCCAGGACGCGGCCGCCGTCGTCTCGCCACGACTTGACGCTAGGATAGTCCGGATCCTCAACCAGCTCGCGGGCCAGACTGAAGATTTCGTCCAGCGGCTTCCCCTCCCAGGCAGTGAAGTATTTCTTGGTCATCGACTGCTTCCTCTTCCCGGCTAGGCGGACGCCGCCTGTTTCTGCTGGCGACGCGAGATCAAGCCTTCGAAGAACGCGTCAATGCGGTTCCGCATCGGCGCTTCCGCTACCACCCGCGGATCGACAAGGTCGGATTCGATAAAAAGGGTGGACAAGCCCAGGTCATCTGACACGACCCGGCGCATATCGGCCATTCCGGTGGAGACCGTGCGGCAGCTCTTGACCGGATGGAAAACAACGCCGTCGAGCCCGAACTCTGGTCCCAGTCTCTTCAGGTTGGCAGACTCGTGGAACATGCTATCGGTGCCGGAACAATGCATGATCAGCTGCCCTTCGGCATAACTTTCCAACGGATCCTTGATGTCATATTGGTAACCCGTCAGTGCGCCGGTCGATGCAAAGCCCAGGTACGAAGAGTAGACGAACACCCCGCCCCACTTGGCGAACATGTCGTTGAACTGACTGTAGCTCGGGAAGCAGGGCGTGCCGACGAGCGAGAGACGAAACGTCTGCTTCATCGGGATCGTGCCCTCTACGCTTTTGCACAGCGCCCCGATGCCGTGCGCGACACGATATTCGAGCTCTTCGACGAGGTCGCTGAAGTACTTGGCCCCGGTCTCGGTACCGCGCAGCGCGTTCGCGACGCCCATGTACACCGTACCATCGGTCAGCGCGTTGAATACGGCCGGTTTGTTCTTGTTGAGCTCTACCACCCGCTTCCAGCCTCGATTGACCTCGTTCGACCAGGTGAGAATTTGGCGGAATTTGTCGATGTCGAACTTCTTACCTGTGATCCTTTCACAGATTTCGATCACTTCCTGAATCTGGCCCTTCAGATAATCCTTCTCGTAGTTGAACTTGTCCGTTCCGGGCCGGGCCACTTCTCCGGCGGAGCGCGTCATTGGATAGTCCAGACTGACCACCGGGCAGTCGTACGTCCGCTCCCAGATTTCGCCCCACTTGAGGAAGGTATTGCAGTAATTATTGAGCAGCGCAAGCTTCGGCTTGGGTATCCACCCCATCGGGTGTTCGCCGTTGCGTCGCTGGATAGCCACTCCGATCTTCACATAGCCGCAGATGTCCGGCGAATAACCATAGTCTTCGGCTTCCTCGAGATAGTTCTTGGAGACATGCCGAAACGCCGTCTGCAGGGAGTTGATCTCGGGGAAGGTCACCGGAATGTCGAATGTCCGAAGGATCTCAATCAAGTTGCCCGCAACAAAACAATAGGCCGCGGTCTCGCCTCTCTTTGCAACTTCTGTCAGACCGTCGAACCACTCGCGGAATAATCTTGCGCCGTCGTACACTCCCCGGCCGACAAAGATCTTTCCATCGCCAGTCGCGGTTTCCATAGCCATTTGGCACCCTCCTCCACTTTCACTCGATTGCAAGCGCATCCGGTTACCGGCGCTGGTCGAACCTGCGCCCGATGAGTGCGGACGCAATATTGACCTTCTGCACGTCGATGGTGCCGCCGGCAATACCCCAGCCCCAGGCGTCGCGCAGACGGCGCTCGATGTCGTACTGCTTGCTGTAGCCGTATCCGCCCATCAGCTGCATCGCCGCGCCGGCAACCTCCCGCACGATTTCATTCGCGAAACACTTGGCCATCGAACTCTCCAGCACCGACGGCAGCCCCTGCACCGCGTTGGACACGGCGCGATACAAGAGCAGGCGCGCCGCATCGACCTTGAGCGCCATCTCGGCGAGCTTGATCTGGACCGCCTGGAAATCCACGATCGGCTTGCCGAACTGGCGCCGTTCCTGCACGTAGCCGATCACGTACTCCAGCGCGCCCGAGGCGACGCCGAGCGACATGGTGGTGTTGCCGCAGCGCTCCAGATTGAAGGCCGCCATCAGCTTGCCGAAGCTCCCGGCAGGCAGCACGACATTGCCCGCAGGCACCTCGACCTTGTCGAAGAACATGTCGGCGGTCATGATGCCCCGGAAACCCATCATTTCCTCGCGCTTGCCGAAGCTGAAACCCGGCGTTCCTTTCTCGACGTACACCGCACCGATGCCTGCGGCGCCAGGCGCCTCCGACATGCGGCAATACAGCAGATATCCGTGCGCGTGTCCGGCGCCCGAACACCAGCGCTTGGTTCCGTTGACGATGACGCGGTCCCCGCGGAGCTCGGCGCGGGTCCTCAGATCGGTCAGGGCCGTACCCGCATCCGGTTCAGACATGCTCACGGCCACCATCAGCTTGCCCGCGCACACCTGCGGCAGGACGCGTCGCTTGAGTTCTTCCGGAGCGAAGTGGACCAGAACCGCCATCGGACCGAAATTCGCTTCGAAGACCGGCATGGCCACTGCCGAAGATATTTTCGCGAAATCTTCCAGCACGAGCACCGCCTCCAGGTGCCCCATGCCCTGTCCGCCGTAATCGGGCGGAACGTTGATGCCGAAGAACCCCATCTCGGCATAGCGCTGCATCCAGCCATCGCCGAGCGATTCGTCGCGCGCCTCGAGATCGCGGGCGAGGTCCGGCAGTTCCTGCTGCGCAAACCGCCGCGCGGTGTCCTGAAACAGCTTCTGGTCTTCGTTGAGCGCAAAATCCATGGGTTATCTGTACCAGTGCGCAAGCTGCCGCCAAGCGTGGCGGGGTTGCGGGCTGCTGTCAACCCTGGAAATCACGGAATAAATGAGATACTGTATGGATAGTATCTAACTGCCTTATGGCCATCAATCTAACATGAAGACGAAACTCGAACAGCGACAGACCAGCATCAAGGGGCTGCTCGATGCCGCCCTGCACCAGTTCGTGTCCAGAGGCTACCGCTCGACCAACCTGGAGCAGATCGCAGGCGCCGCGGACCTGACCAAGGGTGCGGTGTATTTCTACTTCGGAAGCAAGGAAGCGGTCCTGATCGCGCTGCTCAAGCGCGTGCAGACCGCCGTATTCGACGAGGCGATCAAGGCGGTCGAGCGGGCAGGCCCCACGCTGACCGACAAGCTCGTCGCCTTTCTCCACAATGCGGCAAAGCTCGGTATCACCCATCGCGACGAAGTGCTGCTGTTGATACTCATGTCGCTGGAATTCAAGGATCGTAAGGGCAAGGTGCGGAACTGCATCGGCGACATCTACCAGCGCACCCACGCGCTGATTCAGCGTCTGATCCGCGCAGGCCAGAAGTCGGGCGAGTTCCGCATCGATGTCCCCACCCGGGAACTCGCCGCCATCGTGATGGCCAATCACGACGGCACGTTCCTCGAGTGGTACCGCCGCTCGGACACGCTCAATGGAAGGGATCTCGTGCGCGCCTTGCGCTCGGTTGTGGTATCGGGGTTGGGCCGACCTGAAAATGCGGCGCGGGCGCAACCCCGTCGCAGGGCTGCAGGGGGTGCATCGAAGCGGCGGCGCGCCGGCGTGCGCAAGAGCACCTAGCCGGAAAGGTCGCTTTCCGGGGCGGCGCCTTGCGGCCCGATTCCATCGCTACGGGGAAACGCGACCTCCACGACGCCATTGACCACCCGCACCTCGAACGGCCGCAGGTCGCATTTGGGCCGGTTGATCCGGCTGATGTGTTTTCCGGTCCTGACCTCGAACTCCCACAGGTGCTTGGCACAGGTCAGGATGTCGCCTTCGAGCTCGCCGAGGCTCAGCGGGTGTCGTTCGTGCGGGCACGCATCCTCGTAGGCGTACAGCTCGCCTTCGATCTGCAGCAGAATCAGGCGGAAGCCACCGGCGCTCGCCTTGTTGATGCCGCCTTCGATGATTTCATCGAATTCCAGAACCGGTTGCCAGACTGCCATTCGATCCGCCCCGCGCGACGCTGCGAGCGCCGCCGTTCCCTTTAGCGCCCCTTGAATTCCGGGCGCCGTTTCTCGACGAACGCCTTGGCGCCCTCGACGTGGTCCTCGGTCTTCTTGAGTATGCTTTGCCCGAGACGCTCGAGGTTGCGCCCCGTTTCCGGATCGACGTTGAGGCAGCTGTTGAGCACGATCTTCGCCAGCCCGAGCGCCAGCGGGGCCTTGCCCGCCAGCAGCCTCGCCAGTTCCATCGCCCGAGGCAGGAGCTTTTCGGAGGGCAGCACCTCCTCGACCAGACCGATGTCCAGGGCCCGCTGGGCGTCGATCATCTCTCCGGTCATCACCAGACGCTTCGCCTTGGCGAGACCGACGATCTTCACCAGCCGTGAGCAGCCTCCCGAGCCGGGGATGAGGCCGACATTGTTCTCCGGGAAACCCATTCTTGCGGTATCGGCAGCGAGCCTGAAGTCGCATGACAGGGCGAGTTCGATTCCCCCGCCGGCGGCAACGCCGTTGATCGCCGCGATCACCGGCACCTCCATTGCCTCGATTTCGTCGAACACGTTGTGGATGCCCCGTGCCACGCGCCGGAATCCGCGCGTGCCGACGTCGGTGAGACCCTGCATGCCGCGCACGTCCTCGCCCGCGGAGAACGCGCGCCCGGTGCCGGTGATCACGAGAACGCGCAGCGAGTCATCGGCGACCAGCGCAGCCATCGCCTCGCGCAATTCGTCGCGCATCTTCTGATTCCAGGCATTGAAGGTCTCGGGCCGGTTGAGCGTCAGAACCCCGACCCCGCCCTCCATCACCACTGTGAGGAACTCATACGGCATTCGTCAATCGCTCCAGGCGTGCGTACGCATTTCGGGGGGGTTCCGCTACTTACCGGCGAACCTGGCCGGGCGCTTTTCCAGGAATGCCTTGAGCCCCTCGGCGACGTCCTCGGACGCGAAAAGCTGGTTCTGGTGCGCGCGCTCGATGGCAAGGCCTTCGGTCAGACTGGCCTCCAGCCCGTTGTTGACCGAAAGCTTGATGTAACCCTGCGCCATGGTCGGGCCGGCCGCAAGCTTGCGGGCGTGAGCCATGACGTCCTCCCAGAATGACGTCTCAGGGAACACGCGGTCCACGATCCCCACCGCAAGCGCTTCCTCCGGGGGCAGCGTCTCGCCTGTCACCATCATGTGAAGGGCCCGGCTCTTGGGAATGAGCCGCGGCAGCCTTTGCGTGCCGCCCATCCCGGGGGACAGACCCAGGTTGACCTCCGCCAGTCCCAGCCGGTATTTCCCGCCGCTGGCAAATCGAAAGTCACAGGAAAGCGCGATCTCGAGCCCGCCGCCGATGCAATGTCCCGCAATCGCGGCGATGAACAGCTTCGGGGTCTTGGTGATCATGTCGACGGCATCATGGGCGACGCCAAGGAAGTTCGCGAACGCCGCGCGGTCCGAGTCCTGCAGCGTACTGATATCGGCGCCGGTGCAGAAAAATCGCGGCAGCGCGCTGCGCACCACCGCCAGCCTGATCGAATTATCCTCACGGACCCGGCGCACGGCCTCGGACAGATCCCGGAGCATCTGCATGTCGTAGGCATTGGCCGGCGCGCGGTTCAGGGACAGGACGGCCACGCCGTCTTCGACCGCAAAATCGATTGCCATGTCAGGGGTGTCCTAAAGAAAGCGGCGCTTGGTCAGGTTGTCGGGCGCCTTCATGCCGAGCTTGGTGAGCTCGGGCATGACCTCGGCGATGTATTTCTGGCGCAGTTCCTCGTTGCCGTGCATCTTGATGCCCCACTTCACGTACAGCGGCGAATTCACCGATCCGGAGCGGCCGAACATGTCCAGTGCCGCGGGCCACCATTTCTTGAGACGCTCCTGTGCTGCCGCCCTGCCCTCCGGTGTCGCGCAGATCTCCTTCAGATGCAGAAAACCCGCCCGGGTGTGGAATTTCTCGTCCGCTTCCAACTGCGGCGATACCTCCGCCAGCGGCGCGTAAGGGCTGCCCACCCACTCGACCCCGACGTAGAGGCCGACCCGGTCTATCAAGGCATGGAACCAGGCCAGATCGATCCAGTCTTCCAGCGGGATGTGAAAGGCGTACTGCTTGATCGGGCGCTCGCCGTTCGGATCGACGCCCAGCCCCTGCAGCAGGTCGGCCACCACCTGTCCATGCCCGACTTCCTGCTTGATGATCTCCGCCTCGATCTCCATCGCCCGACCGTGCGGCGCGAACCGCAGACCGGCGTTGATGATATTGGCCAGAATCCTGCGGTACTCCGGGTTGCCGTTGTTCTCGAGATGCTCGCCCAGCAGCTGAATCAGCAGATCCCGGAACTCCGCCGGCATTGCGGGGTCGTTCTTCCCGAAGATTTGCCTGGTGTCCCGCGCGTCAATTTCTTTCGTTGTATCCATCGTGTCAGCAGTCTGGCTTTCCATAGATTTCCTGTCCTGGTGGCCGGGGGCACGGTCGTGTGCATATGGCATACTGTTCGGATAGTATCTTTACCGGGATGAGCGGTCAACACCAAGCTGATCGCTGTCCGCCTGCCCGCCGTTCTTTGGCTGGTGTCGGACCGGTCGTCCTTCTACGAGGCCACCGCCGCTGCCTTGACCAGCGACCGCGAGCGCGGGACTCTTCGTCGGGGAGCAAAGACAATCAAGCGCCGCGCGAATAGCAGCGGTTCTCCAGTGCGACAATGCCACCGTCGCGCTTGCGGTATAAGCCTACCGGCTCATCTAGGCCCGCTCGAAAACGGCAGCCACGCCCTGGCCGCTGCCTACGCACATGGTCTCCAGGCCGTAGCGGCCCTTGCGGCGCTCCAGTTCATGCAGCAGCGTCGCCAGTATGCGCCCGCCCGTCGCACCTATAGGATGGCCGAGCGAGATGCCCGAACCGTTGACGTTCAGACGGTCCGGGTCGTTCCATCCCCAGCCCTTCAGCACCGCCAGCGCCTGCGCGGCAAATGCCTCGTTCAGTTCGACCAGATCCATCCGGTCCCAGCCGAGCCCGGTCTTCTGGAACAGTTTCTTCACCGCCGGGACCGGGCCGATGCCCATGGTCGCCGGATGGCAGCCCGCGGCGGCCCAGCCCACCAGATACCCCATGGGCTCGAGCTTGAGTTCCTTCAGCTTGTCCTCGGCCACGACCAGGCACGCGGACGCCGCATCGTTCTGCTGGCTGGAATTGCCGGCCGTTACCGTACCCTCTTTGATGATCGGTCTGAGTTTGCCCAGCGTTTCCATGCTGGCATCGGCGCGGATGCCCTCGTCCTGCGCGAACGTCACCGGATTGCCCTTCTTTTGCGGCACCGCGATCGGCACGACTTCCCGTGTGAATTTTCCGGCTGCCCAGGCCTCTGCGGCACGCTTGTGGCTGCGAACGGCAAAAGCGTCGGATTCCTCGCGCGAGATCGTGTACTCCCTGGCAAGGTTCTCGGCGGTCTCGATCATTCCCGAGATGTAGCCAAACCGCTCCACCGGCTGCGAACGCTCGCGCCCGCGCTGCAGGCGGTCGTGCAGGGTTACCGAACCGGCGCGCGGTCCCCAGCGCACGTCGGTCGTGTAGTACTCCACGTTGCTCATGCTCTCGACGCCGCCTGCGATGACCACGTCGGCAGCACCGGTCTGGATCATCATCGCCGCATTGATCACCGCCTGGAGTCCGCCTCCGCAGCGCCTGTCCACCTGGCAGCCTGGTACCTCGATCGGCAGGTTCGCCTCCATCCCCGCCCAGCGCCCGATGCACGGCGTCTCACCACTGACGTAGGTCTGTGCGAACACGACGTCCTCGATCCGGTTCGGATCCAGGCCGGTCCGTTGCAGCACCGCCTGGATAACCGCCGCCGCCATTTTCTCCACCGGAACCGGACGCAAGGTCCCGCCGAACACGCCCACCGCAGTGCGCACTGGGCACACAATTGCCGCTCGTTCCATAAGTTTTCCCCGGAAGCCATGATCAAAGTCCCGCTATCGTATGCGGGCATTTCCTCCCACCCGCGAAATATACAAGGGGTCGTGCTTCTCATTCAAACTATTTCCCCGCGTGAGTTCGCCTTTGCTGTTTCGACGCGGCGCGCGAGGCTGCTGGTGACGCGCCGGCCGAGGGACGCATGCGCGCCGGCACTCGCGCAGGTTGACGATACAATGCGCCATCTCCTGCGGTACTTCGGCGCCAGATCATGACCAGGGAAATCGACCTCCAGTCCCTCGACCTTGCAGGAATTGTTCGCCCCGGCGACACCGTGATGTGGGGCCAGGCCACGGCCGAGCCGGTTCCGCTCGCGCAGGCGCTGATGGCGCAGCGCCATGCTATCGGGCCATTCAAGGTT
>MEQZ01000039.1 GCA_001770425.1 Betaproteobacteria bacterium RIFCSPLOWO2_02_FULL_65_20 | reverse complement strand
GCGGGCGATCCCAATTTCTTCGTTCGCAGGGGCTACGTTCACGTCATCGCCAACATCCGCGGGTCGGGAAAGTCCGAAGGCAACTATCCATTCCTCGCCGCCCCCGAGGCGCAGGACGGTTGCGAACTGATCGAGTGGATCGCGCGCCAGCCCTGGTGCGACGGGAACGTCGGCATGTTCGGTGTTTCCTATTTCGGGCGGATCCAGCACTTCGTCGCCTCCCTGCGCCCGCCGCATCTGAAGTGCATTTTTGCGCCGTGGGCCTCGACCGATCAGTATCGGGACGCCCTGTATCAAGGCGGGATCCTGGCTCAAAACTGGGCTGTATCCTGGTCTGGCGCCCTGTCCAACATCAGATACCAAAGTGAGTCGCGTCGGGATTGGAGCGACGCACAATGGAAATCCGCGCTGGCGCGAGCGTTGGGCGACAAGGATTTGAAAGCGCATCCCGCAGTTATCGCAGCACTGAAGAATCCCGACGAGGGGCTGAACCCCTTGGTCGCGGACATCGTTCTCAATCCGCTCGACGGGCCGTTCTGGGACAAGCGCAAGGTTGCCTACGATCCAATCGAGATTCCGGCTTACATCGGGGGCGACTGGGGAATCTACGGCCTGCACCTGCCCGGGGCGTTCAGGAGCTGGGAGAATCTGCGCGGGCCGAAGAAAATGATGATAGGGCCGGCTGCTTACCTGGAGCGCCCGGTCTATCAGCTCCAGTACGAGTCGCTCAGGTGGTTCGATCATTGGCTGAAAGGGATGGACACCGGGATCATGGAGGAGCCGCCCATCAGGGTCTTCGTCCGGGGGACTCACCAGTGGAAGAAGTCCACCGAATGGCCGCTGCCGGAAACGAAGTGGACGCCGTTCTACCTTCACGAGGGCGGACGGCTTTGGGAAAGGGAGCATTTCCCGAATGGGGGATCGAGTTCGTTCAGCGATTCCCCGTGGGGGCGGGAGCATCTGGAATTCTCCACGTCGGAACTGGTCGAAGAAACCGAGGTGATCGGTCCGGTGCTGCTGAACTTCTACGCTTCGACGACCGACGACGAAGTGCTTTGGTTCGTGAGCCTTCGGGAAGTCGATGCGCAGGGCAAGGAAAAGGTTCTGACCAGAGGGTGGCTGCGGGGAAGCCACCGCGAGGTCGCCCCGGACCGCTCCAAGCGCTGGGAACCGTACCATCCTCATACCCGGTTCGAGCCGTTGGTCCCCGGCAGGATCTACGAATTCAATATTGCGATCGTTGCCACGGCCAACCTTTTCAAGGCGGGTTCGAGGATCAAGCTCAAGATCACGTGTTGCGACGACCAGCCTGACAATGCATTGGAGGCGATCGCGGGGGGGCACATCAGGCGTCAGTCGGGCTCGCGCGTGACCGTCTTCCACAACGACCAATATCCGTCCCATCTGCTGCTGCCGGTCACCGCCGGAAACGTGATCGGGACCTTTGTCTCCGGCGGGCATCCGTATTTCTGAGCGGTTCTTATCAATCTCACGATTCTGGGAAGTTGCGAAGTTGCCACTTCCCGAAATCGGAAGACCTGTGTAAGCCCGAAACCTTCACCGGATTTGGCCACACTTGGGTCGCAATAGGCTAAGGAGGGCACCATGAGACGCTTCATCGTCTATGCACTCGTCTGTGTATTCGGTTCATTCGGCACTTCGCTTCAGGCGCAGGATTTTCCCAGCCGCCCCATCCAGGTCGTCGTTCCCATGGCGGCGGGCAGCGGGACCGACATTCACGCCAGGATCCTGATGGAGGAGCTGAGAAAGGTCCTCAACACGCCCATCGTCATCGTCAACAAGCCGGGCGCATTCATGACTGTCGGTACCGATGCTGTGGCCAAGAGCAAGAAGGACGGCTATACGCTCCTTTATGCTCCAGCCACCGGGATAACCTATTCCAGGGCGCTTGAGCCGGATACGGTCCCCTACGATTCAATCAAGGATCTGGAGCCCTTGGGCCTGCATGCGTTCTTTCCGGTCGTCATCGGCGTATCCGCGAAGTCTCCCTGGAAAACGCTGCGTGAATTCGTCGAGGAAGGCAAGAAGAATCCGGGAAAGATTCGCATCAGCACGCCCGGCCTGCAAACCACGTCCAGCTTCAATGTGATGATCATTGAAGGCCTGACCGGCGCCAAATTCCTGCAGGTTCCGTACAAGAACCTGGTGATGGGTGTGACCGACATGTTGGAGGGACAAGTGGAAGCGACCACCCAATCCTTGAGTGTGATGGCCCCCTACCTCGCCGCGGGAAAGGTGAGGATATTGGTGACATCCAGAAAGATGAAGGCGTTTCCGGATATACCGGTGCTCGACGAACTGGGCTATAAGCGGGAGCTGTTTTCCCCGTGGTTCGCCATGTATGCGCCTGCCGGAGTGCCGCAGGAAGTGGTCAAGATCCTGGTGCCTGCCATAAAGGCGGCCATGGATAGCCCGGAGGTGGTCGCCAGAATCAACAAGATCGGCGGATCGGTGATTGAATACAAGTCTCCGGAGGAGCTGAGGAAGATGGAGATCGAGGAGATAGAGACCATCTCGGCACTTGCAATAAAGATGGGGTTGCGCAAGTAATCCGGCGTGCGTTCTCACTCGGACCGGATGCCGGCCGCCTGGATGATCCACCAGTGTCGCGAGATTTGTCCATCGCAATCGCGTTCAAGGGACCGTGCAGACAAGGAAACTCACGCAGTGCGATGCGCGACGAGGAAAATGCGCGCGCTGCACAACAAGGGAGACTACGATGAATTACGTGCCCGGGCTCGCAGCCCTTCTGCTAGGCGCAACGTTTGCTGTGCATCCAGGTGAACTCCGGGCGCAGCCCAGCGCAATCTATCCAAGCAAGCCGGTTCGGATCATCGTCTCCATCGCTGCAGGCTCCCTCACAGATGTCGTGGCGCGCACCGCCGGCCAGCATCTTCGGAACTCGCTCGGACAGCCGGTGGTCATAGACAACCGTCCGGGCGGGAACATGACGATCGGAGCGGAGGCGTGCGCCAGGGCGGCCCCGGACGGCTACACGTTTTGCCTCCTCAGCAATACCAGTATTTCGCTCAACCCGCATGTCTACTCCAAGCTGTCGTACGATCCAGAGAAAGACTTCAGGCCAGTCGCCTTGCTGTTCTATCTCATCCAGGGCCTGTTCGCGAGCGCGTCGCTGCCCGTGAATTCCGTCCAGGAAGTGCAGGCGCTTGCGACTGCCAAACCCGGCTCGCTCAATTTCGGAACCTTGGGCGCGGGCACCGGCCCGGACATCTTCCGGCAGTGGTTAAATGAACATTGGAAGACGAACGTGGTCGGAATACCGTATACCGGCGCAAACCTGATCATGAGCGCGCTCATCACTGGCGATATCCACCTCACTCAGATCGGACCGGGGCCTTTCAGCGGACAGCTAAGGGCGGGAAAGGTAAAACTCCTGGCGGTGGGACTCCCGAAGCGCTCGCGGCTGTTTCCTGACGTGCCGACCTATGCCGAAACGGGTCTGGACGGCTTCAGTGAGAAGCTATGGTGGGGCCTTTTCGCGCCTGCTGGCACACCCGACACAGTGGCAAAAAGGATCAATACGGAATTTGGTCGGCTGTTCCAGGACCCGAAGTTTCTCGAATACCTTGAGAACCAGTTTATCGAGCCCATGACCACCAAGCCCGAGGAATTCGCCGCGTTCCTGAAGGAGGAGCGCGAACTCGCCGGGCTAATGGTCAAGAGATATAACTTTCCTCGTCAATAAGGTGGCGAGTCCCATTGGTCTGCGGACCCCGGGCAGACCGTCGACGAGGTCGGTATTTCCGGGTGGATTGGACGATTCAGTGTGCGCCCCAGCGCCCGGCCGTGTTCGGCAACGGAAAATAATCGTGACCGGTTACTTTCCCTGCCTTCTTACCGCGTACGCAGGTTTGCAGTCTCGTCCTCAAGTATCTTGAGCGCGATCGGATCGATTGCCACCTTGTAGATCTCCCGGGCTTTCTCCGTCGTTACGTATTCATTCTTCACGTCCCAAAGCACATCATTCGGATCTCTTTCCGCCGGATCCCCCGCTCCGGCCCCGCCGCCTGAAATCTTCACAATCGTGTCCCTGGGTTTGAGCTGATAGAGCCGGTGCCCCTGGATACTGCTCTGGATCCCGTCACGAATGAGGAAACTACGGTTGTTTCGCGCCGGCTCTCCCCCCAGGACGCCGGGAGCCCGGACCACCCCGCCATCCGAGCTGCCCGTGGCGATTCCCGTTTCGCTTCCTTCGTTCTGTACTTCCCAATGCAGTCCGGACCCTCCGCGCCATCTGCCGGAGCCTGCACTGTCCGCGACGAATTCCCAGCGCTTGTATTTCCACGGGAAGCGCATCTCCATTTCCTCCACGTTCCCCTTGTTGACCGTTCCTAGGGAGCCAACGCCGCAAGGCCCTTCGTGACCGTCGAATCCCCGTACCGCCCCGGTCCCGCCATCCGGGTCGAAGGTCGTCACCACGTAGCGATCATTGGATCGCGGGTCGGTTCCAAAAATGTAGTGTCCGTGCCGCATTCCCCAGGACGCAATGGCGCGCTCGGGCATTGCCTTGGACATGGCGCTCATCACCGCCTGAAGGATCTGGATGCCGACGCTGACTGGCGAGGCACCTACCGTGACCGGGTACTGCGCGCTGACGACCAGCCCCGGAGGAGCCTCCACCGTAATCGGCCGCAGACTGCCTTCGTTGTGGAACTCGCCCAGGTCCGGATCCATGAACATGAAGGCACCCATAAGTGCCTGGGCGTAGGTGGAATTGAAAATGCAGTTCACGAATCCCTTGCGCTGCTTGTCGCTCCTGGAGAAGTCGAACTTCAGCGTGTCGCCTTTCACCGTGACGTCGACGCGCACCCACACCGGCACGTCCAGTTCCGTGCCGTCGTCGTCAGTGGCCGCCTCTCCGTAATAGGTCCCGTCCGGGATTTTCTCTATGGTCGAGCGCACCGCCCGCTCGGTGCGGTTCATCATTTCTTCCATGCAGGCCAGCACGGTCTCCTTGCCGTACTTTTCCAGAAGCTCGATGATCCGCTGCTCGCACAGCCGCACCGCCGCGATCTGCGCGAAATTGTCGATCCGCGTCCCCTGCGGAAAACGCACGTTGTTAAGGATCAATTCCATCACGTCTTCGCGTTCCTTGTCCCCTTCCATCACCTTAATCCCCGGGATGGCGAAGCCCTCGGCGTGGATGTCGTAACCGTTGGGGAAATATCCACCCGGATAGGCCCCGCCGGTGTCCATCTGATGGGCGCGGCACAGCGTCCAGAACAGCAGTTCCCCCTTGTAGAATATCGGGCGATAAAAGCCCCAATCCGGCAGGTGGCAGCAATAGCCGTGATAAGGGTCGTTGACCAGGATGACGTCCCCGGGATTCAGATTCCCTTTGAACTTTTCCAGTACGTATTCGACCGACAGCTTGCCCCCCATGTACTGGACCGAAAGACCGATCGGAATCGATACGGTGCGCCCCTTCGCATCCCAGATCCCCACCGAAAGGTCGTGGAGCTGGGCAATCAGATAATTCTGGCAGGTGCGGTCGAGCACGTGCCGCATTTCCTTGCAGATGTTCTGGAAGGAATGCCACACCGTGGAAAGAGTGAGGGGATCCACCTTGATCGGGGTCATTCCGCTATCTCCGGCTGAGAATGTAGTTCTTGACGTCATCGACAGTGCATTCGTAGCAGCGGGGAACCACAACCGTGGTCGCCCTCTCCTCGATGATAGCCGGGCCCGGAATCCGGTGCCCCGCGCCAAGCCTCTCGCCGTCGTAGACGGGCGTGTCTTCGTATCCCTGGGCTGGGTCCCACAGCACCGACCGCCGCCGTTTAATGCAAGTCTGGACAGGTCCCTGGGCTTGCGCAATGCGCGCGAGCCCGAGCGGTTGGCGGCGCGCGGTGGCTTTCACGCAGGCGTTCAGGAACTCCACCTCCCGCCCCGCCATCTCGAAGGTATAGAGTTCCTTGTGGCGGCGGTGAAACGCCATCACGATCTCCCCCAGTTGCTGCCCTGCGATCTGCCCCAGGGGCACATCGGGCACCAGCACCTCGTGGAACTGCCCCATGTAGCGCATTTCGAGAGATCGCCGGATCATCATGTCCTCGGGTTTGATCCCGAGTTGCCCCAGCACCTGGTGGGCTTCGACTTCCATCTCCGCGAACAACCGGTTGACCCGCTCCAGATCGAGAAGGCTGCGCCGCGAGAGGATGGAACGCGCAAAATCCCGCCCCACTTCCATGTTCAGCATCCCGAAGGCGCTGTAGGTGGCCGCAAACCGCGGAATGATTACGGTGGGAATTCCCAGCAATTCGGCAACGTGTCCGCCGTGAACCGGTCCGGCGCCTCCCCCCACCACAAGGGCAAAGTCACGGATGTCGTAGCCCCTCTTGGTGGAAATCTCGGTCATCTTGTCAGCCATCACATGGTTGACCGTGGTGAAGATTGTGTAGGCCGCACCCGGCACGTCCAGCCCCAGCGGCTCGGCCACCTTGCGGATCGCGTCCCGGGCCAGGTTTTCTTTCAGGGGCATTTCACCGCCCAGGAAATAATCCGCTGGAACCAGGCCGAGCACCAGGTCGGCATCCGTGGTGGTCGCATCCTTCCCTCCCTTGCCATAGCATGCGGGTCCGGGATCGGCCCCGGCGCTCTGCGGACCGACCTCGATCAGCCCGAGCGAATTGATCCAGGCGATGCTTCCGCCGCCCGCCCCGACGCTTGGAACATCGACCAGCTTCATAGCCACCAGTTCCTCCCCGACCCAATTCATGTCGGTGGTGGGAATGTCGCCGTTCCTGATCAGGCAGACGTCGTAGCTGGTGCCCCCCATGTCCACGGAAAACAAGTTGTCGCTGCCGATGGACTGTCCCAACCGGATCGCACCGGAAGGAGCAGCGGCGGGGCCGGAGCCGATTAGCGAAACCGCCCGGCGGGCGGATTCCTCCAGGGATTGAACCATGCCTCCGCCCTGAACCATGTACAGCGTTCCCTTGAACCCGAGAACTCCCAGTTTTCTGGTGAGAGTTCTCAAATAACTTTCCGTGATGGGACCGACTGCGGCGCTTACGACGGTGGTGCTGAATCGTTCGAACTCCCTGAATACCGGCAGGACCTCGTGCGATGCCGTTATGTAAGTTCCCTTCATCTCGTTCCGGCAGATTTCCAGCGCTCTGCGCTCATTGAGGGGATTGGAGTACGAGTGGAGAAAGCAGATCGCCACGGCCTCAACCCCTGCGTCCTTCAGCCTGGAGATAGCGCTGTGAACGTCCTCTTCGTTCACAGCGGTTTCTATGATCCCGGTGCAGAGCGTTCTTTCGCGGATTCCCAGTCTCAGATAACGCGGAACCAACGGCCGGTATGGCGGCACAAACAGATTGAAGCGGGTCGTCCGAACGTTCTTATAGCCGCGTCGGATCTGCAGGGTGTCTCGAAATCCTTCTGTCGTCAGCAGCCCCACTTTCGCAATCTTGCCGGTGAGCAATGCGTTGGTTGAAAGAGTGGTACCGTGCGCGATCAACAAGCCGTCATCGGACAAGAACTGCGGCAAACTCTTACCGAAAAATCTGGCGGCTTTTTCCAGGACGTTCTTTAGGCCGACAGTGGGGTCCTCCGGTGTCGTCTCCGACTTGAATGCGTGAATCTCGCTCTTCTCATCAAGAACAAGACAGTCGGTAAATGTTCCCCCTACGTCAATCGTCACTCGGGTCATGAATCATCGTTCCACTATTTGGTCTCGACCGACAGCGCACCAACCAGCGCCGCGAGCCTCCGGCGTGAGGTGCCGCCATCCTTTTCCTGCTTAGTGTACAGGGACTTTGACTTAGCCCGGAATAGCGGTACCAGTTGTCGTGAGAGGATTTCACGAACTTCAACCGCTAAGCTCCCAATCAGGCTGGTACTAAGACTTCGGGCAGAGCACGTGGATGGCGGTCCCTGAGAGCGATTACTCGAATGCACACGATTCAGGCACGATTCCACGCGGTCTTCATAAGGTTGCTTAGACGCGTCGACTTGCTGCGAATCCGCCCGCTGAGCTTCGCGAACTGACCATTTCTCTACCGATCAATTCGCGAGATCTGAGCGCCATGACGCTGACTTCAATTTCCCTGCATTTGAGCAACATGCGGACTATTCGAAGAGTTCAGCGTGCGTTCCTGCGCGCGTAAATATGATTGAACCGTCTTCGCGCAAATCGTAGATCAGCAGAAAATCGCCGCCAACGTGACACTCGCGAAAGCCCCTCCAGTCTCCGCCAAGTTCATGGTCGAGGTATTCGGGCGGTAGCGGGCCGTCGTTCGCAATCAGCAGTAGCATCGCCTCCTTGAGGCGACGCATGTCGTAGCGGCCTGAATGGCTCAGGCGCTCCCAGTCCTTACGGAATTGCTTTGCCTTGTCGCTGTTTCTTGGCGGACTTGCGCGCTTTTGGTGAGGCGGCTTTTTCGAGGTCATCGAAGAGTTCCTGTGCAGAACCGAACTTCGCATTTCCTATTGAACGCGCATCCCGCATCGCAGCGATAGTTATCGCATTCGGGGTCTTCACCTCAAAGGGCAAACCCTGCTGAGCCACGACCTGGCGCAGGAACAGCCGAATCGCGTCGCTCAGATTCAGGCCGCATTCGGCCAGCACCTCCGAGGCACGATCCTTCAAGTCCGGCTCGATTCGAGAGCGAACATCGGTAGTTTTCAGCGTCACCAACGTTGTCATAACCTTCCCCTCACACC
>MEQZ01000038.1:7748-8693 GCA_001770425.1 Betaproteobacteria bacterium RIFCSPLOWO2_02_FULL_65_20 | reverse complement strand
CGCGGGCTACAACGTCTATGTCGCAGCCAACGTGCCGACTCTCGCCGCCTTCCCGTACTTTCAGTTGGACGAGAACAACAGCTGGAGCGCTTTTCGCTGGCCGATGTCCGAGTTCCAGCGCGGGGTGGCCCTCGACAGCCAGAACGATGTAGTACGAACGCAGATCCTGCAGAACGCTGATCTCTCCTCGCCGACGTTCGCGGGCGCGTCGATCCTTGTTGGCTACGGCACCGATCCGGACGAGATGGTGACAAACGGGCGCTATCGGACGATCTTTACCGTCACGGTTCCCCAACCTTAAACAGTTGAAGGTGATTGACTGATCGGCTGCCATGGAGGCGTAACCGCACGGTCGATCAGCGTGCGCCCAATGTCGCTTGTGGGTCGCGCCGCCGGAGGTGCCAATGGCGCAAACGAGATCACGGTGGAATTGTCCCCTGTGCCCCGGCTGGTCAAGGGGGAAGCTGCAAGTTCCAGTCGTAATCAATGCGTAATGGCGCGTGATCCCTGAAGCGTCGCGCCTATTACATCGAGGCTTTCACGGGTTCCGCAGCGACGCGGCGGGTTAGAATCTGGCAGTCGTTCAATCCGCAGCGAAAAATGGTTCAAGAAGCCTCCGCGAGGCGGGCGATGCCCGCGTTCGCGGGCGTCCTCCAGCAATTCCGCATTGACAGTACAATTTGTACCGTCCATGTATTGAACCTGGTCGTCTCCGGCGACTTTCCGTTTTCCACCTTCAGAGGCACGAATGAGTTTCCCGTTAGCAGGTAAAGTTGCGGTCGTCACCGGCGCCGGCCGCGGTATCGGAGCGGCCATCGCGGCGGCGCTGTCGCGCCAGGGCGCGGGCGTGGCGCTGATCGGACGCGACGCGGCAAAGCTGGAGAAGCAGGCTGCAGAACTCTCCGCCGATGCGCTGGTGGCACCGGCCGACATCACCGATCCGGA
>MEQZ01000038.1:0-7716 GCA_001770425.1 Betaproteobacteria bacterium RIFCSPLOWO2_02_FULL_65_20 | reverse complement strand
AGCGCTTTCCGCGCATCGACATCCTGGTCAACAACGCCGGGCAGGCCGAGAGCGCGCCGTTCTCGCGCACCGATCTGGCGCTGTGGAACCGCATGCTCGCCGTCAACCTCACCGGCACCTACCTGTGCACCCACGAAGTGCTGCCCGCGATGCTGAAGCAGGACTACGGCCGCGTGATCAACGTCGCCAGCACCGCCGGCCTGATCGGCTATGGCTACGTGTCGGCCTACTGCGCCGCCAAGCACGGTGTAATCGGCCTCACCCGCGCGCTCGCGCTGGAGACGGCCAAGACCGCGGTGACCGTCAATGCCGTCTGCCCCGGCTACACCGAAACCGACATCGTCAAGAACACCGTGGCCAACATCATGGCGAAGACCGGCAAGTCCGAGGCCGAGGCGCGTGCGGCCCTCACCAGCCACAATCCGCAGGGACGCACGGTGCTCCCCGAGGAAGTCGCCAACGCGGTGCTGTGGCTGTGCCTGCCCGGATCGGAAGCGATCACCGGCCAGCCGATTTCCATTGCAGGCGGGGAGGTGATGTGACGCCGCGCGAAAAATGCCGGGCCAGGGGACGCCATGTCTGACAAGAGTTATCTGGACTGGCCGTTCTTCGAGGACGCGCACCGCACGCTCGAACGCGAACTGGAAGTGTGGGCCTCAAAGCACATCACCCCCCACGGAACCGACACGGACGCCGCGTGCCGCACGCTGGTGCGCGACCTGGGACGCGCGGGCTGGCTGAAATACTGCGTGCCCGCAGCCTACGGCGGTGCGCTCGAACAGATCGACCTGCGCTCGCTGTGCATCCTGCGCGAGACGCTGGGCCGCCACGACGGCCTCGCGGATTTCTCGTTCGCGATGCAGGGACTCGGTTCGGGCGCGATCTCGATTGCCGGCAACGAGGCGCAGAAGCGCCGCTATCTGCCGCGCGTGGCCGCGGGCGAGGCGATCGCCGCGTTCGCACTCTCGGAGCCCGACTCGGGCTCGGACGTCGCGGCGATGGCCACCAGCGCGCGCCTCGAAGGCGACGAGTACGTGCTCGAGGGCGAGAAAACCTGGATCTCCAACGGCGGCATCGCCGATTTCTACTGCGTGTTCGCGCGCACCGGCGAAGCGCCCGGCGCGCGCGGCATCAGCGCGTTCGTGGTCGACGCGGACACGCCGGGGCTCGAAATCGCCAAGCGCATCGACGTGATCGCGCCGCATCCGCTGGCGACGCTCGCATTCCGCAATTGCCGGGTTCCGGCGGCGCAGCGCCTTGGCGATCCGGCCGGCGGTTTCAAGGTGGCGATGCAGACGCTGGACATCTTTCGCGCCTCGGTTGCCGCTGCAGCCATCGGCTTTGCCCGGCGCGCGCTCGACGAGGCGATGGCACGCGCCAAGTCGCGCAAGATGTTCGGCCAGGTGCTGGCCGACTTCCAGCTCACCCAGGCGGCGATCGCCGACATGGCGACCGGCATCGAT
This sequence comes from Betaproteobacteria bacterium RIFCSPLOWO2_02_FULL_65_20, assembly GCA_001770425.1. Taxonomy (GTDB): domain Bacteria; phylum Pseudomonadota; class Gammaproteobacteria; order Burkholderiales; family SG8-39; genus JACQTO01. The sequence continues at coordinate 6,253 of MEQZ01000038.1, read as the reverse complement.
TCCTCGGCGCTGCTCACCTACCGCGCCGCATGGCTGCGCGACGTCAAGCGTGCGAAGACGACCCGCGAAACCGCGATGGCGAAGATGGTCGCGACCGAGACTTCACAGCAGGTGATCGACCGGGCGGTGCAGATATTCGGCGGCCTGGGCGTGGTCAGCGGGCAGCCGGTGGAGAAGCTCTACCGCGAGATCCGATCGCTGCGCATCTACGAGGGCGCGACCGAAGTGCAGAAGCTGATCATCGCGCGCGAGACGCTGAAGTAGTCACGCGCAAGTCACGCGTTTCAAAGCAGTGGTGAAGAAGTTGGGGTTTCATAGGTCTCCGGATTTTGGAAAGTTGCAGACTTCGCAACTTTCCAAAATCCGGAGATTGATCAAAACCGAAACCAGTTACTTGTGTGATTCTGGCTTGGGGATGGCGTGATGCGCATTGTTTGCATAGGTGCCGGCCCGGCCGGGCTGTATTTTTCCATCCTGATGAAACTCGCGGACGCGCGCCACGAGGTCACCGTGCTGGAGCGCGACCGCCCCGACGACACGTTCGGCTTCGGCGTGGTGTTCTCGGACGCCACGCTGGACAACCTGCGAGACTCCGATCCCGAAACTCATCGCGACATCCTCGCCAGTTTCCGCCACTGGGACGACATCGACATCCACTACCGCGGCGAGGTGATCGTCTCCGGCGGCCACGGCATGTGCGGCATCCACCGTCGGCGCCTGCTCAATATCCTGCAGGCGCGCGCCGCAGGCCTCGGCGTGCGCATCGAATACGAGACCGACGTCACCGACGACAGCCGTTTCGCCGGTGCCGACCTGGTCGTCGCCGCGGACGGGATCAACAGCGCGATCCGCAGCCGTTATGCCGGGTATTTCAAGCCTGACCTGGAGCCGGGCAAGTGCCGCTTCATGTGGTTCGGCGCCAGCCGCTCCTACGAGGCGTTCGTGAAAGCCTTCGAGCGCACCGAGCACGGCTGGTTCGAGGCCCATGTCTATCCTCACGAAGACACGATGAGCACCTTCATCGTCGAGTGCCACGAGCAGACTTATCTCGCGCATGGACTGGACAGCATGAGCCTGGAGGAGTCGCTCGCATTCTCGGAGCGCGTGTTCGCGAAGCTGCTCGACGGCGCGAAGCTGATCGGCAACGCGCGGCACCCGCGCGGTTCCCAATGGCTCAACTTCGTGCGCGTGCTGAACCAGCGCTGGGCGCACGGGAACATCGTGCTCATGGGCGATGCCGCGCACACGGCGCACTTCTCCATCGGCTCGGGCACCAAGCTCGCGATGGAGGACGCGATCGCGCTGGAGCACGCGTTCCGCAGGCACGAATCCGTGCCCGAAGCGCTCGCCGCCTACGAGTCAGAGCGCCGCACCGAGGTGGCGCGGCTGCAGAGCGCGGCGCGCAACAGCATGCAGTGGTCGGAGAACGTGGAGCGCTACTCCGTGCTGGAGCCGGTGCAGTTCGCCTACAGCCTGATGACCCGCAGCCAGCGCGTCGGCCACGACAACCTGAAGCTGCGCGACGCGCGCTTCGTGGAACTGATAGAGGCCTGGCTCAGCAGGAAGTCCGGCGCGGGCGGCGAACCCAGGCCGCCGATGTTCACGCCGTTTCGGCTGCGCGGCATGGAACTCGCCAACCGCGTCGTGGTGTCGCCGATGGCGATGTACTCGGCCAGCGACGGATTGCCCGGGGAATTCCATCTGGTTCACCTGGGCACGCGCGCGCACGGCGGCGCGGCGCTGGTGTTCACCGAGATGGTGTGCGTCGCGCCGGATGCGCGCATCACCCCGGGCTGCGCCGGGTTGTGGAACGCCGCGCAGGCCGCCGCCTGGACGCGCATCGTGGATTACGTGCACCGCGGAACCGCGGCGAAAATCGGCATCCAGCTCGGCCACGCCGGTCCCAAGGGCGCGACGCGCGTCCCCTGGGAGGGCGAGAACGAGCCCCTGGAGGAAGGCGGCTGGCCGCTCGTCGCCCCCTCGGCCCTCGCCTGGAGCGCGATGAACGCCTTGCCGCGTTCCATGACGCGCCGGGACATGAATCGCGTCCGTGGCGAATTCGTCCGGGCTGCGAAGCGCGCGGCCGCCTGCGGCTTCGACATGCTGGAACTGCACTGCGCCCACGGCTATCTGCTCTCGGCGTTCATCTCCCCGCTCACCAACCGGCGCACGGACGGCTACGGCGGCAATCTCGAGGGCCGGCTGCGCTTCCCGCTCGACGTGTTCCGCGCGCTGCGCGATGCCTGGCCGGAGAATCGCCCGATGTCGGTGCGCATCTCCGCGGTGGACTGGGCCGAGGGAGGCACCACGCCCGAGGAGGCCGTGCAGATCGCTCGCGCCTTCAAGCACGCCGGCGCCGACTTGATCGACGTCTCCAGCGGCCAGACCTCGACGGCCGCACGTCCCGTCTACGGCCGCATGTACCAGACGCCGCTTGCCGACCGGATCAGGAACGAGGCGCGCATCGCCACCATGGCGGTGGGCGCCATCACCGAACCCGACCAGGTAAACAGCATCGTCGCCGCCGGCCGCGCCGACCTGTGCGCGCTGGCGCGGCCGCATCTGACGGACCCGTACTGGACGCTGCACGCCGCGGCGCAGCTGCGCTACACTGACCAGGCGTGGCCGAACCAGTACTTGTCCGGACGCGCGCAGCTTGAGCGCAATCTGGAACGTGCTGCACAGATTGCGCTGAACGCATAAGAAACGAGCTTTCCCAGGAGTCGATGCCCAACTGCAGATGAACGGTTTGCACTGAGCAGGCGTCCGACCATGACTGAACTTCTCGAAGGCTTCATTCCGTATCCCGCAGAGGCGGCGGACGATTACCGCCGGCGGGGTTACTGGAAGGGAATCACGCTGGGCGATCACCTCGACGAATGGGTGAAGCGCTACGGCGAGCGAATTGCCGTGGTCACGGGCGAGGAGCGCATCAGCTACCGCGAGTTGGGCGCGCGGGTCGACCACGTCGCCTCCCACGTCGCTGCGCTCGGAATCCGGCCCCGGGACCGGGTGGTGATGCAGTTGAACAACGTGCCGGAATTCCTGTACCTGAGCTTCGCGCTGTTCAAGATCGGCGCGCTGCCGGTGATGGCGCTGCCGGCGCACCGCGAGACCGAAATCCGCTACCTGATCGAATTCTCCGCTGCCGTTGCCTACGCGGCGCCGCTGGAATTCCGCGGCTTCAACTACGTCGACATGGTGCGCAAGATTGCCCCGGGGACCCCGTCGCTGAAACATCTGCTGATTGCGGGCGATAAGCTGCCGCCCGGGGTCCACTCGATCGGGAACATGCTTTCGCAGCCCGATCCCCGAGGCGCCGCGCTCGCCGGGGGACAACGCCCATCCTCGTCGGATGTGGCTTTTTTCCTTCTGTCCGGCGGCACGACGGGACTTCCCAAGCTCATTCCGCGCACCCATGACGACTACGAATACAACTTCGACCTGGCCGCCGATGTGTCGGGCGTAAGTGCCGATTCGGTGTATCTGATCGCGCTGCCGATTTCGCACAATTTCCCGCTCGGCAGTCCGGGGGCGTTCGGCGTTCTCTCGCGCGGCGCTCGCGTGGTCCTCGCGGCGAGCCCCAGCCCCGAGACTGCGTTTCCCGTGGTGGAGCGCGAGCGCGTCACCATGACGGCGCATGTGCCTGCGGTCACCATCCAATGGCTTAACTCGCCGCTGCGGGAAAAGTACAACCTGTCCTGGCTGCGCCTGCTCCAGGTCGGAGGCTCGCGGCTGTCCGCCGAAGTCGCCGCGCGCATCAAGCCCCTGTTGGGTGCCACGGTGCAGCAGGTGTACGGAATGGCCGAGGGGTTGCTCAATTTCACGCACGTGAACGATCCGCAGGAGGTGTTGTACAACACCCAGGGCCGGCCCATGTCGCCCGCGGATGAAATACGCATTGTCGACTGGAACGGCAATCCCGCGGCGCCGGGTGAGCCCGGCGAACTGCTCACCCGCGGACCGTACACGATACGGGGCTACTACAAGGCCCCCGAGCACAACGCAAAGGCCTTTACCGAAGACGGCTTCTATCGCACCGGCGATGTGGTGCGCGTTACCGCCTCGGGCAATCTCTCGGTCGAGGGGCGCGTCAAGGACCTCATCAACCGCGGCGGCGAAAAGATTTCGGCCGAGGAAGTGGAGAATCTCGTCCTTCGCCACCCTGCCGTCTTGAATGTCGCCATCGTCGCCATGCCCGATCCGCTGCTGGGCGAAAAGGTCTGCGCCTACGTGATTGCGCGCGAGCAGGCCATACTGTCCCTCGAAGAACTGCGCCAGTTCATGGACGCGACCGGCATTTCGAGGTTCAAGCTGCCGGAACGGCTGGAACTCGTCGAGCGCTTCCCGCTCACGACCGTGGGCAAAATCAGCAAGAAGGACCTGCGCGAGGACATCGCGGCGAAGCTGCGCGCGGAGGGGAAGATCAGCTAGTCGGCCCACTGCCCCTGGCGTCGGCCGACCGTGTTTTTTTGGTTCTTATGCATCCCCCTATTTTTAAAAATAGGGGGACATGATAAAGGCAAAAACCGGGCACCCTGCCCGTTTCGGGCACTGCCGGTCGAGCAGGAGATACAGCGATGGCCTACACCGCCCACATAGACACGTTCGCACGCGACAATCTGCCGCCCAAGAACCAGTGGCCCGAGTTCATCTTCGAGCTGCCGGAGCTGAAATACCCGGCGCGCATGAACTGCGCCGCCGAACTCCTGGACAGGATGGTCGCCGGCGGCAGCGCGGACCGGCCGGTGATCCACACGCTGATCGACGGCAGGAAGTACGTCTGCACCTACCGCCAGCTCCTGACGCGGGCGAACCAGATCGCGCACGTGATCCAGAAAGACATGGGACTCGTCCCAGGAACGCGGGTGATGCTGCGCGGCCCGAACAACCCGGAGATGGCCGCGTGCTGGTTCGCGGTGATCAAGGCCGGATGCGTCGCCGTGGCGACCATGCCGCTGCTGCGCGTCAAGGAACTCAAGCAGATCATCGACAAGGCCAGGGTGTCCGCGGCGCTGTGCGACGTGCGGCTCGCCGAGGACATGGAACTGGCGAAGTCCCAATGCGCCGACATGAAGCAGGTGCTGTATTTCAACAGCGGGCGGCGCGGCTCGCTCGATGACCTGCTGGAGTTTCACCCGGCCGAATTCAGCAACGTCGATACGGCCGTGGACGACGTTGCGCTGATCGCGTTCACCTCGGGCACCACCGGCCAGCCCAAGGGCACGATGCATTTCCATCGCGACGTCCTGGCGATGACCGACTGCTGGCCGCGATCGTGCCTGAAACCGCATCGAAACGATATCTTCTGCGGCACGCCGCCGATCGCCTTCACCTTCGGCCTGGGCGGGATGCTGTGCTTCCCGATGCGCTTTGGCGCCTCCACGGTGCTGATCGAGCGGCTGACGCCCAGCGCGCTCCTGCAGACCATCCAGGATTTCAAGGCCTCCGTGTGCTTCTCGGCACCGACCTTCTACCGGCAGATGGCCGGCCTGGCGAAGAACTACAGGCTGGGCAGCCTGAAGAAATGCGTCTCGGCGGGCGAAGCCCTGCCCGATGCGACGCGGCAACTGTTCAAGCGGGCAAGCGGCATCGAGATCATCGACGGCCTCGGGTCGACCGAGATGATCCACATGTTCGTCTCGCACACGACCGACCGCGTGCGCCGCGGCGCGACCGGCTACGCGATTCCCGGCTACAGGGCCACCGTGCTCGACGATGCGGGCAAGCCCTGCCCGCCCGGGGTCGTAGGCCGCCTGGCCGTAAAGGGGCCGACCGGCTGCCGCTATCTGGCCGACAAGCGGCAGAAGAACTATGTGGAAAAGGGCTGGAACGTCACCGGCGACGCCTACAAGAGGGACAAGGACGGCTATTACTACTTTCAGGCGCGCACCGACGACATGATCATTTCCGCCGGCTACAACATCGCCGGTCCCGAGGTGGAGTCATCGCTGCTGGAGCACGAGGCCGTGTCGGAGTGCGGCGTCGTCGGCGTCCCCGACGAGGAGCGCGGCCAGATCGTGAAGGCGTTCGTCGTGCTCAAACCGGGCTACACCGCCAACGAGCAGATGGCGTGCGCGCTCCAGGATTACGTGAAGGCCGGCATCGCCCCGTACAAGTACCCGCGAAAGATCGAATTCGTCGCCAGCCTGCCCCGCACCGAAACCGGAAAGTTGCAGCGATTCAAGCTGCGCGAGCAGGGCTGAGACGCGCCGGGGAACGAAATTCCGCCGGTTGACGGACCGATCATGTT
>MEQZ01000037.1 GCA_001770425.1 Betaproteobacteria bacterium RIFCSPLOWO2_02_FULL_65_20 | reverse complement strand
CGGGTCAAGGGCTGCCTGCTGTGCCGCGCGGCGGCCGCGGCGATCGGCCAACGCGCGACCGGCGCGAGCGCCGAGGAGATCGAGCGCCTGGCCGCGCAGTTGGCCGAGATGCTCGAGCGCTCGGGCCCGCCGCCCGCGGGCTGGGATTCGGGCTGGCCCGAACTTGCCGCATTTGCGCCGGTGCACGGGCACCGCAGCCGCTACGGCTGCGTGCTCCTGCCTTTCAAATCGCTGCTTGTCGCGCTGCGGGCGGGTTCTGCAGGATGTTAAGCGAGCGCTCTGCCGAGCTGCCGTTTCCCGAAGTGGTTTCGGAACGCGACGAATAAGTCACGGTGAACCAGCAACCGGCTGATCCAGCTGCGCCGCTGCTGCTGGATTAGCAGTCCGCGATGCAGCGTGAGGGTCGCCTACGCCAGCTTTGCGCCGCACTTGGAACAGAACCGGTCGCCTCGCGTCGAGGGAGCACCGCATTTGCGACAGAACCGGGCGCCGCTTGGCGGAGATTCCGGCAGCCCTTTGCGCCCGTACCACCACATCATGGCTGCCCAGATGCCGAGGCCCAACGCAGCGACGCTGCCGACCAGCCAGATTGCGAGTTCAGCCTTGCTCGGCCCTGGATTATCGAACGGCCCGGTCTTGAGCTGCGCGGTCGGGAGCTGCGATGCGTCCGGACTCTTGGGCTTGACTATCTCGACCGAAGTTCGCGGATCCGTCTTCGTGTAGCGGACCTTCACCTCCAATCGCTTTCCCGCCTGGAAGGCTCCCAACTCCGCCGATCGGTAGCGCAGTCCGTCCGGGCCAGCAGCCGCGGCATCCAGGGGCGGTTGTACCGAAAGGTCGCTCGCCGTTGCGGGCTCCTGGACGACGACGTTCAACCGGTCCGCCGCCAGGTCGCCGGTCCAGGCGTAGGTGTAGCTGCGGCCGGCCGCAGTCGTCACGAGCGGGTCGTAGAACTCGACATGGAACACGCGCTCCGGCGCGTCGAATGTCAGCGTGATGAAGTCGCCCGCGTCCTTGCGGTCATACTTCATATTGGCAAGATTGCCGCCCATTGTGGCCGAGGACGCAACCGCCGTTGGGCCGCCGGAGGCGGCGGGGATGCGCAGACTTACTGCAGCCGGAAGCGGAACGCCTGCCGCAATCTCCCCTTTGAGAATCACAAGCGCGGCCGCCGGGCGGTCGAATTCCGGCCAGATCTCGATTTGCAGGCTGGCGAGACGCGGTTTTCCCTTGGCCACGTCACGGGCGGACGGCGCGGCTGCGAACGCAGGGAGAAGCATGACCGCCAGGATCAAGGTCAAGATTCGCGACGCGAAGTAGACCGGTGCGCCGCCGGGCCGGGCTGCATTTCGTCGAACTGCGTCCGTCATCGTCGTTTCTCCTTCATTCGCGTTACCGTCGGCTCAGTGCCCGAACGAGCGGTAAGCATTATACCCGCAGAGGGTATTTGACACATACCCCACACGGGTATAATATTCGAATTGCGGCAACCCAAATTTTGGACCTGAAATCAATGGAATCGTCATCAGCACTTCGCTTGGACATGCCGATCGAGGGTATGACCTGTGCCGCCTGCGCGGCCCGCATCGAAAAGAGCCTGAACAAGCTGCCGGGCGTGGCGGCGAACGTGAATTTTGCCGCGGAGTCGGCGCGGGTGACAGTCCAGCCAGGCGCGACGTCAGCTGCTGGCGTGATCGAGGCGATCCGCAGGACCGGGTACTCGGTTCCGGATCGGCTGGCCGAACTCACGATTTACGGCATGACCTGCGCGGCGTGCGCAGTGCGCATCGAAAAGGGATTGAACAAGCTGGAGGGCGTGCGCGCCGAAGTCAATTTCGCCAGCGAGACCGCCCGGGTGCGCTACGTGCCGGGGCTGGCCAGCGTCGAGCGGCTTAGCGCCGCAATCCGAAAAGCGGGATACGACGCGAGCGAGCGCGTCGAGGCCAGTGCCGAGGAGGAAAAGGCTCGCCGGGCCGACGCCTACCGAGCCGATCTGCGGCTGCTGTGGTTTTCCGTCGCACTCAGCATTCCGCTGGTGGTGCAGATGTTCGCGACTTTCGACAGCCCGGGCCACGAGGTGCTGCCGCGCTGGATCCAGCTCGCGCTCGCGACGCCGGTGCAGTTCTGGGTCGGCCGGCGCTTCTACGTCGGCGGCTACAAGGCATTGCGCGGCGGCGGCGCCAACATGGACGTGCTGATCGCGCTGGGCACGACCATGGCCTACGGCCTCTCCGCCATCGTCACGCTGTTCGGCCTGTATCAACAGCATGTCTACTTTGAAGCGAGCGCGGTGATCATCACGCTGGTCCTGATGGGCAAGCTGCTCGAAGCGCGGGCCAAACTCGGGACCTCGGCCGCGATCGAGGCGCTCATCCGCTTGCAGCCCAAGACCGCGCGCGTGGAGCGCGACGGCGTACTGGTCGAGGTGCCGGTTGCGAGCATGCAGGTCGGCGACATATTCGTGGTCCGCTCCGGCGAGAGTATTCCCGTCGACGGTCTGGTAGCTACCGGGGAATCCGGCGTCGACGAAAGCATGCTCACCGGCGAGAGTCTTCCAGTCGGCAAGCGGCCGGGCGACAAGGTGTTCGCCGGCACGCTCAATCTGCAGGGACTGTTGCGCTGCGGGGCCGAGGGTGTGGGCGCGGCGACCATGCTGGCCAGCATCATCCGGCTGGTGCGCGAGGCTCAGGGCACGAAAGCGCCGATCCAGCGCCTCGCCGATCAGGTCTCCGGCGTGTTCGTACCGGTCGTGGTCGCGATCAGCGCGGCGACCTTCGCGCTGTGGTGGGGCATCGGCGGCGAGCTCGCGCCGGCGCTGGTGAACGCGGTCGCCGTGCTGGTCATCGCCTGCCCGTGCGCGCTCGGCCTGGCGACACCGACGGCCATCATGGTGGGCACCGGGCGCGGCGCGCAGGTCGGGGTGCTGGTCAAGAACGCAGTGGCGCTGGAGCGGGCGGAGAAAATCCGCACCCTGATTGTCGACAAGACCGGCACCCTTACCGAGGGCAAACCGGTGGTGACCGACGTGCTTGCGGCAGACGGATTTTCAGACGGGGAATTGATCATGGTCGCGGCCAGCCTCGAATCCGGCTCGGCCCATCCGCTGGCGCACGCGGTGCTCGAACATGCGAAACAGCTCGCGGTGCCGCTGACGTCGATCCGCGATTTCCGCTCCGAGACCGGCAAGGGCGTGCAGGCGATACTTGCCGTTCCCGCGCTCGGCGGAGAACAGACGCTGCTCTTGGGGGCGCCGGCGTTTCTCACGGAATCGGGCTTGACCATCGACGCCGCGGCACTCGGGCCGCTGGTCGAGCAGGGCAAGACCGTGATCGCGGTCGGCGGGGCGGGGCGCATCCTCGGCTATATCGCGATTGCCGACAAACTGCGCGCAAGCTCCAGGGAAGCTGTCGGAAAGCTGCGGGGCATGGGAATCGATGTGGTGATGCTGACCGGTGACAATGCCGCGACGGCGAAAGCGATTGCCGAATCCGCCGGCGTAGCCAAATACCGGGCCCAGGTGCTGCCGGGCGACAAGGCGGCTGCGGTGGCCGAATTCAAGTCCGCGGGGCAGGTGGTCGGGATGGTCGGCGACGGGGTCAACGACGCGCCCGCACTCGCCGCGGCCGACGTGAGCTTCGCCATCGGCGCGGGCTCGGACGTTGCCATCGAAGCGGCAGATATCGCGCTGATGCGCAACGATCTGCTTTCGGTCGTCGACGCGATCAGCCTGTCGCGCGCCACGCTCGGCAAAATCCGGCAGAACCTGTTCTTCGCTTTCATCTACAACGTGCTCGGCATCCCCCTCGCCATGGCCGGGATGCTGAACCCGGTGATCGCCGGGGCGGCGATGGCGATGTCCTCGGTGTCGGTGGTCACCAATTCCCTGCTGCTGCGGCGCTGGCGGCGGGGCTGAACGCGGTCCGTGCAATTTTCAAGACGAAAGGAGACATCGATGCAAACGGTAACTCTAGGCGTTTCGGGTATGACTTGCGGCGGTTGCGTGAGCAGCGTCACCAAGGTGCTGAACGCACTTGAAGGGGTGGCGAAAGCCGACGTGTCCCTGGACAAGAAGTGCGCAGTGGTCGACTACGACCCCGCCAAGCTGGGCGTAGACCAACTCAAGCGCACGATCGAGGAAGCCGGGTATGAAGTCACGGCCTGATGCGCAGAAGTGCGAGCATCACGCGCACCCTGCCGTTGTACAGCCTGACAAGTCGGCTCTCCTCAAGCGCCTGAACCGGATCGAGGGACAGGCCAGAGGCGTCGCCAAGATGGTCGAGGAGGACCGCTATTGCGTCGACGTATTGACGCAGATAGCGGCGATCCAGTCCGCGCTCGACGCGCTTGCCATGCAACTGCTCGAAAGCCACACCAACGGCTGCGTCCGGTCCGCGATCAAGTCGGGCGACGGGGACGCGGCGGTGGATGAACTCATGAACCTGGTCAAGCGCTTCGCCCGCTAGCCGGCGGTACAATCCGCCTGCATGGTGACCGCCGGATCAACTGCAGCGGGATTCAACCTTGCGCGGCTTCTCGTGCGCAGCGCCCGGGCGTACCCCCATCAGCCGGCGCTCGCGCTGGGAGACGCCGTCACGGCGACCTACCTTCAGCTGGCCGATCGCGTCGCGCGTATGGCGGGGGCGCTCGGATCGCGCCTCGCGCCGGGCGACCGCGTCGCGCTGGTCATGGGCAACTGCCCGCAGTACATCGAGGTGCTGTTCGCGTGCTGGCACGCGGGCCTTGCTGCCGTGCCCATCAATGCGAAGCTGCATCCGAAGGAACTGGAGTTCATTCTTTCCGACAGCGGCGCCCGCGCCTGCTTCGTGACGGCCGGGCACGCCGGCGCAGTGTCTTCGCTGTCCAGCGCAGTGCCTGCGCTATCGCATGTGATCGAGGCCGGCTCGGCGGATTACGAGCGCCTGAGCGCCTGCGCACCGATTGTCCCGGCGGCGCGGGCCGCGGACGATGTCGCCTGGCTGTTCTACACCAGCGGCACCACGGGCCGGCCCAAGGGCGTGATGATCACCCACCGCAACCTGATGGCGATGACACTCGGCTACTTCGCGGACGTCGACGCGATCGAACCGGGCGACAGCATCCTGCACGCCGCGCCGATGTCGCACGGCTCGGGCCTCTACGTGCTGCCGCACGTGGCGCACGCGGCGCTCAACGTCGCGCCCGAGTCCGGGGGCTTCGATCCCGACGAGGTGTATGCGCTCATCCGGCGCTGGCGCGGCGCCACCCTGTTCGCGGCGCCGACCATGGTGAAGCGTCTGGTGGACCATCGGCGCGACGCCGATACGGCCAACCTGAAAACCCTGGTCTACGGCGGCGGGCCGATGTATGTCGAGGAGTGCAAACGCGCGCTGGCGCGATTCGGCCACAAGCTGGCCCAGATCTACGGCCAGGGTGAGTCGCCGATGACCATTACCGCCATGGGCAAGGGACTGCACGCCGACATCGCCCACCTCCGCTACGAGCAGCGGCTGGCGTCGGTCGGACTGCCGCAGACCGGGATCGAGGTCGCCATCGCCGGTGGCGGGGACGAGGCGCTTGCCGCCGGCGCGACTGGCGAAGTCCTGGTGCGCGGCGACGCGGTGATGCTGGGCTACTGGCAGAACGAGGCGGCCACCGCCGAGACGCTACGCGGCGGCTGGCTGCACACCGGAGACGTCGGCTCGCTCGACGAGGAAGGGTTCCTCACGCTGCGCGATCGCAGCAAGGACGTCATCATTTCCGGCGGCTCGAACATCTATCCGCGCGAGGTCGAAGAGGTGCTGCTGCGGCATGCCGCGGTGAGCGAAGTCTCGGTGGTGGGCGAGCAAGACCCCGAATGGGGCGAAAACGTGGTCGCCTTCGTGGTGGCGAAGCAGGGCGCCCGCCTCGACGCGGCGGACCTGGACAGGCTGTGTCTGGAGCACATCGCCCGCTTCAAGCGCCCGAAGCGCTACGAACTGATCGCCGCGCTGCCCAAGAACACGACCGGCAAGGTGCTCAAGACCGAACTGCGCAAGCTGCTGGCGCAGCGGGGCCCTGCTTGACGTTGACGTTGACGTTAACGTAAAGTGAGAGCCATCCGGGTCATCTGCCGGCCGCCGCCCCGCGGGGCGGACCGGCCATCGAGAGGCTCCAATGACTGACCTCAGTCTCGGGCATCAACCGACTGCGTACATCCCGAAAAACAAGATCCGCTTCGTCACGGCGGCATCGCTGTTCGACGGCCACGATGCGTCGATCAACATCATGCGCCGCATGCTGCAGGCGACCGGCGTCGAGGTCATCCACCTGGGGCACAACCGCTCGGTGGAGGAAGTGGTGACCGCCGCTCTGCAGGAGGACGTGCAGGGCATCGCCGTGTCCTCCTACCAGGGCGGGCATATCGAGTATTTCAAGTACATGCTCGAGCTGCTGCATGCGCGCGGCGGCGAGAACATAAAGGTGTTCGGCGGCGGCGGCGGGGTGATCGTCGCCGAGGAAATCCGCGAACTCGAAGCCTGCGGCGTCGCGCGCATCTACTCGCCCGAAGACGGGCAGAAGATGGGCCTGCAGGGCATGATCAACGACATGGTCTCGCGCTGCGACGAGGACCTTGCGACGCACGCCCCGCGCGACTTGAAGGGCGTCAAGGCCGGCGACCGGCGAGACCTCGCGCGCCTGATCACGGCGCTGGAGCACGGCTCGTGCGAGGCCGGGCTGCGCGCCCAGCTGCTCAGGGACGCGCAGGCGAAGACGGTCCCCGCGCTGGGGATCACCGGCACCGGCGGCGCCGGCAAGTCCTCGCTCACCGACGAGCTGATCCGGCGCTTGCGCCACGACCGCGGCGACCGGCTGCACATCGCCGTGCTGGCCGTCGATCCCTCGCGGCGCAAGTCCGGCGGCGCGCTGCTCGGGGACCGCATCCGCATGAACGCGATCGAGCCGTGGGCCAAGGGTGCGCGGGTGTACATGCGTTCGCTCGCGACGCGCGAGGCGGGCAGCGAGGTGCCGGTGGCGCTGGCCGACGCGATCGCCGCCTGCCGCGTCGCTGGTTTCGACCTCGTCGTGGTCGAGACCTCCGGCATCGGACAGGGCGATGCGGCCATCGTGCCGCTGGTCGACGTCTCCCTCTATGTGATGACGCCCGAATTCGGCGCCGCGAGCCAGCTCGAAAAAATCGACATGCTCGACTTCGCCGACTTCGTCGCGATCAACAAGTTCGACCGCCGCGGCGCGCAGGACGCGCTGCGCGACGTGCGCAGGCAATACCAGCGCAACCGCAAGCTCTTTGCCGCGGAGGCCGGGGAGATGCCGGTCTACGGCACCATCGCTTCGCGCTTCAACGACGACGGCGTCACCGCGCTCTACCAGGGGCTCAGTTCGCGCCTGGCCGAGCACGGGCTGAAGGCCGGGCCGGGCCGGCTCCCGGTCGTGACGGGCCGCTCGTCCTCGGGCAAGAACATCATCGTGCCGCCCGCGCGCTCGCGTTATCTGGCCGAGATCGCCGAGGCGGTGCGCGCTTATCGCCGGCATGCGGCCGAACAGTCCAGGCTCGCCCGCGAGCGCCAGCAGCTGGCTGCGAGCAAGGCCATGCTGCGCATCGAGTGCAAGGAAGAAGTGGCTTCGCTCGACGTGCTGATCGCCGACCGCGAAGCCAGGCTCGACTCGCGCGCGAAGAAACTGCTCGACATGTGGCCGCAGATGCAACGCGCCTATTCGGGCGACGAATACGTGGTGAAGATCCGCGACCGCGAGGTCCGCACCCGGCTCACCCACACCACGCTCTCGGGCAGCGTGATCCGCAAGGTGGCGCTGCCGCGCTACGAGGACGAGGGCGAGCTGCTGCGCTGGCTGATGCTGGAGAACGTGCCCGGATCGTTCCCGTACACCGCCGGCGTGTTCGCGTTCAAGCGCCGGGACGACCAGGGCGGCGAGGACCCCACGCGCATGTTCGCCGGGGAGGGCGATCCGTTCCGCACCAACCGGCGCTTCAAGTACGTTTCCAAGGACAGCGAGGCGAAGCGCCTCTCGACCGCCTACGACTCGGTGACGCTGTACGGTTTCGACCCGGCCACCCGACCCGACATTTACGGCAAGGTCGGCAACTCCGGCGTCTCGATCGCCACGCTCGAGGACAGCAAGGTGCTCTACGACGGTTTCGACCTGTGCGCGCCGAACACCTCGGTGTCGATGACCATCAACGGGCCCGCGCCGACCATGCTGGCGATGTTCCTGAACACGGCAATAGACCAGCAGCTGGACAAGTTCAAGGCCGACAACGGGCGCGAGCCGACCGAGGATGAGGCGCAGAAGATCCGCGAGTGGACGCTCGCCACGGTGCGCGGCACGGTGCAGGCGGACATCCTGAAGGAGGATCAGGGCCAGAACACCTGCATCTTCTCCACCGAGTTCTCGCTCAAGGTGATGGGCGACATCCAGGAGTACTTCATCCACCACGGGGTGAAGAATTTCTACTCGGTGTCCATCTCCGGCTATCACATCGCGGAGGCCGGCGCGAACCCGATCTCGCAGCTCGCCTTCACGATGGCCAACGGCTTCACCTTCGTCGAGACCTACCTCGCGCGCGGCATGCACATCGACGATTTCGCGCCCAACCTGTCGTTCTTCTTCAGCTACGGCATGGACCCGGAGTACGCGGTGCTCGGGCGCGTGGCGCGCCGCATCTGGGCCGTGGCGATGAAACACAAGTACGGCGCCAACGAGCGCAGCCAGAAACTGAAGTTTCACTCGCAGACTTCCGGGCGCAGCCTGCACGCGCAGGAGATCGCGTTCAACGACATCCGCACCACGCTGCAGGCGCTGATCTCGACCTACGACAACACCAACTCGCTGCACACCAACGCCTACAACGAGGCGATCACCACGCCCACCGAGGAATCGGTGCGCCGCGCGATGGCGATCCAGATGATCATCAACCGCGAATGGGGCATCGCCAAGAACGAGAATCCCAATCAGGGCGCGTTCATCATCGACGAGCTCACCGACCTGGTGGAGGAAGCGGTGCTGCGCGAGTTCGATGCGCTGGCTGAACGCGGCGGCGTGCTCGGGGCGATGGAGACCGGCTACCAGCGCGGCAAGATCCAGGACGAGTCGCTGCACTACGAGAGGAAGAAGAACGACGGCTCCTACCCGATCCTGGGCGTCAATACCTTCCGCAATCCCCACGCCGACCCGGTGCCGCAGAGGATAGAACTCATCCGCTCGACCGAGGAGGAGAAGCAGAGCCAGTTGCGGCGCCTGGCCGATTTCCACCAGCGGCACGCGAGCGAGTGCGCCCCGATGCTCGAGCGCCTGAAGCGAGCGGTGATCGAGGACCGGAACGTGTTCGAGGTGCTGACGGACGCGGTGCGCTGCTGCTCGCTCGGCCAGATCACCCACGCGCTGTTCGAGGTGGGGGGGCAGTACCGCAGGAGCATGTAGTCCGGCTGCGCCGGTTCGTGGGACGGCTCGGCGCAGCATGTATGATGCTGCAGCGAAGACCTTCGCGGATCCTACACGGGGTTGGGAAGCGCATGCCGATTTCTTGATCTGAATCACAATCCGGAGCAAGGCGGCAAACCACTATGGCCGGACCCGATTGAGTACCGCTGCGATGCGGTGATACAGACGAGGTCATTGAATCATGGGTGATGCGTTCAAGAAGATCCGGCTCGCCGCGGTTCAGGCAGCCTCGGAGTTCCTCGATCGCGAGGCTACGGTCGAGAAAGCCTGCAGCCTGATTCGCGAGGCGGGGAAGAACGGCGCCGACGTGATCGGTTTTCCCGAGGGCTTCATCCCGACGCATCCTGGCTGGTTCAATTTTCTGCCCAGCGTAGGCAGCAAGGCACTGATGTTTTCGAAGGAGCTGTTCAAGAACGCCGTCGAGGTCCCGGGCGCGGCGACCGAGAAATTGTGCCTGGCCTGCCGCGACGCGAACATCGTCGCGGTCGTGGGGGTGTGCGAGAAACTGCCTGGAACGACCGGCACCATGTGGAACACCCAGCTTTTCATCGACCGCTCGGGCGAACTCCTGGGCAAACACCAGAAACTGGTGCCGACGCTCACCGAGCGCATGGTGCACACCGGCGGCCAGGGCAGCACTCTGCGCGCGTTCCATGCCCATTTCGGGACGATCAGCGGCCTGCTCTGCGGGGAGAACTCCAATCCGCTGGCCGCGTTCGCGCTCTCGGTGTACTACCCGTTGGTGCACGTCGCATCCTGGCCGGCGCACTTCGGCCCCACCAACGTGATGCAGGACAACATCACGGTGGCGACGAGGGGCCTCGCCTACCAGATGAAGTGCTTTGTCATCAATGCCAGCGGCGTGATCACCGACGATCTGATCGAACACTATGGGTTGACGAAGGACGACAGGGAATACCTGGAGCGCGTCAGAAGACTTCCCGGTGCTTCGATCATCGGCCCCAGGGGGCAGGTACTCGCCGAAATGCACGAACCGGGCGACGGGATTCTCTACTGCGATGTCGATCTCGAGGACGTCATTGTTCCGAAGGTTCTGCACGACTTCGCAGGTCATTACAACCGGCCCGATGTCTTCGCAGTTGCCCTTGCGCCGGAGGAGCGCCAGCTCCTGATCAAGGTTCACTCTCACCTTGTCGGCGACGACGGCGCAGAAATCCGTGCCGAGGGCGCCGGCGAGCGGGCAGTGGTCGAGGG
The DNA here is from genome assembly GCA_001770425.1 of Betaproteobacteria bacterium RIFCSPLOWO2_02_FULL_65_20. Lineage (GTDB taxonomy): Bacteria > Pseudomonadota > Gammaproteobacteria > Burkholderiales > SG8-39 > JACQTO01. The sequence continues at coordinate 4,723 of MEQZ01000037.1, read as the reverse complement.
CCGGTCAAAGTTCCTCCTGATCGGCGGGGAGAACGGGCAGGACCGCGGCAAGAAGAAGTAGATCGATTCAACGGATCTGAGCGTCCAAGCGCGGAAAGGGGGAGTGTCCATGGCGAGCGTGCCGCTGGATCTGCGCGGGCTGAGGCCTGATCGGCAGGCAGAGCTTCTGCGGGAGCAGTACTACGCCCTCAGGGGAACCGGCGCTGCGGTGCGTGCGCAGATCGAAGAGCGGCCGGCGCAGCTGTACGTTTCGATGCTGGAACTCGGATATCGCGTCGCCATCGAGCACGTGGACGGGACGACGACGCTGGTCATGCGGCCGGACGCCTCGACGCCGAGGCCCGGCGCCGGAGGCGCCCACTCCCTCGTTGCGCATCCCGACGGTCGGATCTATGCGAACACCACGGGAAACCGTGTCGCGGCGATCGACGCGGCCGGCAGAAAGGTGCTCCGACACATCGATGTGGGAGACAGGCCTTCGCATCTGGAGCTTTCCCATGACGCGCAGCGTCTCTATGTGGCAAACACCGACTCGAATGACATCACCATCGTGGACACGTCCAGCGACAAGGTCGTCGCCAGTGCGGCAACGGGGAAGCGCCCCTTTCTTCCGTGCGCGTCGCCGGATCGCGATCTCGTCTATGTGCCCAGCGGCCCCGACAACGTCGTGACGGTCGTGGATGGCGCAGGTGTCGTGATGGCGACGCTTTCCGTGGGCGTGGCGCCCCATGACATTGCTGTTTCGCCTGACGGCCGCTGGGCCTACCAGCCGAACTGCGGCTCCCACAGCATTACGGTGATCGACGCCCGCGAACAGCGGGTGCTCGGGGAGGTTGGCGTGGGACTGGGACCCGGGCACGTCGTCTTCAGCCAGGATAGCCGTCGCGCCTACGTCGCGAACACGCTTTCGGACGACGTTTCCGTGCTGGATACGGCGAGCCATGAGGTCATCGCGACGATCCCGGCCGGCTCCGCAACTCACCTTCCAGTCCTGAGCCGCGACGGACGCGTCGGATATGCCGCCAATTTCGCTTCAGACGACCTGACCGTCTGGAATAACGAGACGCATCGCGTCGTTGCGCGCATACCGGTGGGCATCTATCCGCACTTCTTCGCGATCAGTCCAGACGACCGTACGATCGTGGTTTCAAACACCGGCGAGTCGAGCGTTTGCCTGGTCGACGCGGTGAAACACGCCGTGGTTGCGCGACTGGAAGTGAGCGGCGCGCCCGCACACATCGCTTTCGATCCGGAAGGCGCGTGTGCGTTCGTGGGCTGCGAGACCCGCGACGAGGTGGCGGTAATCGATTTGAGGAATCAGAAAGTGCTGGCGCGGGTGAAGGCCGGTGCGCAGGAGCGGGGATAGCGCAGCCCTTGCAATGAGGCGGCGGGATCTCGCAGCATCGGATGGCGATCTGCCGCGAGCCCTGCGCAGGGCAGGGAAGGCCGATCAGGCAATGCCGAGTTCGCGCAGATACGAAAGCATCGCGTTGCGGCACTCTTGCGGGCGCTCGACCTGCAGCAGGTGTCCGGTCTGCGGAATGGATTCGTAGATATAGCCGTTCTCGCGCGCGAGCGCCTGGTTCGCGAGCCCGGTGGGCACATTTCCCTTCAGGTCCGGATCGGCGCCGATCAGTTTCACCGGGCAGCCGTACACGGACGCCTTCGGCCACAGGTCGAGCGTCAGCGCCGACAGGTAGATGGAGGCCTCGAGTTCGCGCTGGCAGGCGAGCGTCCAGCCGGCTCCGTCACGGCGTACGACCGAGCGGCCCATGTCCTCGATCGCCTGCGGCACCCAGCGCGATGTCGCGCGGCTCTCACGATAATATTTCACCATGCCATCGGCCGAATCGAACCTGTCCGGCCGGTTGCAGGCGAACTCCACCAGGCGCACCTCGAAGGTGCGCATCGGATCGTACATCGCATGGTCGCGTGGCGGCACATCGGGCGGATCGTAGAGAAACAAGGCATCCCATCCCCCGCCGATTTCCACCGCGTGCTTCATGGCCGAACGCGCCGAGAAGGAATGAAAAACGCCGACGATGGGCTGCCTGGGCGCGAGCTTGGACTTGATTGCCTGCTGCACGGTGCCGATGTCGATCGACAGCTGCTTGTAGTGATGGCCGTCCGCGCCGCTGGGGGCGTTGCGGCCGTGGTTGCGCATGTCGAACAGCGCCAGCTCGAACCGCTCGAGCAGCGGTTCCCAGAACACGCGGTAGCCGTCGATGGCGAACCCGTTGCCGTGGGTGATCGCGAGGCACGGACCCTTGCCGATGCCATAGCGGCGTATCTCTATGTTCACGCCGTCGGTCATCTGTACGGTAAAGGAGTCGTCGGGTTTGGGGGCTTCGGCGATCATCGGGGGATTTCTCCCTAACAAAGCTACGAAGTTTAGCAGTCCATCGCGCTCGCGTTCCTGGCGTCATAATGGGTCCCCTGACTTGGGGAGGATGCCCGCATGAGCGACACCCGCATCGAGAGCGACAGCTTCGGCCCCATCGACGTTCCGGCTGGGCGCCTGTGGGGCGCGCAGACGCAGCGTTCGCTGGAATTCTTCCGTATCTCCGGCGAGCGCATGCCCCGGGAGCTGATTCTGGCGCTCGCGCTCGTCAAGCGCGCCGCGGCCGCGATCAACCGCGACCTGGGCCTGCTCGATGCCGGGAAGGCGCAGGCCGTCATCCGCGCTGCCGACGAAGTGCTGGCCGGCCGCCACGACGGCGAGTTTCCGCTGGTGATGTGGCAGACCGGATCGGGAACGCAGACCAACATGAACATGAACGAGGTGCTCGCCAACCGCGCCTCCGAGCTGCTCGGCGGGCCGCGGGGCGAGCAGCGGCTCGTGCATCCGAATGACGAAGTGAATCGGGGGCAGTCCTCCAACGATGTCTTTCCTACGGCGATGCACGTCGCCGCGGCACGCGCGCTCGCCGAGCAGGTGGTGCCCGCGCTGCGCGTATTGCGCGACACCCTGGCCGGGAAGTCGCGGGACTTCGCGGATATCGTGAAGATCGGCCGCACGCACCTGCAGGACGCCACGCCGCTCACGCTGGGACAGGAATTCTCCGGGTACGCGAGCCAGTTGGAGCACGGCATTGCCCGCATGCAGGCGGTCCAGGCGGGGCTGCACGAGTTGGCGCTGGGCGGCACGGCGGTAGGCACCGGACTGAACACGCATCCGGAGTTCGCGACCCGCGCTGCCGCGGAACTGGCTCGGCTGACCGGGCTTCCGTTCGTTTCGGCATCGAACAAATTCGAGATGCTGGCGGCGCACGATGCGCTGGTCTACGCCCACGGCGGCCTGAAGAGCGTCGCCGCGGCGCTGATGAAGATCGCCAACGACGTGCGCTGGCTGGCGAGTGGCCCGCGCTGCGGCATCGGAGAGTTGGCCATTCCAGAGAACGAGCCGGGTAGCTCCATCATGCCGGGCAAGGTGAATCCGACGCAGGCCGAGGCGTTGACCATGGCCTGCTGCCAGGTATTGGGCAACGACGTGGCGATCAACATCGGCGGCAGTCTGGGCAACTTCGAACTGAACGTGTACAAGCCGCTGCTGATCCATGCCTTCCTTCAGAGCACACGCCTGCTCGCCGACGGCGCGCGCTCGTTCAACGACCACTGTGCGGCGGGCATCGAGGCGAACCGGGAGCGCATCGATGCGCTCCTGCAGCATTCGCTGATGCTGGTTACGGCGCTCAACCCGCATATCGGCTACGACAAGGCCGCACAGATTGCAAAGAAGGCCCATCGCGAGGGACTTACGCTGCGCCAGGCAGCGCTCGCGTCGGGTCACGTCACCGCGGCGCAGTTCGACGAGTGGGTGCGCCCGGAGCGCATGGTCGGGTAGGAGCGGACGCTGCGCGCGCGCCGTTCGGCTGTTGAATTCTCTTCGTTCTCAGTCCGCGCCCGAACGCGCTGCAGGCGCGCGCGATCTCCCCGGGCGCAGCAACAACTGGCAGGCGACCACCAGGCTGCCTGCGATCGCCCCGGCCATGTCGGTCCAGACAGCCCAGTAGGCGATCTGGTCGGGAATCAGAAGGCCGATTCCGGACAGTACGAATCCCACCCGCAGCCACCGGACCATCTGTCCTGCCAGGTAGCCGACCATCCCCGTGGAAATCAGCCACACGCCGATGATCGCCGTGGCAATGGCGACGGCCGTCTCGGTCGTCGAGCCGCTCTGCAGCAGCAGGGCCGGTGAAAACATGAACAGGAACGGGACGATGTAGGCGGTCCACCCCAGGCGCATGGCGACGAACCCGGTGCGCATCGGCGGTGCGCCGGCGAGGCTCGCGGCAAAGAAGGCGCCGATTGCCACGGGGGGTGTGATCATCGACATCATGCCCAGATAGAGGATGAACATGTGGGAGGCGAGCGGCGAGAACCCGACCTCCACCAGCGAAGGCGCCACGAGCACCGAGAGCAGGACATAGACGCCGATGGTCGGCATGCCCATGCCCAGGACGATGCACAGGATCGCGGCGATGATCAGCAGCGCGACCAGATTGCCGGCGCCGATCTTGACCAGCAGCAGGGTCAGCGCAAATCCGAATCCGGTCGCCTGCAGAATGCCGCCGATGAATCCGGCCGCCGCGGCGATGATCAGGATGTCCAGGCTGGCCAGCCCGGTCGCGACCAGGGCGCGGAGCAGCACGCGGAATTTCATGCGCAGCCCCTTGTAGCCGAAGGCCATGCCGACGCCGGCCACGACGAGCGCAGCGATCAG
>MEQZ01000036.1 GCA_001770425.1 Betaproteobacteria bacterium RIFCSPLOWO2_02_FULL_65_20 | reverse complement strand
TTGGCCACGCGGAAGGTCGCGCGCCACGGCGCGATGTGATCGTCCTCCGCGCTCACCGCGTACAGCGGCTGGGTAATGCGGTTCAGATCGATCGGCTGCCCGGCGATGGTCAGCGCGTCGGTTTCGATGAGGCTGTTGTTGATGTACAGCTCGCGCAGATAGTAACTGTGCATCGCTGCCGGCATGCGCGTGCCGTCGGTGTTCCAGTACAGCACGTCCAGGGGCGGCGGGGTCTCCCCGTAGAGATACTTGTGCACCACGTAGTGCCAGATGAGGCTGTTGGAACGCAGCATGCGGAAGGCCGTCTCCATCTCCCGGCCTTCCAGGTAGCCGCGCCGCGTCATCAGGCGCGTCAACTCGGCCACGCTGTCCTCGTCGAGGAACACCTCGATTTCGCCCGGCTGCGAGAAATCCTGCAGCGAGGCGAGCAGCGTCCAGTTCTGGATCGGCACGTCTTCCGGATTGGGATAGCGGCGGTTGAGCCACGCCATGTAGATCGAGAGCATGGTGCCGCCCAGGCAGTAACCCACCGCATGCACGCGCGGCACGCCGCAGATGGATTTTGCCGCATCGACGATCGCGTCCACGCCGTCGGTGAGGTAGTCCTCGAAACGCACCTCGGCCATGTCGGCAGGTGGATTGCGCCAGCTGGTGACGAAGATCGTGTAGCCCTGCTCGAGCAAGTAGCGCACCAGGCTCTTTTTCGGTTCCAGATCGAGGATGTAGTACTTGTTGATCCAGGGCGCCACCAGCACCACCGGCACCTCGTGCACCTGGTCGCGCAGCGGCTTGTACTGGATCACTTCGAGCAGGCGGTTGCGGAATACCACCGCGCCCGGCGTGGTGGCGAGGTTCTTGCCGAGCTCGAAAGGCTCGGGGTCGACCATGCGCAGATCGCCGGCGCGCACGTCTTCGACGAACTGCTCCAGCCCCCGCGCAAGGGTCTCGCCCCGGCTCTCGACGAACTTATGCAGCGCGACCGGGTTGGTCCAGAAGAAGTTGGTCGGCGCGAACGCGTTGAACAGCGCCTTGGCCCAGAACGCCGCGCGCCGCCGCTCCTTGTCCGTGAGATCGGGCGCCTCATAGACCATGTCCACGCCGTCTCGCGTAAGGGTGAGATAGACCTGCTTGATCGAATCCCAGAACGGGTTCTTCGACCATTCCGGATCGGCGAAGCGCAGGTCGTCCGAGCGCGGAGGCGCGACGTCGCGGTCGGGCATGCCGAGCGCCCGCTTCCACATGTGCATCTGCAGCGCCACCAGATCGCCCGAAAAGCGCGTGATCGACGCCGCGAAATCGATCGGATGATCCATCCACGCCTGGCCGACCTTGAGCAGCGAGCGAGCGGCGCCGAAGGGGTCCAGCGCGCGCGCGAGCTTTTCGACATCCTGCTCGTGTACATGCGGCACCGGAAAGGACGGCATGCCTGACGAGTCGTTCATGATGTAACACTCCTGTCTACATGTCCGGCCGTGCCCGCGCGAGTCGGGGGCTACACTCCGCGCTAGCCAGGATCTTTTCGAGGTAGTCGTTGCGCATGGGCGGCAGTGCCAAGTTGGCAGAAACCGGGTAGAAACCCCAATATTTTCATGACTCTACACGAGCCGGGGGTTTCCCTCTATGCTCCAGGTCAAATGGACTGGTTGTTTACCCCCGAAGCAAGCCTGTGGTCGCTGCTGCTCGCCACCTTCCTCGCCGCCACCCTCGTTCCCCTGAGTTCGGAGGTGGCCCTGTACGCGGTCCTGAAACTGCACCGGGAAATGCTGTGGCCGGCGATCGGCATCGCCACCCTGGGCAATACGCTCGGCGGCCTCACTTCCTACGCGCTCGGCCGGCTGATCGCCAGGAAGAAACCGCTCAGGCAGGTGGAACGCGTGCAGCGCTATGGCGCGCCGATACTGTTGTTCGCCTGGCTGCCGCTGGTGGGCGATGCGCTGTGCGTCGCCGCCGGGTGGCTGCAGCTAAACTGGGTCACTGTCGCGGCGTGGCAGGCCGCAGGCCGGTTCGCGCGCTACTGGGTCGTGTCGGTCGGCGCGCTGTGGTGATCCGCGCCCGCCCGACAGGGGGCCGCACGCGGAGGTTGCATCGCCGCCCAAGGCTCAGTAAGGTATCGGCGCCACCCATCACCCGCCCTCACCGATCATGACCAAACGACGCGCCACAGGCAGGAAACCGAAGCCGTTCTGGGAACGAGGCTACTTCCAGCACGGCTACTGGCTGGGGAAAGAACGCCTCGGTGCCGTAAGACTCGGGCCCAAGGGCGAGTGGGACGGCATTTACCGCTGGGAAGCCGGCCATCGCGCCGGCGAGACCACCACGCTCAAGGACGCCAAGCAGGCGGTCGAGCAGGCGGTACTTGTCGGCGCGAGCCAACTGCCGCTGTTCGAGTAGGACGAGGCTAGGCCGGCGCCAGCTTCGCGTATTCGAGCGCGAGCCACTTCATTCCCTGCCTGCCGAAGTTGATCTGCAGCCGGGCATCCGTGCCCGAGCCTTCGCTGCTGACGATCACGCCCTGACCGAACTTCGGGTGAATCACTGACTGTCCGATCCTGTAGCCCGAAGGCACTGCCCTGGCGGCGGCCGGGGTCGCAGCCTCAGGGGCAGGCGCAGTGACCCACGCCGTCGCGTCGTGCCGGCCCGCGCCCACGCGCGGCGTCAGCCAGTGCGTGATGCCTGCCGGTATCTCTTCGATGAAACGCGAAGCGACGTTGTAGCGCGTCTGCCCGTGCAGCAGCCGCGTCTGCGCGAACGAGAGGTAGAGCCGTGTGCGCGCGCGAGTCAGCGCGACGTACATCAGCCGCCGCTCCTCCTCCAGCCCGTCGCTCGCCATCTGGCTCTGTTCGTGCGGGAACAGGCCCTCCTCCAGCCCGGTGATGAACACCGCGTGGAACTCCAGCCCCTTGGCCGAATGCACCGTCATCAACTGCAGCGCATCGGAGCCTTCGATCGCCTGGTGCTCGCCGGCTTCGAGCGAAGCGTGCGCGAGAAAGGTCGCCAGGTCGTCGGCCTCTTCCTCCTGCGTGAACGCCGCCGCGGCGTTCACCAGTTCCTCCAGGTTCTCGACGCGGTCAGTGCCTTCCTTTTCCGCGCGGTAGTGCGCGAGCAGGCCGCTCCTTTCGAGCGTGTGCTCGACCACCTCGGGCAAGGACAGCCCCTGGGTCTCCGCGCGCAGCGCATCGATCATGCTCACGAAGCCCGACAGCGTCGATCCGGCCTTGCCCGCCACTTTCGGCACCGCCGCCCACAGACTGCCGCCGAAAGTCTTCGCCGCCTCCTGCACCGCTTCGATCGAACGCGCACCGATGCCGCGCGCGGGGAAGTTCACCACACGCAGGAACGCACCGTCGTCGTCGGAGTTGGCGAGCAGCCGCAGGTAGGCGAGCGCGTGCTTGATTTCCACGCGCTCGAAAAAGCGCAAGCCCCCGTAGACGCGGTACGGAATCCCGGACGAGAACAGCGCATGCTCGAGCACCCGCGACTGGGCGTTGGAGCGGTACACCACCGCCATGTCGCGCCGTGCAATGCCCTCGTTGAACAGCGACTGCACCTCTTCCACCAGCCAGTGCGCCTCGTAGCCGTCGCTGGCCGCCTCGTAGATGCGCAGCGGCTCGCCCTCGCCGGCAGCGGTCCAAAGGTTCTTTCCGAGTCGTTTGCTGTTGTTCGAGATCAGCGCATTGGCCGCGGCCAGAATGTGGCCGTGCGAGCGGTAGTTCTGCTCCAGGCGGATCACGTTCTGCACATGGAAGTCGCGCTCGAAGTCGGCCATGTTGCCGACGTTCGCGCCGCGGAACGCGTATATGGACTGATCGTCGTCTCCGACCGCGAACACGCAACCGGCACCCGACCCCGCGAGCTGTTCACCGTGCCCGGCGAGCAGCTTCAGCCAGCGGTACTGCAGCCGGTTGGTGTCCTGGAATTCGTCCACCAGCACGTGGCGAAAGCGCGCCTGGTAGTGCTGGCGCAGAACTTCGTTGCGCGTGATCAGGTCGAAGCTGCGCAGCAGCAGCTCGGCGAAATCGACCACGCCCTCGCGCTGGCACTGCTCTTCGTACACGGCGTAGATCTCGGCCTGGCGGCGCGTGTTCGGGTCGTAGGTATCCACGTCTTTCGCGCGCCGGCCCTCGTCCTTGGCCGCGTTGATGAACTGCTGCACCTGCCGCGACGGAAAGCGCTCCTCGTCGACGTTCATGCTGCGCAGCACCCGCTTCACCGCCGAGAGCTGGTCGCCCGAATCGAGGATCTGGAACAACTGCGGCAGCCCCGCGTCGCGGTGGTGCGCGCGCAGCATCCGGTTGCACAGGCCGTGGAAGGTGCCCACCCACATGCCGCGCGTGTTGATGGGCAGCATGGCCGAGATGCGCGTGAGCATCTCCTTGGCTGCCTTGTTGGTGAAGGTGACCGCGAGCAGCCCCGCCGGGCTCACGTTGCCGGTGGAGATCAGCCAGGCGATGCGCGTGGTGAGCACGCGCGTCTTGCCGCTGCCGGCGCCGGCGAGAATCAGCGCGTGCTGGTTGGGCAGCGTGACGGCGGCGAGCTGTTCGGGGTTGAGATGGTCGAGAAGCGGCATGGTGCGGCAGGCAAAATTAAGACCGCGATTCTACAGCAGGGTTCCGGCGGAACCCGAGAAGCGTGTTTGGGTACGTCCGCTGTTTTTCCCCGTCTCCCCTGCCCCAACCCCGCGAGGGAGAGGGGGAGGGAGTAACTTCGACGCCAGCGGTTATAATTTGCGCCTTCGTCGACCACCCCGTCCCCGATGCAACTCCAGTACCAACCCGAACTCATCGAGCGCGAGGCGCAGGAGCACTGGGAGCGCACGCGGGCGTTCAACGCCACCGAGCAGCCCGGACGCCCGAAGTTCTATTGCCTGTCGATGTTTCCCTATCCCTCGGGCAAGCTGCACATGGGGCATGTGCGCAACTACACCATCGGCGACGTGATGACGCGCTTTCACCGCATGCGCGGCTACAACGTGATGCAGCCCATGGGCTGGGACGCGTTCGGGCTGCCGGCGGAGAACGCCGCGATGGCCAACGGCGTGCCGCCGGCCAAGTGGACCTACGACAACATCGCCTACATGAAAAGACAGCTCCGGTCGCTCGGCTTCGCGATCGACTGGGACCGCGAACTGGCCACCTGCCGGCCCGACTATTACCGCTGGAACCAGTGGCTGTTCCTGCGACTGCTCGAGAAGGGCCTTGCCTACCAGAAGACCGGTACGGTGAACTGGGATCCGGTGGACCAGACCGTACTCGCCAACGAACAGGTGATCGACGGGCGCGGCTGGCGCACCGGCGCGCCGGTGGAAAAGCGCGAGATTCCGATGTACTACCTGCGCATCACCGCCTGCGCCGAGGAATTGCTCGCGGCGCTCGCGACGCTGCCGGACTGGCCCGAGCGCGTGAAGACCATGCAGGCGAACTGGATAGGCAAGAGCCACGGGGTCAACATCGGTTTCCCGTACACGCTGGACGGCGAACAGAAACTGCTGTGCGTGTTCACCACCCGCGCCGACACGCTGATGGGCGCGACCTTCTGCGCGGTGGCGCCCGAGCATGCGCTGGCGACGCACGCGGCGAAGAATAATGCGAAGCTCGCGGCCTTCGTCGATGAATGCAAGCGCGGCAGCGTGATGGAAGCCGACCTGGCGGCCATGGAGAAGAAGGGCATGCCCACGGGCCTGTATGTCGCGCACCCGCTCTCTGGCGAAAAGATCGAAGTCTGGGTCGGCAACTATGTGCTGATGAGCTACGGCGAGGGCGCGGTAATGGGCGTGCCCGCGCACGACGAGCGCGATTTCGCTTTCGCGAAGAGATACGGTCTCGCGATCAAGCCGGTGATCGACGTGGGGGGCCAGCCGTATTCGACCGATGCCTGGCGGCCCTGGTACGCCGACTACGGCACCTGCGTGAACTCGGGCAAGTACGACGGGCTGGATTACCGGGCGGCGACCGATGCGATCGCATCCGACCTGAACGCGAAGTCGCTCGGCGACAAGCAGGTGACCTGGCGGCTGCGCGACTGGGGCATTTCGCGCCAGCGCTACTGGGGCACGCCGATTCCGCTCATCCACTGTCCGGCCTGTGGCGTGGTGCCGGTACCGGAGGACCAGCTGCCCGTAAGCTTGCCCGAGGACCTGGTGCCCGACGGCGCGGGCAATCCGCTCAACAAGTCGAAGAGCTTTCTGGACTGCGCCTGCCCGAAATGCGGTGCGCCTGCGCGGCGCGAGACCGACACCATGGACACCTTCGTCGATTCGTCCTGGTACTACATCCGCTACGCCTGCCCGGACGCGGTCGGCGCGATGGTGGACGAACGCGTGAAATACTGGCTGCCGGTGGACCAGTACATCGGCGGCATCGAGCACGCGATCCTGCACCTGCTGTATTCGCGCTTCTGGACCAAGGCGATGCGCGACCTGGGGCTGGTCGCTTTCGACGAACCCTTCTCCAGGCTGCTTACGCAGGGCATGGTGCTGAACGAGATCTACCTGCGCAAGTCCGGCGAGGGTCGCATCAGCTATTACAACCCGGCCGACGTGGACGTGCACATCGACGAGCATGGCAGGCGCATCGGCGCCACACTGCGCGCCGACGGCCAGCCGGTGGAATCCGCCGGCATCGGCACCATGTCCAAATCAAAAAACAACGGCGTCGATCCTCAGGCGCTGGTGGACGAATACGGCGCGGACACGGCGCGCTTTTTCATGATGTTCGCCAGCCCCCCCGAGCAGACGCTGGAGTGGTCGGAGGCGGGCGTCGAAGGTTCCTACCGGTTCCTGAAGCGCGTGTGGGCTTTCGCGCGCGACGCCGAGCCCGAGCTCAAGGCGGGGCGCGGCGCCCGCGCCGGTCTGTCCGGGCTGCCCGCGGGTCTGGCGGCGGTGCGGCGAGAGATCCACCTGAACCTGAAGCAGGCGAATTTCGACATGGGGCGGTTCCAGTACAACACCGTCGCCTCGGCCTGCATGAAGATGTTGAACGCGCTGGAGCGCTCGCCGGCCGGATCGACGCAAGCGGCGAATCCGGCCCAGCGCGCAGCGGTTCTGGAAGAGGGCTTGTCGATCCTGCTGCGGGTGCTCTCGCCGATCACGCCGCACCTGTGCCACCGCCTGTGGCGCGAGCTGGGCTACGGCGAGGACATCCTCGCGGCGCCCTGGCCGGAGCCTTTGCCTGAAGCGCTGGAGCAGGACGAAATCGAACTCGTGCTGCAGGTGAACGGCAAGCTGCGCGGCCACGTGCGCGTGCCCAAGTCCGCCTCGAAAGACCAGATCGAGCAGCTTGCGCTCGCCAGCGAGCCGGCGCAGAAGCAGCTCCAGGGACAGACGCCGAAAAAAATCGTGCTCGTGCCGGGACGGCTGGTCAATGTCGTGGTCTAGGGCCATCTGCGCCGCGGTGCTGGGCGCGGCTCTCGCCGGCTGCGGCTTCCAGCTGCGCGGGCAGGCACGCCTGCCGTTCGAAACCTTGCACATCCCCGGTGCTTCGCCGCTCGTCGTCGAACTCAAGCGCAACGTCGTCGCCGGCACCCAAAGCAGACTCGTTAGCAGCGAAAAAGACGCCAACGCAATACTCGGCTTCACGCTCGAGACGCGGGAGAAGGTGATTCTCTCGTTCAACACCAGCGGCCTGGTGCGCGAGTATCAGTTGCGCTACCGCGTAGGTTTCCGGCTCTACGACGCGAAGGGGCGCAATTACATTCCGCCCAACGAAATCCAGCTCACCCGGGATGTTTCCTTCAACGATGCGCAGGTGCTGGCCAAGGAAACGGAGGACGCGCTGCTGTACCGCGACATGCAAAGCGACATGGTGCAGCAGATCCTCCGGCGCATCGTCGCGGCCAAGGTGCCCACCGACGAATGACCCAACTGCGCGTGGATCAGCTTGATTCGCACCTGGCGCGGCACCTCGCGCCGCTGTACGTGCTGCACGGCGACGAGCCGCTGCTCTCCCTCGAGGCCGCCGATGCCATCCGCGCCCGCGCCCGCGCCGCAGGCTACACCGAGCGCGTGGTGCTGCTCGCCGATCGCAGCTTCAAGTGGGGCGAGCTCGGCGCCGCGGGCGCCAGCATGTCGCTGTTCGGAAACCGGCAGTTGATCGAGTTGCGCGTGCCCACCGGCAAACCGGGCATCGAGGGCGCCGCAGCGATCCAGGCTTTCTGTGCGGCGCTCTCGCCGGACACCTTCGCGCTCATCACGCTGCCGCGGCTGGACAAGGCCGGGCAGAACGCGGCGTGGTTCGGGGCGCTGGAACGCCGCGGCGCGCTGGTCAACATCTTTCCCGTCGAGCGGCCAAAACTGCCCGACTGGATCGCGGCACGGCTTGCACGCCAGAAGCAGCGCGCCGACAAGGACACCATGCAGTTCCTGGCCGACAGCGTCGAGGGCAACCTGCTCGCCGCGCACCAGGAAATCCAGAAACTGGGGCTGCTTTTTCCGCAGGGCGAACTGGACTTCGAATCGGTGCGCGCGGCGGTGCTGAACGTGGCGCGCTACGACGCAGGCAAGCTGAGCGAGGCGATGCTCGCCGGCGACAAGGCGCGCCTCGCGCGCATGCTCGAAGGCCTGCGCGGCGAAGGCGAGGCCGCGCCGCGCATCCTGTGGATCCTGGCCGAGGAAATCCGCGCCATCTCGCGCGTGCGGCGCGGGCTTGCCGCCGGCAGGCCGCTTGCCGAGGTCTGCCGCGAAAACCGCGTCTGGGGCGACGCGCGTCAAGCGCTGGTCGGCCGCGCCGCGCGCACACTGAATGGCGCCTTCATCGCGGCGGCGCTCTCGCACGCCGCGGCGATCGACCGCATCATCAAGGGCGTGGCACGCGGCGATGCCTGGGACGAGATGCTGCACCTGGGGCTGCGATTCGGCTGACG
>MEQZ01000035.1:1035-8690 GCA_001770425.1 Betaproteobacteria bacterium RIFCSPLOWO2_02_FULL_65_20 | reverse complement strand
ACGCTTGGTCTTGATCATCATGGTCTCCCCTTCAGAAGCGCTTTGATCTCTCCCATCAACTCGGCGACTGGAGCGGGCTATAGCCCAGCATGTTAGCGGCGGCTCGCTTACCGGGCCAGCGCCGCCTCTTTCCTCACGCGGCGCCGTTCATTCGACCCCGTACGGCCTCGTCACGCGAATGGCGCACCTTCAGAGTCGGGGCTCGCCTATACATTGTTTCACATTTGTGGCGCCGCACTATCGATTAGCATCCCCGAGCGATGCCTCGAATTTCCCGCATCGTGCGCGGGATTTCCAAGGTCACATCGATTGGTCCTTCGGCGGTCTGCCAGCCGCTTCACCGCGAACCGCCAGGCAAGGCACAATGGGCGCAAACAACGACCCGCGGAGACAGACCGCTGCTGGCCGCGATCGAGCGGCTGATTGGGAAGAAGATCGAGCAGCGTGTCGTCGCCGGCTTCGAGCCCAGCACTACAAGAAGTTCGAGCGCGAGGAGGCGCCACGCCAGGACAAACCCGCCACCGAGCGTGCAAAATCAGGTCCGGTCTCGGCGCTGTTCGGAATTTTCGCGCGCAAAGCGGCCTGATTTTCCCGTCAGGAAATCCTGCCCGGGATGAGACCGAAGTAATATCCGGCCATCAGCAGCAGGAACAGCGTGACCGAGAGCCCCACCCTGAGCGCCAGCGCCTTCACCACACGCTTGCTGTCGCCCTGGTGGGTGAGCATGAAGAACAGCGCCGAGCCGAGGCTGGCGATGATGAGCACGATGAAGACGATGACGACGATTTTCATGGGGCGATCGCTCGGGCCAGTCTAGCCCAACAGCGGCGATCGGGGTGATCGGCATGAATGAATTCCGCTACCGCGCCTGGCGGTTCACGTTCCGGCCGGGTTTTGCGCTGCTCGCGCTGGCCGCGGCCGTGTGCATGATCCTGCTCGGCAACTGGCAGACCGGGCGAGCACAGCAGAAGCTCGCGCTCCAACACCGTGTGGACGCGCTGGCGCAGGGGCCGTTGCTGTCATTGCCCTCGGCGCCGGTGGCCGCCGGCGCCTACGCGCATAGCCGCGTCACGGTTCGCGGCGAATTCATACCGCAACACACGGTGTACGTCGACAACCGGGTGCTGCGCGGCCTGCCCGGCTACCACGTGGTGACCCCGCTCAAGATCTCGGGCGGCGACAGGCATGTGCTGGTAAACCGCGGCTGGGTCGGGATCGGCCCGACGCGCGCCGAGTTTCCGCCGATACGCACGCCGACCGGGGAACTGGTGCTGGAAGGACTGGCGGTCGTCCCGCCGGAGCATGTGTACGAACTCGCGCAGGACCGCGGCACCGGGCCGCTGGTGCAGCACCTGGTGCCGGCGCGCATCGCCGAGCGTACCGGACTGAAGTTTCAGCCGATCGTGCTGCAGCAGACCAGCGACACTCCCGACGGGCTCGCGCGCGTCTGGGAGCGGCCCGACCTCGGGGTCAACACCCACCGGGCCTATGCGCTGCAGTGGTACGCGATGGGGGTCGTCATCGTGATCCTGTACTTCACGCTCAACCTGAGGCGCACCGATGACGACGCCTGAATTGCCTCGGCGCCGCGGGCGCTGGACCCCGGCGTTGATTCTCGCGGTGTGCGTGCTCCCGTTCGTCGCATCCTACCTCGTCTATTACCTGTGGCCGCCGCAGTCGCGAATGAACTACGGCGCGCTGATCGAACCGCGCCCGTTGCCCGCCGCGCCGCTTGCGCGCCTGGACGGATCGCGCTTCTCGCTCGCCGAGCTTAAGGGACGATGGGTGATGCTGCAGGTCGATGCCAGCGGCTGCGCCCAGGCGTGCCGGCGCAAGCTCTACCATATGCGTCAGGTGAGGCTCACGCAGGGACGCGAGATGAGCCGCATCGAGCGAGTCTGGCTGGTCCGCGACGTCGGCCCCGTGGAGACCGTGCTGCTGCGCGAATACGACGGCACCCATGTCGCGCGCGCCGGCAGCGCCACGATCGCAGCCCTGCCGGCCGAGCGCGACGCGGCCGATCACATCTATCTGATCGACCCCCTGGGCAACCTGATGCTGCGGTTTCCGAAGGAAGCCGACCCGAGCCGGATGAAAAAGGATCTGGAGCGCCTGCTCAAAGTGTCGAAGAGGGGATGATCGCCGATTCAAGTCGCGCGCAACCAGCTTGGCTCGCTTTTGCCTTTATCCATCTCCCGATTTCGGGAAGTTGCGAAGTTGCAACTTCCCGAAATCGGGAGACCTACGAAACCTCAAATTCACCTCCAATGCTGGCCGCGCTTGGGTTGCATGAGACCAAGAGACTGACGCCGCGGCGGAGGACCCGCCCCCGGCGTGAGCCAGGCCGGCGTGCGAAAATGCATCATTCGCCCACTCGAAAACAAGGAAGCCCTCCATGACCGTCCGCATGCTCGCCGCCGCGATTGCCGCGGCGCTCCCCTTCGCAGCCGCCGCGCAGCAGGCGCAGCAGAAGATCAGACCGCCGATTGCGGTGTACTGGATGAGCGTGGAGACCGCCGGCGGCATGGCCATGGGTATGGGGGGACTGCCCCCGGGGATGGCCGGCATGCTGCCGCCCGGGATGGCGGGCGGCAAACGGATGAAGCTCGATCTGGGTTCCTCGCAGGCGGCGAGCGGGGAAGCGCGCGCCGCGCATGCCATTCCGCCCGCGCTTGCGATGGGGCAGAGTCTGCCGCTCGTGACGCCGCGCACCGAGCGCGCGCCGGTTCGCGAGCGCGATGACGACGAGCCGGAATTCGAGCGCCCCAAGGGCCGCATGCTGATCTACTGGGGCTGCGGCGAGCAGGTGCGCGCCGGCCAGCCGGTGATTTTCGATTTCGCGAACATGAATCCCCAGGATGCGGCACGGGCGTTCCGCAGTGTCTCCGTTTCTCGTCCGCGCGGGCCCGCCCCTGGACGCAACCGCACGTACGGCACCTGGCCCAACCAGGACGACCCGCGCCCGGTGCCGGCGAACGGATCGCTCAGGGGCGACCACGTGATCGCCGGCAACTACTCGCCCGAGATCCGCTTCGCGGTCGGCGAGCGCCACGACTTCATGGACGCCGTCGCCTTCGAACCGGTGACCAAGACCGCGGGCGGCGCGTTCGACGTGAAATGGAAATCGGTGCCGACGGCGACCGGCTACTTCGCCACGGCGATGGGCCAGGGCGAGAATCAGACCGACATCGTGATGTGGTCATCGAGCGACGTGCAGGTGATGGGCCAGACGCTGATGGACTACATTGCACCGGCGGAAGTCGAACGGCTGATCCGCGAAAGAATAGCGATGCCGCCCCAGACCACCGAGTGCATCGTACCCGCGGGAATTTTCAAGGGCGAGGGATCGATGCTCAATTTCATCGCCTATGGCGGCGAGTTGAACCTGGTGCATCCGCCGCGTCCGAAGGATCAGAGGCAGGTCTGGGAACAGGTGTGGGCGGTGAAGTTGCGGCTCAAATCCACCGCGATAACCCTGCTCGCCGAGAGCGGCGGGGAACGGCGCGGCGGCGCGCGCCGCGGTTCGGACGCGGCGCGCGAACGCAGTCCCGCGCCTGAGCGCGGCGCCGAATCCGCACCGCAGCGCGAAGCCGAACCCGCGAAGACCGAGCCGCCCTCGCCTGCCGACGCAGTGCAGGAAGGCGTGAAGGCGCTGCGCGGGATTCTTCGGTTCTGAAACCGTGGTCCGGACGACACTCATGCTCGGCCTCGCCGGAAAATATCGTTCACCGCGCTAGCCCGCCGGCTTCAATACCCTGACCGGGTTTCCGCCCATCCACGCAGCGATATCCTCCACCGCCTGGCCGTAATACACGCGGTACGACTCCTCGGTCACATAGCCCAGGTGCGGCGTGGCGACCAGGTTGTCCAGACTGCGGAACGGGTGATCGTCTGGCAGCGGCTCCACATCGTAGACGTCGATGCCCGCGCCGGCGATGCGCCGCCCGCGCAGCGCATCGATGAGCGCGCGCTCGTCGACGATCGGCCCGCGCGAGGTGTTCACCAGAATTGCGCCCGGGCGCATCAGGCCGAATTCACGCTCGCCGATCAGCCCGCGCGACTGCGCGTTGAGCGTGAGATGCAGCGTAATCACATCGGAACCGGCCAGCAGCTCGTCCAGCGACGCGGCGCGCCGGATGCCCAGTTCGCGACAGCGCTCTTCGGTCAGGCTGCGGCTCCATCCCGACACGTCCATGCCGAAGGCGACGCCCGCCTTCGCCGCGCGCGCGCCGAGGTTGCCCACCCCGACCACGCCCAGCGTCTTGCCGTGCACGCCGCGCCCGACGCCGGCCTGCCAGCGCCCGCCTGCGCGAAAACGGGCCACCTCCGCGGGGATGTCGCGCATCAGGGAAAAAATAAGCCCCCACGCCAGCTCGGAGGTCGAACCGACCGCGCTCTGCGTCCCGCACACCGTCACGCCGCGTTTCTCGGCCGCCACGAGGTCGATCGAGGCGTTGCGCAGGCCGGTCGTGACCAGCAGCTTCAAATTCGGCAGCCGCTCGAACAGCGGCGCGTCGAACGCCGTGCGCTCGCGCATCGCGACCACGATCTCGAAGCGCTGCAGCGCCTCGGCCAGCGCCGCGCGGTCAAAGATGTGGTCGCGGAACACCTGGACATCGACCTTGCCCGACAGCCCCCGCCAATCGGCGATGGTGGTTGCAATGCCCTGGTAATCGTCGAGTATCGCGCACGCAAGCATCTTTTCCTCCTGTCCCATTGTAGCCGCAGCGCCCGAGCGAAACGCCGGTGAAACACGCGCCGGGCCCGCTAGACGTCGAGTTCCGGGTAATGCCGGAAAATGCCGTGCCGGTTGAAGGCAATGCGGCGCTCGGACGCCAGATAAGCGGCGATGCGGGGCCGCGCGGAGACCCGGTCGTGCAGCGCGACCAGTCGCGGATGCCTGCGCGCGAGGCGCGCCATCGCGCGCGGAAAGGCATAGCGCAGGCCGGCGATCATCTGGAACAGTGACAGGTCGACGTAACAGACTCTGCCACTCACAAGCCGGCCTGTCCGGCCCGGATTGCACGCGCTCACGCGCTCGAAATAATCGAGAAACTTCGGCAGGCGCCGGGCGGTGAAATCTGCGGCGCGCCGCTTCGCCTCGCGCTTCTGCTCCTCGTAGTACAGGGCGCCCGCGATCGGATGGTGGGTCTCGTGGACTTCGTCGAGCCAGTCGGCGATCGTGAGCTGCAACTGGTGCGCCCACAGCCGGCCGGCCTCGCTTTTCGGCGCGAGGCCCAGACGCGGCCCGAGGAACAGCAGGATGTTGGCCGTCTGCCCGATCACCTGCTTGCCGGCCTTGACCTTCAGGAAAGGCGGCGCGAACGGCGGGCACGCGTCGCTGTTCAGCAAACGCATCAGGGCCGGCATCCCCTTTCTTCCGGGCAGGCGGGCGACATCCACGTAATCGGCGCCGGCCTCCTCCAGCGCAAGCCGCACGAACTCGCCGCGGCCTTGTATGGAAGGCCAGTAATACAACTCATAGCGCATCGCGTTTCTCCCCGCTGTTCCGGCCGTGACGTTCCATCACATAGCTGCATTCCGGAATGACCGGTCCGCTTCCCGAACAGAACCGTCTCGGGCACATATACTATCCGGCATGGACGCCGCAGACTACGCCGCGTGGTACAAGCCGCAGCGGGGGGAGTGAATTCATGGATATCGAACAGGTCGTCGCCCTACACTATGCGCACGGTTCGCTGGAGCAGGCGATTCTGGATGCGCTCGCGGCCGCGGGCAAGGATGTGAACCGCCTTACACTGGCCGACCTCGCCCCGGTGGATGAGTTTCACATCGGGGGGCGGCCGGCGACGGTGGAATTCGCCGGCCAGTTCGGCGTCCACGGCGGAATGCGGCTTCTGGATGTCGGCTGCGGGCTGGGCGGGGCGGCCCGGTATTTCGCCCATGAACACGGCTGTCAGGTCACTGGAATCGATCTGTCCGGGGAGTACGTCGCCGTTGCGAACGCGCTGGCAGCACGGGTCGGACTCGGCGGCCTCGTCCGCTGCCAGCCGGGCAGCGCCCTCGCCCTGCCCTTCGCGCCGGAAAGTTTCGATGCCGTCTACTTCCTGCATGTCGGCATGAATATCGAAAACAAGTCCGCACTCTTCGCCGGAATCCGCAGGGTCCTCGCTGCGTCGGGCAGGCTCGGGATCTATGACGTCATGCGCATCGGCGCCGGGGATCTGTCCTATCCGATGCCCTGGGCGAGCAGCCCCGATGCAAGCTTCGTCGCCGATGCAGCAAGCTATCGGCGAGCCCTCGAAGCGGCGGGATTCGACGTGCTCAAAGAACGCAATCGCTGGGACTTCGCGCTGGAGAGCTTCCGGCTGATGCGCGCGCGGGCTGCGTCCGGCCGACCGGCGCCGCTTGGGATGCACATCGTCATGGCAGACAACGCCGGCAAGAAGATTTCCAACATGATGCATGACGTCGAACACGGCCTCCTCGCCCCGGTCGAGATGGTCTGCCAGGTGGTGTCATAGCGGCGGGGCCTGCGGCCGATCCGGTCGAGATCGACTCGGCGCACCCGGACGGCCTGCCGATTGATGGTACGATCATGGGCGCCATGCCAGGCGGCGCTTTTTGGGCGCAGCGGCGGAAGATGACTTGTCAGGTGCAACACGATAAGGAGAGGGAAAAATGAAACGATTCAGCATCGCAATCATAGCGGCGGCGGGCATTCTGGCCTGCGCCGCGCAGGCACAGACGCTCAGCATCGTGACCACGCCAGCCGGCTCGTTCACCAATTCGGTGGGTAACGCGGTGGCCAAGGCGATCGTCGAACACGCGGGACTGAGGGCGACTGTCTCGCCGCAGCAATCTCACGGCCAGGAGGCGGTGCATGACGGCAGCGCGGAGGTGAGCCTGGCGACGCTCTCGGACGTGCAGATGTACGTCACCGGAACCGTCGATTGGGAAGGCAAGGGTCCGAAAAAGAACATCCGCCTGATCTCGCGCCTGGTCCCGATCACGACCGTGTTTTACGTGCGCCTCGATTCGAGCGTCAAATCGCTCGGTGACCTCAAGGGCAAGCGCATCAGCGTCGGCTACGGCGCGCAGAAGGCGGTGCATCGGGTCGTGCTCGCGCTGCTGGCCACGGTCGGGCTGACCGAAAAGGACGTGCAGGGCGTGCCGGCGCGAAACATCGTGCAGGCGGCAGACGATTTCGCGGCCGGCAAGACCGATGCATTCGTGTTCGCGCTGGGCTCGGGCAAGGTCAAGCAGGTCGCCGTGAGCGTCGGCGGCATACGCGCGCTGCCGGTGCCCACCGATCCGAACGCGGTGGCGCAACTGAGAAAATTTGTGCCCGGCTCGTATCCCACGACGGTCAAGCCCAATCCCAATCTGGACGGCATCACCGGCCCCATGCCCGTGATGGCATACGACGTCGTGTTGTTCACCCGCGCCGACATGGCCGACGAGGTGATCTACAAGATCACCAAGGCGGTACACGACAACAAGAAGGACATGGCAGCCGTTTTCGGCGCGCTGAACGCGTTCGAGCCGGAAGGCATGGCGAAGAACTATGACGACCTCACGTATCACCCCGGGGCCATCAAGTTCTACCAGGAAAAGAGGCTGTGGCCGCCGAAGGGCTAACATTTGCCGGTCAGGGAATCGCTGCCTGAACTCGCACGGCGGCCGACGCATCG
>MEQZ01000035.1:0-933 GCA_001770425.1 Betaproteobacteria bacterium RIFCSPLOWO2_02_FULL_65_20 | reverse complement strand
GTCGGGTTACAGCTCTACACCGAGCAGTACATCGCGGGGCTGTGCGCACTCGCGCTGCCGCTGGTGTACCTGTACGTGCCGGCACGCCGCGGGCCTCGCATGGCGCTCGACGAGGAGACCGCGACCCGCGGCCGGATCGGCCCGGTGCCCTGGTACGACCTGGCCGCCGCGCTGGCGGGATTTCTGGCCTGCGCCTACATCGCGGTCCGCTTTCCGGTCCTCTCGGAGTTCATATCGCAGCGGCCCTGGGACGGCATGATCGTCGCGATCGTGACCTGCCTGCTGTTCACCGAGGGCTTGCGCCGCACCTCCGGCACCGCGATCACCACGGTGGCGGTCGGTTTTTTCCTGCTCGCGCTCGCCGCGCACCTTCTGCCCGAGGCGGTCGCGGGTCGACAAGTGCAGCTCGGCCGCCTGACCTACGCGCTGATCTGGGATTCGAGCGCAGTGCTCGGCACCGCGATGCAGATCATTACCTCGGTCGTGGTGAGCTTCGTGCTGTTCGGCAACGTGCTGTTCAAGACCGGCGGTTCGGCGTTCTTTACCGACATTTCGATGGCGCTGATGGGCCGGCAGCGCGGCGGCCCGGCCAAGATCGCCATCCTGGCCTCATCGCTGTTCGGTACGATCTCGGGCAGCGTCGTCGCGAACGTGGTGACCACGGGCGTGGTCACGATCCCGCTGATGAAGAAGGGGGGCTTCCGGCCCGAACTGGCGGGCGCGATCGAGGCGGTCTCCTCCACCGGAGGCCAGTTGATGCCGCCGGTGATGGGCATCGCCGCGTTCCTGATGGCCGAATTTCTGCAGGTGCGTTATTACGAGGTGGCGCTCGCCGCGCTGATTCCCGCGGTGCTGTTCTACTCCGCGCTGTTCATCCAGGCCGATCTCGAGGCAGCGCGCGCCGGACTGGCCGTTGTGGACGCGGCGAGCATT
>MEQZ01000034.1 GCA_001770425.1 Betaproteobacteria bacterium RIFCSPLOWO2_02_FULL_65_20 | reverse complement strand
TGTCGCCCTGTTCGGTCTGGCCGTCGCCGTAGAGCAGCAGCACGCGGCTGCAGTAGCGCACGGCGAGATTGATGTCGTGCAGCACCATGATCATCGCGGTGCCCGTGTGTTCGCGCTCCCGGAGCAGATCGAGCACGGCAATCTGCTGGTGCAGGTCCAGATGGTTGCTGGGTTCGTCCAGCAGGTACAGTGGCGGATTCTGCGTGAGCAGCGTCGCCAGCGCGAGCAGCCGTCGCTCGCCGCCGGACAGCGTGTGGGCGAGGCGGTCCTGCATCCCGCCAAGTCCGACTTCGGCCAGCGCATGTTTCGCAATCGCTTCGTCGGCGGCGCTTTCCCACTCGAGCCGCGCCAGGTACGGGTGCCTGCCGATCAGCGCCGTCTCCAGCAGCGTGGACGGAAAGGGGTCTTCGCTCGACTGCGAAAGCAGCCCGATCTTTCTCGCCGCCCGCTTGCGTGTCATGTCGGCGAGCCTGGTTCCCTCGATGAAAATCTCGCCGGCGGCGGGCGATCTCAAGCCCGCCAAGGTGTGCAGCAGCGTGGTCTTGCCCACGCCGTTGACGCCGAGGATGCCCCAGCATTCGCCGGGTTTCACCAGCAAGGCGAGGTCGCTGCATACCCGCTTGCCGGCGATCTCCACCGTCAGCGCGCGCGTCTCCAGGAGATTGCGGGTCGTCATCGCCGGCGCAGCAGATACAGGAACAGGGGCACGCCGATGAATGCGGTGATCACCCCGACCGGAAGCTGCTGCGGGGCGATGAGGCTGCGAGCGAGCGTGTCGGCAAACAGCACCAGCGTGCCACCGGCGAGCGCCGCACCGGGCAGTAGCGCCCGCATGTCGCCGATGCCTGCGAGGCGCAGCAGATGGGGCACCACCAGGCCAACGAAACCGACGCTGCCCGCGGTGGTGACGGCTGCAGCGGTGAAAAGCGACGCGGCGACGTAGATGTAGCGTCGCAGGAACGAAATGTTCACTCCGAGCGACGCTGCCGTCAGTTCGCCCCGCGCGAGAACGTTGAAGTCGCGCGCGAACGGCAGCACGGCGCCAAGTCCGATGATCGCCAGCACCACCGCGACCCAGGGTGTGGCCGGCGCGCTCAGATCGCCCATCAGCCAGAACAGCATGCCGCGCAGCCGGGCCTCGGGCGCCATCGCGAGTATGAACGTGATCATCGCCCCCCAGCCGGCGGCGACGATGACCCCGGTGAGCAGCAGCCGTGTCGGGGTCCAGTCGCCCTTGCCGCGCGCCAGTCCGAAGACCAGCGCCATCGAGAGCATGGCGCCGGCGAACGCGGCGATGTCCATCCAAACGCTGCCCCAGCCGAGCCAGAGCACCGCAAGCGCGCCCACCGCCGCGCCACCGGAGATGCCCAGCACATAAGGATCGGCGAGCGGATTGCGCAGCAGTACCTGCATCAGTGCTCCCGCGGTGGCGAGCAGCGCGCCGGTGGCAAAGGCCGCCATCCCGCGCGGCAGCCGCAGGCGCAGCACGATGTCGCGCTCCAGTCCGCCCTGGGTTCCGAAGAACGCGTGCCAGAGGCCGCCCGCGTCGAGCGAAACGCTGCCCAGCGCCAGCGCGAGATACCATGCGCCAAGCGCGAGCAGCAGCAGGACGATCAGCGCGTTGCGCACCCGGGCAGACATACGAAAATCCATGCAGAGCAGGCGGCAGAGCGACGCCTGAAACGCAGCGCGAGTCTACCCGCTGGGGCGCAATGTTTCAAACCGAAGCGCTCCGACGGGCTCGGACCGCCCGGCGCTCACGGCGTATGCCGCGCAAAAACCCGCCCGGAACGGGATTTCTGCTATCTTGCGCGCCATGTCATATGGCCCGGCCGACGCGATCGATCCAGCGCAAATCAGGCGCGCACTGGTGGTGAAGCTGCGCCACCATGGCGACGTGCTGCTCGCCTCGCCGGTCATCGCCGCGCTCAAGCGGCACGCGCCGCAGGCCGACGTGGACGCGCTGGTCTACGCCGACACCGAGCAGATGCTGTCCCTGCACCCCGGGCTTTCCCGGCTGCACCTGGTCGACCGGCAATGGAAGTCGCGCGGCGTCTTCGCCCGCGCCGCCGCGGAGTGGCACCTGTATTGCGCGCTGAAGCAGCGGCGCTATGATCTGATCCTGCACCTCACCGCGCACCCGCGCGGCGCGTGGCTGGCACGCTCTCTGGGCTGTGCGCATGCGGTGGCGCCCGACCACCCGGGCGGATTCTGGAAGCGCAGTTTCACGCACCTCTATCCGTCGCCGCCGCACGGCGGCCGGCATACGGTCGAGCTGAACCTCGACGCGCTGCGGCGCATCGGCATCCAGCCCGACGAAGAGGATCGACGGCTGGTGCTCGCACCGGGCGCCGAGGCGCAGGCGCGCATCGAGGAATTGCTGGCAGCGCACGGCATCGCCGAGGGCGGCTTCATCCACCTGCACCCGGGCTCGCGCTGGCAGTTCAAGTGCTGGACGCCGGAGCGCAATGCGGCGCTCATCGACCGTCTGCAGGCGGGTGGCGAGCGCGTTGTGCTGACCGCCGCGCCGGAAGAGCGGGAACTCGCGTTCGTCGCCGCGATCCGCAGCCGCTGCGCAACACCGCCCGTCGATTTCTCGGGCAAGCTCAGCCTCAAGATGCTGGCGGCGCTTGCCGGCCGCGCGAAGCTTTTCGTGGGCGTCGATTCGGCGCCGATGCATATTGCCGCAGCCATGGGCACGCCGGTGGTGGCGTTGTTCGGGCCGAGCGGGGAGACGGAGTGGGGCCCATGGAAAGTGCCGCACCTGGTGGTCGCGTCGAGCCGGCATGCCTGCCGCCCGTGCGGCAACGACGGCTGCGGCGGCGGCAAGGTGAGCGAATGCCTCGCCTCGATTTCCGTCGAGGCGGTATTCGAGGCCGTGGACGCGCTGTTGCCGCGATGAGGCGCAGCGCGCACGCCGCGCGCGAGCGTGCGGCATCCCCGATTCAGGGAAGGCGCGGATGAAACTTGCGCTGATCAGGCAGCGGTACAACCCCTACGGCGGCGCCGAGCGTTTTGTCGCGCGCGCCATCGAAGCCCTGAAAGGGCAGGGTGTCGCAGTGACGGTCTTCGCCCGCGATTGGGAGACGCGAGAGGACGAACCGGCGGTGTCGGAACTCGTGCGCTGCGATCCCTTCTACCTCGGACGCCTGTGGCGCGACGCGAGCTTCGCCCGGGCGGCGTGCCGGGCCTTGGCACAGCGCCGGTTCGACCTGGTGCAGTCGCACGAGCGCATCGCCTGCTGCGACATCTATCGCGCCGGCGACGGCGTGCACGCCCAGTGGCTGGACAACCGCCGCCGCGCTCTAGGCGCTTGGGGCAGGCTCGGCGCGCGCGTGAATCCTTATCACGCCTACGTGCTGGCAGCGGAGCGGCGGCTGTACGCAAGCGCGCGCTTGCGCGCGGTGATCTGCAATTCGCGCATGGTGGCGGGCGAAATCCGGCGCCGCTTTGCCGTCCCGGAAGGCAGGCTGCACGTGATCTACAGCGGCGTGGACCTGGAGGCGTTCCATCCGCGGCTGCGCGACCAGCACCGCCGGGTGATGCGGGCAAGGCTGGGCATCGCCGAATCCGACATGCTCTATCTGCTGGTCGGCTCGGGCTTCGAGCGCAAGGGCGTCCCGCAGCTGCTCGAGGCGCTGGCGAGGCTGCGCGGCGCGCGCCTGGCGATCGTCGGCGCCGACCGGCGCACCGACGCGCTGCGCCGGCGCGCCGACGCGTTGGGCATGGGCAGCCGGGTCGTGTTCGCGGGGCCGCAGCGCGAGGTACTGTCCTGGTATGGCGCGGCCGACTGCTTCGTGCTGCCGACGCTCTACGACCCGTTTCCGAACGCTGCGCTGGAGG
Source organism: Betaproteobacteria bacterium RIFCSPLOWO2_02_FULL_65_20 (assembly GCA_001770425.1). Taxonomy (GTDB): domain Bacteria; phylum Pseudomonadota; class Gammaproteobacteria; order Burkholderiales; family SG8-39; genus JACQTO01. The sequence goes on along the minus strand of MEQZ01000034.1, from coordinate 5,119 downwards.
CCATGGCGAGCGGGCTGCCGGTGATCACGAGTCCCAGCTGCGGCGCGGCCGAACTCATCGTCGAGGGCGAAAACGGCTTCGTCTGCGATGCGTTGGACGTCGCAGCGCTCGCCGACCGGATGGAGAAAATCGATCCCGTGTCCGCAAGGCTGATGGGCGAGCATGCGCGCTCCAGCGTCGCCGGGCTGGGGCTGGCAGACATGGCCGAGCGGCTGGTCGCGCTGTACCGCTCTCTGGCTGCATAGGAGCTGAGGCGGCGGCAGCGCCGAAGCGGTTAGAATTCAGCATTTCCTCCGGCGCACACATGGCCGATATTTCCACTACGAGCCTGCAGCTCTACCTGCGTCTGCTGCGCTACGTCAGACCGTACGCGGGCCAGTTTGCGTTTTCGGTGTTCGCGCTGATCGTGGTGGCAGCGACCGAGCCGGCCTTTCCGGCGCTCCTGAAACCGCTGCTGGACGGCAATTTCATACACCGGCAGGGACCGCTGCTCGAGTGGCTGCCGTTGCTGATCATCGCGATATTCCTGGTGCGCGGCCTCGCGTCGCTGCTGTCCGGTTACGCGGCCGGGTGGGTCGCGAACAAGGTGGTCATGGACCTGCGCAACGAAATGTTCGCCAAGCTCATCCGGCTGCCTACGCATTACTACGACAATCACACGACCGGCGGACTGGTTTCGAAGTTCACCTTCGACGTGCAGCAGGTGACCGGTGCCGCCACCAGCGTGGTCAACGTGCTGGTGAAGGATACGCTGGCGATTGTCGGGCTGCTCGGGTGGTTGTTCTGGCTCAACTGGAAGCTGACGCTGGTGTCGCTCGCGGTGGGGCCGCTGGTCGTATTGGTGGTGCGGGGATTCAGCAGCCGATTGCGTGCGATGAGTCGCGGCGCGCAAGGTGCGATGGGCGATCTCAATCATGTGCTGGAGGAGTCGATCGGCTGCCACCGGGTGGTGAAGGTATTCGGCGGACAGGAATACGAAGCGCGGCGCTTCGACGCCGGAGGCAACAGAGTGCGGCGCTTCAATATGAAAGCGGCCCTTGCGGCGGCGGCCAACGTGCCTTTCGTGCAGCTGATCGCGGCAGTCGCGCTGGCCATCATCGTCTATCTCGCCACGAAGCAGGCGAGCGCAAATGAGATCAGTGTGGGCGGATTCGTTTCCTTTCTCACCGCGATGCTGCTGCTGCTCGCCCCGCTCAAACACCTCACCGGGGTGAGCGAAACCCTGCAGCGCGGACTGGCCGCGGCCGAATCGGTATTCGCACTCATCGACGAAGCGCCCGAGGTCGATGCGGGGACGGGCGAGATTGCGCGCGCGCGCGGCGAAGTGGAATACCTCGACGTCGGCTTCAGCTATCCGGGCGCGACCCGGGCTGCGCTGGACCGCGTGTCGTTGAACATCTCGCCGGGAGAGCGCATTGCGCTGGTGGGTGCCTCGGGAGCGGGCAAGACCACGCTGGCCAACCTGCTGCCTCGTTTCTACGGCCCGACGCAGGGCAAGATCCTGCTGGACGGGTTGGATATCGCGACGCTGAAGCTCGCCAGCCTGCGCGCCAACATCGCGCTGGTCTCGCAGGACGTGGTGCTGTTCAACGACACCGTGGCGGCGAACATCGCCTATGGCCGGCTTGCTGCCACGAGCCGCGCCGATGTGGCGGCCGCCGCGCAAGCCGCGCACGCCATGCAGTTCATCCTCGACATGCCGCTGGGGTTCGATACGCTGATCGGGGAGAACGGCGTGCGCCTGTCCGGCGGTCAGCGGCAACGCCTGGCCATCGCCAGGGCATTCCTCAAGAATGCCCCGGTACTGATTCTCGACGAGGCGACCTCCGCGCTCGACTCGGAGTCCGAGCGGCATGTGCAGGAGGCGCTGGAGACCCTGATGCGCGGCAGGACGACGCTGGTGATCGCGCACCGGCTCTCGACCATCGAGCGCGCGGACCGGATCGTGGTGCTCGACTGCGGGCGGATCGCGGAGCTCGGACGGCATGACGAACTGCTTGCTCGCGAGGGCATCTACGCGCGGCTCTACCGCCTGCAGTATTCACGCCAGGACGCGGCGGGGTGAGGATATTGCATACTGAAAGTTCCTGCGGCTGGGGCGGTCAGGAGCTCAGAATTCTGGAGGAGTCGCGCGGCATGGTGTCTCGCGGCCATTCGGTGACCATCGCGGCACCGGCGCAATCGCGCATTGTCCCCGAGGCGTGCCGCCGCGGCCTGAACGCCGTCGCGTTGCCGATCTCCCGCAAGCGCCCCGGCGGGATCGCGAGTCTGTATCGGTGGTTGAAGGGCAACCGGGTCGACGTGATCAATACCCACAGTTCCACCGACAGCTGGCTCGCGGCGCTGGCGTGCGCGATGCTCGGCGGGGCGCCGCCGATCGTGCGCACGCGCCACATCTCGGCGAGCGTTCCGCGCAACCGGGCGACGCGCTGGCTGTATGTCTCGGCGACCCGTCATGTGGTGACCGCCGGAGAGGCGCTGAGGCGCCGGCTGATCGAGGCGAACGGCTTTCCCGCGGACCGCATCACCTCCGTGCCCACGGGCATCGATACCCGGCGTTTCGCACCCGGAGACCGGGCGGCGGCGCGCCGCGCGCTCGACCTGCCGCCGGGGGCAACCCTGATCGGCATCGTGGCCACGCTGCGCAGCTGGAAGGGCCACCGCTTCCTGCTCGATGCCGTCGCCGGTCTCGCGCGCGAGCATTGCATGCTCGTGATCGTGGGCGACGGGCCGCAGCGCGCGAATATCGAATCGCAGATCGCCCAGTTGGGCATCGGGGGCAGGGTGCGCGTGGCCGGCAACCAGGCGGACGTGCTGCCCTGGCTGCACGCGCTCGATCTGTTCGCGCTGCCTTCCTATGCCAACGAAGGCGTGCCCCAGGCGCTGGTGCAGGCGATGCTGTGCGGACTGCCCTGCGTCACCACCGGCGTGGGATCCATCGGCGAGGCGGCGGTGAACGGCGAGACGGCGCTCGTGGTCGCGCCGCAGGACGCCGAAGCACTCGCGCAGGCGCTGCGGCGTCTGATCGATGCGCCCGAGCTGCGGCAACGGCTCGGTGCGGCGGCGCGGCTGCGCTGCGAGAGCGCGTTCGGCATCGAACGCATGCTCGATCGCATGGAAGATGTTTTCCGCAATGCCGTCGGCTCGAACTAGCCGCGCGCGCGCGCGCCTGGCGGTTCTGCCGCGGGCGCTCGCGGCGCTTGCAGGCACCGCCAGCCGGCGGCGACCGGCGCGCCAGCCATCTCGCATACTCATCGCTCATCACCTGCTGCTCGGCGATACCCTGATGCTCACGCCCCTGCTGGCGAAGCTGCGCGAGCGGTTCCCGCAGGCCGGGGTGGTGATGACCGTTTCGCCCCCGATCGCCCCGCTGTACGAGGGCAGGCCGTACGGCGTGCGCGCCGCCGCCTACGACCCGCGCGACGCCGCCAGCCTTGCGGCCCTGTTCGCGGAACCTGGCTACGATCTGGCCATCGTGCCGGGCGACAACCGCTACAGCTGGCTCGCCGCTGCTTTGGGGGCGCGTTGGATCGTCGCGTTCGGCGGCGACCGTCCCGCATACAAGAGCTGGCCGATCGACGAACTCAGGCCGTACCCGGCGACGCCGCAGGCGTGGGGCGACATGATGGCCGGCCTCGTCGATGGCCCGGCTCCCGCGCAGTACCGGGTGTCGGATTGGCCGGACCCGCCGTCCCGGCCATTCCAGGCACCCGAGGGCCGTTACGCCGTGCTCCATGTCGGCGCGAGTACGGTGCTCAAGCAGTGGGAGCCGGGGAAATGGCGTGCGCTTGTCGCGGCGCTCGGTGAGCGCGGACTTGAGGTCGCCTGGAGCGGCGGTCCGGGCGAAGGCCGCGCGGTCGGAGAGATCGACCCGGACGGCAGCCATCCCTCCTACGCCGGGCGGCTCGATCTCGCGCAGATGTGGCGCCTGCTCAAAGAGGCGAGTCTGCTGGTGTGCCCGGATACCGGCATCGCGCATATGGGCCGAATCGTCGGCGTGCCGACCGTGACCTTGTTCGGCCCCGGATCGGCGGTACTGTGCGGCGCGGGCGAGTTCTGGCGCGGTGCGCCTTACCGCGCAGTGACGGTGGAGGACTTCTCCTGCCGGGATCAGCGCGTCCTGTTCAAGCGCGACATCCCCTGGGTCCGGCGATGCGCACGCGGCGCCGGGGAATGCGACAGACCGCGTTGCATGGCGGCGATCACGCTCCAACAAGTGCTCGACCGGTGCGACCAACTGCTGGGCCCCCTGGCGGGGGAGACGCCGTGATGTGGAGCGATCTCGCTTCGCGCGCCTCTCACCGTGAACCGTTTGCCTCAATGCGAGATCGCGCATGAAACCGCGAATTACGGTCGTTAGCATCGGCGTTGACGACCTGGACAGGGCGTTTCGGTTCTATCGCGACGGCCTTGGCGTGCGCACGGAAGGCATTGCCGGCAAGGAGTTCGAACATGGCGCGGTTATCGTAAAGCGGGTTCAGGACACGTTCTGGGGCGGTTACGCGGGCTATTTTCAGGATCCCGGTCGGCATCTGTGGGAGGTGATATGGAATCCTCAGAGGGTAGCCCAAGATTGAGGCATCAATCGCTTTGAGTTGGCGACTCACTCTTTGGCCACCCTACAGGGCTGGCCGCCGCTCAATCGCGGCGATGGCCAATAGGAGGTGGGAGTAGAATACTTCACCATGGGAGACGCAGCGCGACATCTGCTGGAATCTTTCGAAACGTTGTCCGAGGCCGACCAACGCGAGGTCTTGGCGGCGCTCCTTCGTCGCGCGGCCGATATGCCCTACCCCTTCCCAACCGATCAGGAGTTCTTGCTGGCGGCCGACCAAGTATTCCAGGAGCTCGATCGTCGCGAGGCCGCTGGGTGAAGGAGCCGCTGCGCGGCGAGGTCTGGATGGTCGATCTCGGGCTTGCCGCAACGGTCCGCCCTTGTCTGGTCCTCAGCGTCCCCGCCGGCGAATCGGACCGATCGCTGGTGACGCTCATTCCACACACGACGACTCTTCGCCAATCGCGGTTCGAAATTGTCGTTCCGGTCAGGTTTCTCCGTCCAGGTGCATTCGACGCTCAGGGTATTGTCACGGTCCCTGCGGTGAGGCTCATGAATCGGCTG
>MEQZ01000033.1 GCA_001770425.1 Betaproteobacteria bacterium RIFCSPLOWO2_02_FULL_65_20 | reverse complement strand
CCACCTTGACCGTCAGCAGGTCGGGGCCAGCCACGCACTGGTAGCAGTATTCGGGAACCTTCCTGACCGAATTCGCCATGTGAACCTTCAGCCCGAAGACTGCTTGGCCTTGGCCGCGACGCGCGCGCGCAGTTTTTCCACGTCGACGATGAAGCGACCATGCTCGCCTCGGCTGATTTCCTCTCCGCCGTCGCGTGCGAGCAACTCGAAGCTCACCTTGCGACCTTCGACCGCCTTCACCGTGATCGTGATGTCGACGTTCATTCCGAGCAGGGTCGCGCCACTGTGGGACACGGAGACGCCCGTGCCGACCGAATCTTCGCCAGAATCGCAGAATCCGAGCAGGAACTCGCGGCAGGTGACCTCGAAGTCACGGACGAGTTCGGGCGTCGCGTAGACCCGCAGGTTCTCCCCGAGGAAATCGACGGTGCGCGGTCTGTCCACGGTGATCCTGCGTGTAAAGGTCGCGCCCGCCTGCAGCCCGCTTTTCATTCTTCTCGCTCCTCTTGCGCTAGCCAGCATTGTCAGGACCGGTCGCAACCCCCGCGTCGCGACGCGCAGGGCGCAGTGTAAAGGCCTGGGACCGGCCGGCATTTGACTTAGGTTAAGACATCGGCCGCGGTTGCACGATGCGGTACCTCGTTCCCGGCCACGGGAAGGAAACCGAATACCCTTCAACCCGAAGGTGTATTCGGGGCCGCAGGCGCGATGCCATGCCGCGCGCCCCCTAGACTGGGCGCCCGGGCTCCCCGGACGCTCCGTAGGTCTCGCGCAGCACGGCCTTTTGCACCTTGCCGACTGCAGTTCGAGGCAGGACATCGACGAATACGATGCGCCGCGGAATCTTGTAGCCGCCGATGTGCGCCCTGCAGTGGTCGACGATTTCGTCGGCCGTGAGCGTCACGCCGGCATTCGGGACGATGACCGCCACCAGCGCCTCCCCGTAACGCTCGTCCGGCACACCGATGACCGCCGCCTCGCTGACGCCGGGGTGACGATAGAGCACGGTCTCGACTTCGCTCGGGTAGACGTTCTCGCCGCCGGTGATGATCATGTCTTTCTTGCGGTCGACCAGGAACAGGTAGCCTTCCTCGTCGAGGCGCCCGAGGTCGCCGGTGTGAAACCACCCCTCCCGGAAAACCTCGGCATTCTCGCTGTCGCGCTTGAGATAGCCTTTGCTCACGTTGGCTCCCCGGACCACGATCTCTCCTGCCACGCCCGATGGCAGCCAGCGGCCATCGTCGCCGGCGATGCGTAGTTCCACGCCGGGCAGGGGCCTGCCCGCAGACCTGAGCAACGAGGTGTTTCCGGACTCAACGCAGCCGCGCAAGCTCGCGGGGTCCAGGATGGTGAGCAGCGGCGAGGTCTCGGTGAGACCGTAGCAGTGGTACAACTCGACGCCGGGGAACAGCGCGCACACGGCCCGCACCCATTCAACGGGCATCGGACTGGAGCCGTAGAACAGCATGCGCAACGACGACAGGTCGTGGCACGCGACATCCGCTGACTCGCTGAACATCTTGATCATCGTCGGCACCCAATGTGCGACGGTCACGCGGTGGCGCTCGATGCACGCCGCCGCCGCGGCCGGCGTGAACTGCGGCAGGTAGACATGGCTGCAGCCCATCAGGAAAGCCATGGTGCCGTGGAGATCGGCCGCGTGAAACATCGGCGCCACGTGGGAATACACGTCGGTGCTGCGTATGTCGCTCGCCAGCCCGATCTGCCAGGCATTGGAGAGGATATTCCGGTGCGACAGCCGAACGCCCTTGCTGCGGCCGGTGGTGCCGCCCGTGTAGAGCAGGATGGCATCGTCGTCTTCCAGCGCCGGTTCGACCGGAACCGGCGCTGTGGCGCCGAGCAGATCCTCGTAGTCCAGCCGCCGGCCGCCGCTTGTTTCGACCTTCAACACGCGCCAGGCCGACAGCGCCGGCGACTCGAGCACCTGCAGGAACTCCTCCTCCGCTGCGATCAGCCTGCATTCGGCGTCCTCGAGAATGTCGGCGATTTCCCCGGGGCTCAGGCGCCAATTGACCGGCACCGGCACGATGCCGGACCAGTAGCCCGCCCACAGCAGTTCGGCCTGGCGGAAACTGTTGCGCATGAGCACCGCGAAGCGCTCGCCGCGCCGCAGACCGAGGGCGCGGAGCAGGCCGGCGGCGCGCGCCACCCGGTTGGAGAAATCGCCCCAGGTCAATATCCCGTCGCCATCGAGCACCGCAGGCCGGCGGCCCTGAGTGCGCGCATTCTCGACCAGAATAGTGGGCAGAATCATTTCGGCATCCGCAATTTGCCCGTGAGCGGCCGCATGGTCGCCCCGGAGGAAGGCGCGGGACAGCGACGTAAAGCGCATGGAACATATACCGAGCCCCGGCAATGCGGTCAACCGGCCGCATCAAATCGCGGCGCGACGATCCCGACAAGCGCGGTCGGGATTAGGGACGGCCCGGCCACCAATTGATTGGCCTCCAAACAATTTGAAATGCTAACCATCAGGCTGGATTTGACCTGCATCAAACACCCGGCAACCCCGCCTGGTTTATTGTCCTCGGTCGGCGCGCTGCGCCCAAGGAGGGCGTTATGGACATCAGGACGGACATCAGGACTCTCGTAGACCGGCTCGCGGGCCGGCTCGCCGATGTCCCGCAATACCAGAATCAGGGCGCGACGCTGTTCGTCGACCTGGAGCGCCGCCAGACCCGGCGCACGTACCTCTCCACCGGCGTGCTGCAGAACTTTCTGGGCGGCCGCGGGGCCAACATGTTCCTGCTCTACAACCTGCTGCAGGAGGACCGCGACGCGCTCGACCCCGAGGTACCGCTCATCTACGGCAACGGCACGCTGACCTCCTACATGCCCTCGGCCACGCGCGGCAACTTCACCAGCCGCTCGCCCGACAGCTATGCCATCCTCGATGCGAGCGGCGGCGATTACTTCCCGGCGTTTCTCAAACGCCACGGCTACGACCACCTGGTGCTCTACGGCCGCGCGTCACAGTGGACGCTGTTGAAGATCGCCCATGACGACGTCCAGTTCCTCGACGCCACTCCCTACGCCGGCACCGACAACATCGACTTCACCGCGGCGATCGAGCACGACTTCCGGTGCGAGGAAAGGAAGGACATGGCGATGGCGCGCATCACCCGCGCCGGCGAAAACCTCGTGTTGTGCAGCGGCATCATGGGCGGCCCCAAGGCGATCTGGGCTCGAGGCGGCGGCGGCGCGAAGATGGGCGCGCTGCGCCTGAAGGCGATCATGGTGCACGGCAAGCCGGAAAAGGGGGAACCCGCCACGCCCGAGTACAAGGCCAACAACAAGGCGATCGGCAAGAAGATCACCGGCGCCTCGGTCATCCGCAACGCCCTCAAGACGGTCGGCACCCCGTTCCTGTACAAGCCCTGCCGCGTGCTCGGTGCGCTCGGGACGAAGAACAACCAGGAGACTTCCTGGGTCAGTTCGCTGGACGCGGACAACTTCGACCCGTACCGGCCGGGCATGGACGGCTGCTACAAATGTCCGGTGCAATGCCGGGCAATGAACGACATGACGCCGGAGGGCAAGGGCGGCTGGGGTGCGAACGCCCTGAAAGGACTGAAGGGCAACGCGAGCTATGACAAGGCGCAGGCGGACGTCCAGCACGCGCGGGAGCGGACCTACAACGGCATCCACGGCGACGGCAAATTCGACCGCTACGACAAGGGCGACGGGCCGGAATTCACGACCCTGGGCAAGCTCGGGCCGCTGATCGGCATCGGGGAACCCGAGCAGGTCATGCGGCTGAACAATATCCTGAACGACTTGGGGCTGGATTCGGCCAGCATCGGCAGCGCCGTGGCCTGGGCGATGGAACTGTACCAGCGCGGAATCATCACCGGGAAGGAAACCGGGGGCCTCGACCTCGCCTGGGGCAACTACGAGGCGATCGAGAAACTCTTTTTCCTGACGGCCGCGCGCGAGGGGTTCGGCGACACCATCGCCGACTCCAACCGCGCCGTCGACAAAGGCAGGTATCCGAAGGAGGCGCTGCCGTACCGCATGGCGGTGAAGGGCTTGTTCCAGTCCGATCCGCACGATGCCCGCATCCTGAAGGCGTTCGCGCTGGGCCTGGCGGTCGCCACGCGCGGATTCGATCACCTGCGCAACCGCCCGACGCTGGAAATCAATGCCCGCGTCAACGACGACCCGGAATACAAGACGCAACTGTTCGGCGGGTATGTGTCCCCGCAACCGACCAGCTATGAGGCCAAGGAACAGGCGGTACGCAAGTGCGAAGACACCTTCGCCGTCGGCGATGCGGTCGGCATGTGCCGCTTCGACACCAAGCTGTTCAACTCCCCGACCACGCCCGATCCCAACGACTTCGCCGCGCAGGTGACCGCCCTCACCGGCGTCGGCCTCGCACATCCGGACATGGACCAGGTCGGACGCAACATCACCGCGCTGGAGCGCATGCTCAACTTTCGGTTCGGCCTGCGCGCCGAGGACGACACGCTGCCGCAGCGCTGGTTCGACGAAAGCAATACCGCAGGGCCGTTCAAGGGCGAGCGCATCGACCGTCTGGAATTCGAGAAGCTCAAGCAGCGGTTCTACCAGATCACGGGCCTGAACAGCCAAGGCGTGCCGAAACCGGCGTGGCACGAGCAGCTGGCGCGCATCACCACCGGTTTTGCCGTGCGCGTGCAGGTGCCAAACGACATGCCCGGCGTGCCCGAGCACGAATTCGTGGTCGACGAGCCGGTCTCCAACGTGATCGAGTTGCGCGCGGCGATGCTGCGGCGCTTCCCCGAGGCTTCCGACTTCCTTGCCGACCGCAACCTGAGCGTCGCGGTCAACGGCGAGATGGCGCTGCATGGCGAAAAGAGCGTGCCCGTCGGCAACGGCGATCAGGTCACGATCATGACCATGATCTCCGGCGGATGACTGGCCGCCCGGCGGCGGCCGGGATCATTTGACCCGCGTGCGACCAGGCATCCGAATCGAGCCGCCGCCCAAAGGCGGGGCCGGCATGCTCGCCGCCGCACCGGCCAAATCTTGCTACACTTGAATGGACCAAACTGCGCCAAAACCGGGGCGTACGCGAATTCGGCATAATCCCTCTCTGTCATGCTCACCCCAGCTCTCAGCGCCGAACTCCCGCCGCTCAGGATCCGCGGCAAGACCTTGCTCCCCATCGTGCAGGGCGGCATGGGCGTGGGCATTTCCGCGCACCGCCTGGCGGGAAGCGTCGCCAGCCTGGGCGCCGTCGGCACGCTTTCCAGCGTCGATCTGCGCCGCCATCACCCGGACCTCATGCAGCAAACCGGCCGCAGCCGCGACAAGGCGGCGATCGACGCAGCCAACCTCGTCGCCCTCGATCGTGAAGTGCGCGCCGCGCTCGCGCTTGCACAAGGCAACGGCATGATCGCGATCAATGTCATGCGCGCGGTGTCGGAATACGCGCACTACGTCCGCCAGTCGTGCGAGAGCGGCGTGCAGGCGATCGTCGTCGGCGCGGGGCTGCCGCTCGACCTGCCGGAAATGGTCTCCGATTTCCCGGACGTGGCGCTGATCCCGATCCTTTCCGATTCCCGCGGCATCGCAGTGGTCGTCAAGAGGTGGCAGCGCAGAGGGCGGCTGCCCGATGCGATCGTGATCGAGCATCCGCGCTATGCGGGCGGTCATCTGGGTGCTGCGAAGATCGAGGATCTGGCCGACCCCCGCTTCGATTTCCCCCGGGTGATCGAAGAAACTTTCGCGCTGTTCGCCGATCTGGGCATCGGGCGCGAGCGCATTCCCCTCATTCCGGCCGGCGGGATCAACAGCAGCGAAAAGGTGCGCGAGCTGTTCGCGCTGGGCGCCGCCGCGGTGCAGGTCGGCACGCCGTTCGCTGTCACAGAGGAAAGCGATGCGCATCCCAACTTCAAGAAGATCCTCGCGGAAGCGAAACCCGAAGACATCGTCACCTTCATGAGCGTCGCCGGATTGCCCGCGAGGGCGGTGCGTACTCCGTGGCTGGAAGGCTATCTTGCGCACCTGCCGGCGCTGATACGCCGCGCGAAGGAGCACAAGGTGTGCACCCTGGCCTTCGACTGCCTCGAGCATTGCGGGCTGCGCGACGGGAACCCGCACATGGGCCAGTTCTGCATCGACAACCAACTCGCCGCGGCACTCAAAGGCGATGTCAAGCGCGGCCTGTTCTTCCGCGGCTCCGAGTCGCTGCCGTTCGGCAGCCAGATCCGTCCGGCGCGCGAGTTGATCGCCTATCTGCTCGGCGCCGGTCCCGCTCCCGCCTGAACCAAGCTGCGGCGTGTTAGCCGCGGAAGTTGCGCAGGCGCTCTATATCCAGAAAGCGGATATCGCGCCCTCTCACCTTGATGAGCCCGGAATCGGACAGTTCGTGCAGAATGCGCGAGAAATGCTCGCGCGTGATGGAAAGCCTTGACGCAATCACGCTCTTGGTTGCCGGCAACGTCACCTCCGCAGTGCGGCCTTCGGCCGCCACATCCCGAAGCAGATAGCCGATGACGCGCTGGGTGCCGCTCTTGAGCGAGTAGCCCTCCAGATCCCCGACGATGCGATGCAGGCGCTGCGCGAGCCCGCCCAGCATGCGCCGGGCGAAATGCTGGCTGTGCTCCAGTTCCTGGAAGATCGCGGCCTTGCCTACGTGGAGCAGGAGCGAGTCGGCGAGGGTCTCGGCGAACACGACGTAAGGCTTGTCCAGGAACATCACCGCCTCGCCGAAGCTCTGCCCGGGCCCCAGGATCTCGACCACCTTCTCCGACCCGTCGCTCGCACCGAACGCGAGCTTGACCTGGCCATAGACGATGACGTGAAAACCGGCGCAGGGATCGCCCTTGCGAAACAGGATGCTTGCCGCGGACGCGCGCACCTGCGAAGTGGCCGCAGCGATCCGGCCCACCTCTTCCGCGGACAAATCACGGAAAATAGGCAGATTCCTGAGAAATTCCTCGACCTTGATGGCGCGGGGCGGCACAGCGTGTTATGGACACAGCCTCTGGCGAACAGTGCCAATGTTACTCGAAGTGGGCCGTTTCAGCCGGGCGCAGTGCCGGTGTCAGTCGCCCGCCCCGCCAGCTCGATCCAGTGATACCCTTTGTCGCCGTGTCTCGACGCCATTCAGCCAACCGCTGCCTATGAACGCGCCCAACCCGCTTCGCCTGCATACGCTGCTCGGGGATTACCCCACCACCCTCGCGCTCAAGCGCGGCCAGGTCCAGTCCCCTCACATATCACTGGCATTTGCCGACGTGAAGGTGCCCAACACCGCGTTCAAGCGCCTGGTGCGCAACCTCGAATTCGACGTCTCCGAACTGGCAATCGTCACCTTCCTGATGGCGAAGGCGCATGGAAAGCCGCTCTCGCTCCTTCCTGCCGTGGTCCTTGCGCGCTTTCAGCACCCGTATCTGGTCTACAACGCAGAGCGCGGCCGTTTTTCGCCGGGCGGCCTGGCCGGGCGCCGGGTCGGCGTCCGTTCCTATTCGGTCACGACGGCAATGTGGATCCGCGGCATCCTCGCAGAGGATTACGGCGTGGATCTGGACCGCGTGCAATGGATCGCGTTCGAAGAAGCCCACGTCGCCGAATACCGTGACCCGCCCACGGTCGAGCGCGCCCCGGCGGGGAGCGACCCGATGACGATGCTGCTGGAGGGAACACTGGATGCCGCCGTTCTCGCCGCCCCTTCCACCGACCCGAGAATCCAGACCCTGATACCCGACCCGGCGGCGGCGGCAAGGCACTGGTACGAGCGGAACCGGGCTCTGCAGATCAACCACATGGTGGTCGTCAGGGATTCCCTCAGCCGTTCGGATCCGCGTGCCGTCAGGGAGGTCTATCGGCTGCTCCTCGAGAGCAAGCAGGCAGCCCCTGGCGCGCCGGCGGGCGAAATCGACACCACGCCGTTCGGCCTCGAGGCAAACCGGCACAACCTCGAAGTCGCGATCGATTACACCTATCGCCAGAAGCTGATACCCCGGGCGTTTGCGGTCGACGAGCTTTTCGACGATGTCACCCGCTCGCTGGGCGGCCCTTCGTGAACGCGTCGAGTGCAGGCCGCGCGGTCTTGAACTCAGCGCCGGTGTTATCCTATGGCGTCGCGTCACCCGACCATACTGGGAGAACATCCATGAGACGGACCATCGTCGTATTCGCCGCCGCGGCGCTCGCCGGCTGCGGCGTCGACACTATGACCGCCGCGGCCACCGGCGCTGCGGTCAAGAAACAGGAAATCGAACAGGGCAAGAAGACCATGGAGCAGGCGCAGCAGAACATCGGGCAGGCAGTGCAACAGGCGCAGCAGCGCGCGCAGCAAGCCGGCGATAGCGCCGAAAAATAGGCCGGCCGCGCATCGGTCGCGACGGGGCGGCAAGGCCGATCGCGTATCCAGTGCCGCAGCGGCACGCACGCCCGCAGCACGGTATGGACCTTCGTTCCCCCGCAACCGGAGACTAAGTCATGGCCGACCGCAAAGTCATCGTTACCGTCGCACCATCCAGCAATTTTCAGGGTAAGGAGGCCAACCCGGCCATACCGTACACGCCGGAGGAAATCGCCGAGCAGGTCTACGGCGCATGGAATGCCGGCGCTTCGCTCGCGCATATGCACGCGCGCGACAGGAACGGCGTCCAGACCAACGACGTCAACGTGTTCCGCGAGATCAACGCGGCAGTCCGAGACAAATGCGACATCATCATCCAGGACTCGATCGCCCCGGCGCTGGGCCCAAACCCCGGCAGCGCCGAAGACGGCCTGCAGGTGCTCGATGCCGGACCGGAGATGACCTCCATCGACATGGGCATCAGCGTCGTGGTGGTGCGCGGCAAGACCGTGATCATCGAATGGACGCGCGAGTTCCTGCGCCGCGCGGCCAAGATGATGATGGACCGGGGCATCAAGCCGGAGATGGAGATCTTCAACGACTCCCACATGGACGACGCGCTGATGTTGATCAACGAGGGGCTGTTCACGCCGCCTTATTCGTTTTCCTTCGTCACCAACATGCACAAGGTCAACCAGGGCTCGGTGGCCTTCCACCCGAAGCGGCTGATGGGCTACGTCGATCTGCTGCCGCCGCAGAGCCTGTTCTCCACGCTCGGCGTCGGACCGGCGCAGTTGCCGGCGGCGCTGCAATCGGTGCTGCTGGGCGGCAATGCGCGCGTCGGATTCGAGGACAACATCTACTACTCGCGCGGCGTGCTGGCCAAATCGAACGCCCAGCTGGTCGAGCGGCTGGTTCGCTGCGTGCGCGACCTGGGGCTGGAAGTCGCAAGCCCCGACGAGGCGCGGCAGATGCTGGGCATGCCCAAACTGAAGGAACGAACCGCGTCCAAGGCGGCCTGATCGGACGCCCAACGCGGCGGAGCCGGAACCAGCCGGGTCGCCTTGTTCGGGCATTTATCAATCTCCCGATTTTGGGAAGTTGCAACTTCGCAACTTCCCAAAATCGGGAGACCTGAAAAAACCTGGATTCTTCGCCGGATGCATCAACACGCGAGTCGTACGAGACTGACGCAGGGCGATATCTCTACCGCGCTTTCTTGCTCCGGCTTTTCTGCGCACCCCCCGTACGCGGTGCCTTCTGCCGAGGTGCCTTGAACGGAAGCACCTTGACGTTCTTCTTTCCCTTGACCTTGTCGAGCCAGGCGAGGATCTCCTTGGCCCATGAGATTTCCATCTCCGCGTGGCGCACCAGCCCCTCGAAGGCAAAGCACTTGATCGTGGTCACGAAAGCCTTTTCCTCCTCCGGGCAATCGGCCAGCCGGTCGCGCATGCGCTCCTGGGTCCCGGCCACGATCGCGTCGCGGTGCGCCCGCCATTGCTCAAGCCTCTGCTCATAGTGCGCGAGATGCCGGTGCAGGTGCCGCCGGATCACCGCGATGTCGGATCGATCGATGAACAGGAACCGCACGCGCTCGGCGTCGCGCTCGGCAGGGTGCGCGCTTTCGTCGCCCGCGACCCAGTTCTGCAATTCGCGTTTGCCCAACGCCGTCACCTGATAGACGCGCCGCCTCAGCTTGTCCCGCGGCGAGGTCTTGCCTTCGATCCAGCCGAGTTTCTCCAGCCGGCGAAGTTCGGGATAGATCTGGCTGGGAAACGCCTCCCACATCGCGCCTGCGCCCGAAGCGAACTTGCGGCCGAGCATGTACCCGGACGCAGGCGTGGTGCTCAGGAATCCGAGCAATGCGTATCGAAGCGACATGGTTCCTGCCTTTTTCCTGGTGCGCTCGGCTTCCAGATCAGCCGGCCATGACGACCGGCTGCCGCAACGAGCCGGCTTCCCGGCCGATGGCGGCGAAGCATTCCAGGGCCGGCAGGCCTTTGGGTTCGGGCATGATCAGGTTCTGGCGGACTGGATGGCGTTCCATACCCGCATCGGGGTTGCCGGCATGTCGAAGCTCTCCACCCCGAGCGGCGCAAGCGCATCGATCAACGCGTTGATGACGGCGGCCGGTGAGCCCACCGATCCGGCTTCACCGATTCCCTTGACGCCCAGCGGGTTCGTCGTCGCGGGGATCTCCTCGAACGCGACGCAGACTTCAGGCATGTCATCAGCCCGCGGCATCGCATAGTCCAGGAAGCTGCCGGTAAGCAACTGGCCGGACTCCGGGTCGTAGACCACCGACTCCAGAACCGCCTGACCGATGCCTTGCGCGAGGCCCCCGTGGACCTGTCCCTCGCAGATCATGGGGTTGATGACGCGCCCGACATCGTCGACGATCGTATATCGCTCGACGGCGAGCGCGCCGGTCGAAGCATCGATCTCGACCTCGCAGACATGGCACCCATTGGGGTGATTGGGCGGCTCGGCGCTCCACGATCCGCTCGCATCCAGACCGACGCCGAATTCCTTCGGCACGCCGGCCGGCCGGTAGAACGCCGCCGCAACCTCGGCGAGCGGAATCCGGCGGTCGGTGCCGGCGATGCTGAAGCTTCCCTCTTCGAAGACGAGATCTTTCGCGGAGGCTTCAAGGAGATGGGCCGCCATCGGCCTGGCCTTCGAGACGATGGCCTCGGCTGCGACGCGCAAGGCGTTCCCCCCCAGGAGCGAACTGCGCGCAGCGAAGGTGCCGCGTCCATAGGCCACCTCACCCGTGTCGCCTTGCACAAACCGGATACTCTCGAATGGCACCCCGAGCCAGTCGCAGACCATTTGCGCGTACGTCGTGGCATGTCCCTGGCCGTGCGAGTGCGTGCCGGCCAGGATGGTCAGCGCGCCGCTGGGGTCGAAGCGAAGCTCCATCCGGTCGTTGAAGCGTCCGCCCTGCTCTATGTAGAAAGCCATGCCGCGCCCCCTCAGCCGGCCCGTGTCCGCGGACGCCTTTCGACGCGCCGGGAAACCATCCCAATCGGCGAGTTTCTGGCACCGCGTCATGACGCGTTCGAATTCGCCGGAGTCGTAGACCATGCCCGTGAGCGTGTGATACGGCATCTTTTCCGGCGGAATGAAATTGCGGCGCCGGATCTCGGCGGCGTCGATGCCGAGCTTGCGAGCCCCGGCCTCGACAAGACGCTCGATGAGATAGACGGCTTCCGGCCGCCCTGCGCCCCTGTAAGCCCCGAGGGGCGAGGTGTTCGTGAATACGGCACTGGTGACCAGGTGCAGCGTCGGAACCTGGTACACGTTTGGAATAAGAAACAGCGAAAACTCGATCGGCGCGACGCAGGCGGAAAAGGTATATGCACCTACCGCATGCAGTCCCTTTGCACGCACCCCGAGTATCCGGCCCGACCCGTCCAGAGCCAGTTCCCCATGGATCACCTGGTCCCGGCCATGGTTGTCTCCGAGGAAACTGTCGGACCGCGTCGCAGTCCATCTCACCGGCCGCCCGCAGCGGCGCGAGGCCCACAGTACGAGCGCATCCTCCGGATACGGGTTGGTCTTCAGGCCGAAGCCGCCGCCGACGTCCGGGGCCACGACGCGCAGGCGCGTCTCCGGCATCCCGAAAATCGCGCGGCAAAGCATGGTGCGCACGCCGTGGGGATTCTGGGAACTGGTGTGCAGCGTGTAGGTGCCCTGCGCCGCGTCATACTGTCCGATCGCGCATCTGGGCTCCAGCGCGCTGGGCGCGAGGCGGTTATTCTCCAGGCGCGCCGCAACCACGTGGGCGGCCGTTTCGAAGGCGGCATCCGTGGCGGCCTTGTCGCCCATCTCGAGCACGAAAGATACGTTGCCCGGGCAATCGTCCCAGATCGACGGCGCCCCCGGCTTGACTGCCGCTTCGAGATTCGTGACCGCATCGAGCGGCTCGTACTCGATGTCGATCAGCTCGGCGGCGTCGCGCGCGGCAGCGAGTGTCTCTGCGACCACGAAAGCGACACGGTCCCCGACGCACCTCACCCGGTCGGCGACCAGTACGGGCCTGAGCGTCCGGTAGCCTTTGGGACCCCCGCGGTCTTCGGGCATGAAGTGCGGCGGAAATCCGCCAAGCCCGTCCTTGGCCGCGTCCGCTCCGGTCAGCACGCACAGTACGCCCTCGACGGCAAGCGCTTGCGATGTGTCGATGCGCCGTATTCGGGCATGCGGGTACTGGGATAACACGCTTACCGCGTGGCACTCGCCCGGAAAGTGGATGTCGTCCACGTAACGCCCCAGTCCCCTCAGGAATCGCGCGTCCTCAACCCGCCGCACCGGCTGGCCTATGCCGAAGCGATTCATGCTAGAGCATCTCCAGGATCCGCCGCACCCTGGGCCAGGGATCGGGTTCGAAGTTTCGGTAGCGGTCGAAGTCCTCCTGCGTGACGACCCTGTCGATCGCCAGGTCGAACGAGGGCCGCTGCTGCACGCGTTCGTACCATGCCGCGACGCCCGGGCGAGCGTCCCAGATGCGCTCGAGCCTGAGCTGCTCCAGGCGCCAGATGTAGGGCGTGGCCGCAATGTCGGCGAGCGAGTATGCGCTGCCCGCGAGATAGGGACCGATCTTCATCGCATCCTCGATGCCGTTGAGAAGCTTCACGTGGTGCTTCAGCGCGTCCACCACCAGCGGTGCGTCCAGTCCCATCTCGGCGACCTGGCGCTTGATCTGCGCGCGAAACGGGCTCGGCGTCTTCGCCAGTTGCGCCTCCAGCGCCTCCTTGCCCATGTTCTGCATCGGCGCGCGGTTGGCAGTCGCGAAGGTGAGCGTGGTGCAGGCGTTGTGCACGTACTCGTCGATCAGCTTGTTCACCATGTAGACCTTGGCGCGGTCGTACGCCGACGCCGGCATCAGCGGCGGATTTGGGAACGCGTCATTCAGGTAATACAGGATCACAGCGGACTCGATTATCACCTTGTCGTCGTGTACCAGCGTGGGCACCACCGCGTTGGGGTTCAGCTTCAGGTATTCCGGGTCGAACTGGTCGCCGCGCAGCGTGAGCAGCTCGCCGCGCCACTCGAGGCTCTTTTCCGCAAGCATGATGCGCGCCTTGATGGCGCAGACCGAGGTTCTTCCGTGATATAGCGTCAGCATGGTTGCCGCCGGTGCGCGCGCGGCGCTATTTCCAGATCAGTTTGCTGACGTCGACCGCTTGGCGCAGCGAGCCGATTTCCCGGCCGATGGCAGCGAAGAATTCCAGGTCCGCAGGCTTGATTTCGGTCGAGTAGGACGGCACGATCGGCCCGGCCACCCCCAGATATTTCGCCTCCAGCGCCTTGGCTTCCGCCGGATTCTGCAGCGCGTAGGCGATCGCCTCGGCGTAGGCTTCGCGGAACGCGCGGATCGGCTGCGGATTGGCCGCTGCCCAGGCGCTGGTCGTCATCCAGAACGCGCCCAGCATGTCCGCCTGCACTTCCGAGACGAAGTCCGACACTCGATACCCGGTGTTGTCCGAGAGCACCCTCGAGCGGAAGGGTTCAATCACCGCCACCGCGTCCAGGGTCCCGCCCTTGAGCAGATCCTTCATCTGCGGGAACGGCGCCTCGACGAAGGTCACCTGGTTCAGCGCCACCTTGTTGTTGAGCAACCACTTGCGCAGGACCACATCGAAAAAGCTGTTGATTCCCGGAACGCCGATTTTCTTGCCACGCAGGTCGCCCGCATTCGAGATCTGCAACCCTGTGCGCGCAACCAGCGCCGACATCGCATTTTCTTTCTTGAAGCGGGAGACGCCGGAAATCGTGACGAGGCTGAGTCCGCCTTCGGCCGCCTGGAGCAGCATCGGCGCCGTGCCCATGCCGATCTGCAGGCTGCCGGAAATCAGAATCGAAGGCACGTTCGAGGCGATATTTACGCGCGTCAGCGTGACATCGAGATTGCGCTGGTCGAAAAATCCCTTGTCTTTGGCGATAAACGCCGGCACGAAATCGGCCGCCGGCGTATAGCCGATAGCAACCTTGGTCTGCTGACCTGCAGCCGGAAATGCGGCGAACCATGCCAAAGCGAACGTGCCGAGCAAAGCCAAAATTTTGCGCCGATCCATGTCAAAACCCTCCTCTGTGAATTGCCAAAAAAAACTTGCCCGCGCCCGTATCACAGGGAGCGAAGGTCAAGCACTACGTCATCCGGCGGCATGGCGCCGCGTTCATGAACATCGACCGAAAGCAGCGTTCCGGAAGCCGGACAGTAATACGCCGTCACCGACAGGTCCTCGTGCAATGCGATGCGGTACTCGGGCGGCAGCGTGCCGAAGGTGGCGGCGACCGCACCTGCACGCCAGCGGGTGCTGCCCGTCGACAGCACATATCCGGCTTGGGTCGCGACATGCGTGCCGTTCCCGTCGCGCACGATCAGCAGGGATTCGCTTATCGACCCGACGGGTTTGCCGCGAGTGAATTTCGCCTCGTCGCTGACCGGTCTGCCGATGCGCTGCTCTCGCAGCGAGCGGCGCCTCGCGGCGGTCGCTTCGTCATCGAGCGTTCCGTCCTTTGTGACAACGCCGTAGATTTCCTTCGCAGCCTGCGCCGACACCCAGCCGGCGGCCAGGTCCCGGGCCACGGCTTGCGGCTCGCGTTCCAGCGGATCGCCCCAGCCGCCGCCGCCCTGCCAGGTCACCGCGAAGACGTCGCGATTGGTCATTTCCATCAGGCCCGGCTTGGGTCCGAATTTCTCCCACCGGCCGTCCTGCTGCGGGCGGCCGTTCTCGATGGCGCCGCGGCCCAGAGACTGCCGGACCGTGGCGCCGGGCCAGCCGCCCCCAAGCCCCATGGTATTCGGCACTTCGGCACCGTGGGTCATCACCAGCGCTTCGGCGCGCGCGATACCGCCGAGGGTCAGGGCGACTTCGGCGCTCACACCGCCGCGGAACTTGCCCGCGCCTGCCGTGTCGGGCGCAAGCCTGCGGTGCAGATAGAACAGCGGCGAGACCTGCTCGTTGCGCTCGACGTCGGCGATCGCTGAGACGGGCGAGGTGATCGGCCCGCCCGCGTTGACCCCATCCTTGGTTGCCCATGCTCCGGAGCCCGCGGCCAGCGGGTCCATCAGGTGCAAGCCGAAGGGCTCACCGAACTGGTTGATACCCCCGAGGTTGAATGTCGCCATGCAGCCGTCGCTGATGGTCTGGGTCCGATGGCGGTACCTGGGCGAGGCCGAGAGCAGCTTGTTCAGAACCAGCATGGTTGCGTTGGACACCACCCAGATGGTTTCCACCGTTGCCGAGCCCACAGGCGCGGGAAACTGCGCCGTGCAGATCAGACCGTCGGGCGCGATGACCTCCGCCGTTTTCAGGATGCCCTCGTTCCACTGTATGTCCCAGCCGAGCGTGGTCAGCACGCTGCCGCAGGCGCCGCCCATGAGCCCGGCACGCGTTGCGTTGACGAAGCCCGGGGACTGCTTGCTCGATCCGCTGTAATCGAGCGTCATCCGCTCGCCGCGCTTTGTGAGCTTGACGTCCACCTTGTAGAGCACGTTGCTGTGCCCGTCGTGTTCGAGAAAGTCGCAGGCACGGAACTCGCCGTCAGGGAGTTCGGCGAGCCGGGCGCGGGTGCGCGCTTCGGAGGACTCGATCATGCGCTGCATGGCCTGCACGATCACCTCGGCGCCGTACCGGGCGACAAGGTCGCCCACCCGGTTGCGCGCGACGTTGATGGTGGCGATGAAAGCGCGGATGTCCAGCCCCAGCGCGTCCGGCAGCCGCGACGCGGTGGTGATCATCTCCAGCACGTCCTCGCGCAGCTCACCGCGGTCAACGAGCTTGACGCAGGGAATGCGGATGCCTTCCTGATAGACGTTTTTCGCCCGCGGGCACCAGCTGGCGAAATCCATGCCGCCGACGTCGGTCTGGTGCGCCTGGACCCCCGCCCAGGCGATGATCCGGTCGCCCGCATGGATGGGGCCGATCATCTGCACATCGTTCTGGTGCAATGCGCCGATGTAGGGGTCGTTGCCGATGAACATGTCCCCGTCGCGCACCTTCAGGTGAGGCTTGCCGCTGATGTGGCGGATCACCGTGCCTGACACGGGCGCCTGGAAAGACACCTGGAATCCCATCGACACGACCGACCCGTCGGGCAGGAAAAGGCCGGTGAAGAAATCCGATGCCTCGGTGACGGTCGGCGAGCCCGACACGCTTTGCAGGGCGATGCGCATCTCCTCGGCGATGGCGACCAGGCGGTTGCGAATCACCTCGAAGGTCACCGCGCTGACGTTGAGCGTGTTCGTCATGCCGCACTCCTGACGTGGAGATTGCCGAATCCGTCGGCGGTGGCGCGTGCGCCGGGCGGCACTACGACGCTCTGTCCGGGAAATTCGATGATCGCCGGTCCGTCGACGCCCGCACCCTCGGCCGGGAATGTGGTCAGGTAGATCGCCGTGTCCAGGGGCGCCTTCGGATCGCGGAAGACGACTTTGCGCGTCTTGGAAAAAGCGAGCGGTTCGCCCTTCGTGGCCTGCGCCGGCGGCGGCAGCGCGCCCGTTCCCACCGCGCGCACCGAGAGAATCTCGTATCCGGCCCTCGAGAATGCCGCACCGCGCCCGAACAGGGTCTCGTAATTCTTCTCGAACCGCGCGACCACGCTGCCGTACGCTGCGAGGTCGAACGCATCGGCTTCCAGCGGGATGTCCAGATGGTGCGTCTGCCCGCGAAAGCGCACCGAGGCCAGTCGCTCGATGCGGGTATTGCCGGCGGCCGCGGCCCGTTCGAGGTTCCTGCGCACCTCGGCGACGGTCGAGGCGATTTCGGCGCTTATCTTGGCCAGTTGTCCAGCCATGGGTGTCGCCCCCGGCCGCACGCGCGCGTAGGCGGGCGATTCGGTGGTAAAGCCCAGATCCGAGTTGCCGGTGCCGAATGCCGAAACGGCGGTTGCGGCAGCGGGCACGACGAAGCGGTCCAGACCGAGTTCCGCGCTCAGCACCCAGGCATGCGACGGACCGGCGCCGCCACTGGCGAACAGCACGAAATCGCGCGGATCGTAGCCCCTCTCGATGGTCATGCGGCGCAGCAGGTCGGCCATTCTGCTGTCCAGCACTTCGCGGATTCCCCATGCGGCCTCGGCGAGGCTCATGCCCAGCGGCCGGGCGACATGATCGGCAATCGCGCGCCGGGCCGCTTCGATGTCCAGCTTCATGCGCCCGCCGAGGAAATTGTCGGGGTCCAGAACCCCGAGCACCAGATCCGCGTCGGTGGCCGTGGGCAGCACGCCGCCCCGGCCGTAGCAGGCCGGTCCCGGATTCGCCCCCGCGCTTTTGGGCCCGACGCGAAGTTCACCGAACTGCACCGAGGCGATGCTGCCTCCGCCCGCGCCGATGGAATCGACGTCGATCGAATGCACCCGGATGTCTGCGCCCGCGATGGCGATCTCCGAGCGCATGATCGGCTTGCCGCCCGCGATCACGCCGACGTCAAAGCTGGTTCCGCCGATATCGATGGTGAGCATGTTCTCCAGGCCGATCTGCGCACCGATCGCAAGCGACCCCATAACGCCTCCGGCCGGCCCCGAAAACAGCGCGAATGCCGGGCGGTCGGAGAGCACGTCGGTGGGCAGGACGCCGCCCGCGCAGGTCATCATCAGCACCGGAACGCGCATCCCGGCTTCGCGCAGCGTCGACTCCAGCCGCGACAGATAGCGCCCGGCAAGCGGCCCCAGCGCCGCGTTGGCGGCAGTCGTGGACATCCGCGCGTACTCGCCCACCGCAGGGGAAATCTCGTGCGAAACGCTGATGAACGCGCCGGGCAGCTCCTCCCTCGCGAGTTCGCGCAGCCGCTTCTCGTGCACGGGGTTGTACGTGGACCAGAGGGTGCACACGGCAACGGCCTCGACCCCCTGCGGCCCGAGCTTGCGCAGCTCGCCCCGCGCCTGCTGCTCGTCCAGCGGCGTGATCACCGCCCCGCTCACGTCGATGCGCTCGTCGATCTCGACGACCAGACTGCGGGGCACCAGCGGTGCGAACTGGTTGCGCAGGTAGGCATCGGTATATTCGGTCTCGTTCATGCCCGATGTCTGCCGGCGCAGGCGGCCGATTTCGAGCGTGTCGCCGAAGCCGCGCGTGGTCAGGATCGCGGTCTTCGCGGCGCTGCCGGTCAGCAGCGCATTGAGTCCGACGGTGGTTCCATGGCCGAAGCGCTCGATCTGCTCGCAGAACCGCTTGAAGGTCAGTCCGTAGGATTCCGCAGCCATCTCGATCGAATCGACGACGCCGCCCAGCACATCAGGCGTCGTCGGTGACTTGAAGACGCGCGTGTCACCGCCGCTCCCGGCCACCCACAGATCGGTGAACGTTCCGCCTACATCCGTGCCTATGAAGAATCCCAAGGTTCAGCCTCGCTTCTTGCGTATCAGGTATCGGTCGTCCGGAGACGGCAGGAAGGCACGCACCGGCGTGCGCTCCTGCGCCGTCTCAGGCCGCTGCGCGCGCCTTGACTGGCGCGAGTCCGAGCATCTCGCGGGCTTCGGCCGCAGTAGCCGGTTCGGCGCCGAGCTCGCGCACGATGCGCACTGCGCGCGCGACCAGTTCCTCGTTCTTGGCCAGCCTTCCGTGGCTGTAATAGTTGTTGTCTTCCAGGCCGACGCGCAGGTGTCCGCCCAGCAGGATGGCGTGGGTCGTCGCCGGCAACTGCGCCGTGCCGATGGCGCTGACGTTGAAGATCGAATCACGGGGCAGGTGATCGACCATCATCTGCAGGATCTTGGGCGTATACGGGTAACCGCCCTGAAAGCCCATCGCGCCCAGCACCATGTTGACGTAATAAGGGGGCTTGTCGAAGCCGGCCTGGATGAGCCGGGTCGTGTCCTGGAGAATGTGCGCCAGGCTGAACACCTCCCATTCGGGCTTGACGCCCTTTTCCTGGAACAGCTTCGCCATCTGGTCGCAGCGTTCGGACTCGGTGACCATCAGCAGATTGCGGCCGTGGAACTGCGCCATGATGGTGTGGCAATCGAAGGTCACCATCTCGCAGTGCGGGGCTTCGCACCCCTTGATGCGCTCCTCGAACTGGATCTCTTCGAGCCCGGGGCGCAGGGTCTTGATCATGTCTCCGCTGACACCGCCGCCGGTGCTGTTGTTGATGACGATGTCGCAGCGCTCCCTGATCAGGTTGTTGATCCGCCCGTAAACTTCCGGACTGCAGGTCGCCTGGTCGTCGGGCCGGCGAGCATGTACGGCAACGATGCTCGCCCCTTCGTTGTACGAACGATGCACCGATTCGGCGATTTCCTCCGGCTGCGTGGGCAGGTTGGGATTCTGCTTCTTGCTGGCCATGCCGCCGGTCGGGGCGACAGTGACGATGACTTTGGCGGTTTGCATGCGGATCTCCTCAGTGGTGGTTGATGCCTGCGACTGCCTTGGCCGCCCGGGCGTCAAGCCGGCGCAACACGCCAGCGCAACAGCCGCCGCTCGACTGCGAGCAGTGCTCGATTCACAACAAAACCCATGATGCCCAGGCTGACGATGCCCGCGTACAACTCGGGGCTGCGCAACGAGCGCTGCGCCAGCAGAATGTTCTGTCCCAGTCCAGGCTGGGAGGCCTGCATCTCGGTGACCACCGCAAGAATGAGCGCGATCCCCAGGCTCACGCGGGCGCCGGCCAGAATATCGGGCAGCGCGCCCGGGATCGCGATTTTCACGATCAGCTGCATCCTCGAGAGGCACAGCGCCGCGGCGACTTCGCGCAATTTCGACTCGATCGCGACGAATCCGTGCGCGCTGGACAGCAGCACGGGCCAGACCGCGCCGAATGCGATCACCGCGATCGCCATTTCATTGCTCAGGCCGAGAAACAGGATGGCTGCCGGAATGACCGCCGAGGCGGGCAGCGGCCTGACGAACTCGAGCAGCGGCCCGAGGTAGTCCCGGGCGGTGCGCGACGAACCGATCGCCGCGCCCACGACCACACCGAGCAGCGACGCGAGCGCCCAGCCGAAGAACATCCGCTGCAAGGTCGCCCCCAGCGGCGCCCAGATCTGCCCTTCGGCGACTTGCCGGACCAACTCCGCCCCGGTGCGCGAAGGCGAAGGGAAGAACACCGGCGAGATCCATTTCTGGTCCGCAAGCACCTGCCAGACCAGCAGCAATCCGGCAGCAAAGAGCAGCGCCCACAGCCATTGCGATCGGAGGATGCGCATCACGGCTGCACATCTTCGTACGATTGCACGCCGCCGGGCCACATGCTCACCGCCTTGTTCAGCGCGGCATTCAGTCCCCAGCCGAGCAGACCGAGCCACAGCAGCTGCGCATACACCAGATCCGGGCGCAGCGACTGCTGGGCGCCGATCATGCTGTAACCCAGCCCCCGGGGATTGAGAACGATCTCAACGGTAACGGCGACGATGAGGGAAATGCTGACCGCGATGCGCAGGCCGACGTTGATGCGCCCCAGCGCCGCCGGGAGAATGACCTTGAACATGCGCGCGGCGAACGACATCTGGAGCACCCGCGCCACGTCGAGCAGGCGCGGCTCCACCCCGTGCACCGCCGCAATCGTCACCAGCAGAATCGGCCACAGGCACGCGAATGCCACGACAGAGGCCTCCATCTGAAGGCCGAAGCCGAACATCAGCAGCGCAAGCGGGATCAGCGCCACCGAGGGCACGGGCCGCAGCGCATCGATCGAGGGACCGACCACCCCTTCCAGGCGCGGCGAGAGCCCGAGTATCACCCCGAACAGGATTCCCAGGACCGCCGCGACAGCCAGTCCGTACAGCGCGGCCTGGACGGTCTGCCAGGTGGCAAGCGGTATCGACCCGTCTATGAATCCGCGCGCACCCGCTACGGCGATATCGGAGGGCCTCGACAGGGTGTCAATCGGAAACGTCCCCGCGTGGCTCCAAAGCTCCCAAAGCATCAGCACAAGCACGGGAATCACCCAACCGCGTAACCCGCTCGGTCCACGTTGCATGGGTCAATGCTCCTGCAACAGGCCGAACAGGCGGTGGCGATGCGCCAGGAACCGGGGATCCTCGCGCGTTTCGAGTTGATTGCGCGGGCGGGCTATCTCCACGTCGATCGTCTCGGCGATTCGCCCGGCGCCAAGCGCGATGACGCGATCGCCCAGGTAGATCGCTTCCTCGAGGTCGTGGGTGATGAAGACCACGGTCGTGCGCTGTTCGGTTGCGAGCCTCGCCACTTCATCCTGCAGTGTTTGCCGCGTCATCGCGTCGAGCGCGCCGAAGGGCTCGTCCATGAGCAGGAGTGTCGGCTGCTGCGCCAGGCAGCGCGCGATCTGCACACGCTGCTGCATGCCGCCTGACAACTGCCCCGGAAACTGGTGAGCGGACCTCTGCAGCCCCATTTTCTCGATCAGCGCGCCGACCCTCTCGCCCCTGTCGGGCTCGGCGATGCCGCAGGCCTCCAGGCTGAGCGCGATGTTGCCGGCGACGGTCCGCCAGGGTAACAGCGCCTTGGTGTAGTCCTGGAACACGATCGCACGGTCGCGGGAGGGTCCCCTGACCGGCTGGCCTCGAAACAGGATTTCCCCGGCCGATGGCGCCAGCAGGCCTGCCAGCAAGCGCAACAGCGTGGTCTTGCCGCAGCCCGAGGGACCGACGACGCAAAGAAACTGCCCGTCGCGGACATCAAAACTGATGTCGGACAGAACGAGATGGCTGCCCGCCGCCGAAGCGAACGAAACGCAAAGCCGCCGCACCGAAACCGCGGAAACGGATTCGGCTGGCGGATTGCCGCCGAGCGACGAGGCAACGCCCTCAGGGCTGGTCCGCAACACAGGTCTCCTCACGTTGCCCGGGCGCCTTCAGCGTGCCCCGATTCTTCTTGTGGCACCCTCCGCTTCCTGCGACGGAGATGGTCTGCTCCACGATGGAAGCAGAACCGTACGCCCGGCGCCGGATACCTGTCAAGTTTGTACGGTATAGAATTGATCTGCCGGATCAGTGCAACCGGCATTGTCCAATCCGGACATCGACGCGACGGCGAGCTGAGCGCATGAATTACCCGGGGAGCGAGTCTTGACACTGAACTACGAAAAAATCATGGCGCACAACCCCGGCGACATCGCGGTGCGCTACACGAAGAATGACAGCATCTTCTATGCACTCAGCATCGGCATCGGCATGGACCCGATGGATGCCGGGCAATTGAAGTACGTGTACGAAAGGGACCTCGAGGCCTTTCCCGCAATGGCGAGTTCCCTGGGCTGGATGGGCCGCCTGACCGATCCCGAATACGGCATCGACGCGCGCATGGTCGTCGCTTCCGACCTTGGCGTCGAACTGCACGCGCCGCTGCCGGCGGAGGGCGAACTGGTCAGCCGCCCCCGGGTGAAGGGAATCGTCGACAAGGGAGCCGGCAACGCCGCCATCGTCCAGTTCGAACGCGACCTGTACGACGCGAGCGGAACCAAGCTGGCGACCATCCGCAACAGCATCCTGGCGCGCAACCACGGCGGCTTCGGCGGCAAGGTGACCACGCCGGCCGAGCCGCACGCCGTGCCCGGGGGAGCGCCGGACCTCACCTGCGACCTGCCGACACCGCCCAACCTCGCGCTCCTGTTCCGGCTCAATGGCGATACCAATCCCATCCATGTCGATCCCGACCGGGCCAAGGCCGCCGGGTTTCCGCGACCCTTGCTGCACGGTGCGGCGAGTTACGGCATCGCCGCTCACGCGCTGATGCGGACCGTGGCCGACTACCATACGGAGCGTTTTGGCAGCATGGAAGCCCGTTTTGCGCGCCCGGTATTCCCCGGCGAAACGCTGCGCACCGAAATCTGGGTGCGGGGGGACGAGGTATCGTTTCGCTGCCGCACGGTCGAGCGCGGCGAGGTGGCGCTGGATAACGGCTTGCTGCGGCTCCGGCCCGGCCGCTGAGATCCCGAACCCGTGAGCGTCCTGCGCGTCGACATAGCCCCTCGCGGGATCGCGACGGTCACGCTCAATCGTCCCGAAAAGGGCAATGCCTACAACTCGGACATGCTCGATGCGCTGGCGGCCGAGTTCGCGCGGCTCGGGGCGGACTCCAAGGTACGCGTCGTCCTGTTGCGCGGGGAAGGAAGGCACTTTTGCGTTGGTGCAGACCTGGTCGAGGGGGGCGGCCCCAAGCCTGCAAGCGGCGATGCGCCCGCCGGCGCCGGCCTGGTCGACGTCTGCCTCGCGCTGGACCGCCTGCCCAAGCCGACCGTCGCCGCAGTGCACGGGGGCTGCATCGGGGGGGGCGCGGCGTTAGCCGCCTGCTGCGACATCGTGATCGCCGAGCGCGACGCGTTCTTTTCGATACCGGAAGTGCGCATCGGCTTCGCGCCGGCTCCGCTCGTGCCGTTGTTCCTGCGCGCCGTCGGTGCGCGCAACTTGCGCCGTCTGGGCCAGACCGGCGAGCGCTTCCCTGTCGACGAAGCTTTGCGCATCGGACTGGTGCATGTCGCATCCGAACCCGACAGGATGAACGCGACCGTCGCGAGGCTGGTCGACGATCTGCTGCTCGGTGCGCCAGGCGCTCTGGCCGAACTGAAAGCCGCGATCGAGCGCGTCGACGGGCTGCCGATCACGCGGGAGCTGCTCGCCGACTTGCAGGCCGGGTTCGATCGCGCGCGCGAATCCGGTGAAGCCACCGAGGGACGCGCGGCCTATCGCGAAAAGCGCAAGCCGAACTGGTACCCGGAATCCTGAATGACTTTGCCGATCCCGGAATCCCTTGCGCCGATACGCAATCTGCGCGACATCGAGGAGCTGGAGCGCGTCCCGCTGGCGGAACACGTCTGGTCGTGGGACCTCAATGACTGGATCCGCCGCGGCTGCGCGTTCGACCCGGACAAGATCGCGCTGCATTACGTCGAGGGCGCGGACCCGGATGGCCAGTGCGTGTCGGTCAGCTATCGCGAACTGCAACATCGATCCAACCAGGCCGCCAACCTGTTTCATTCGCTGGGCGTCGGACCGGGCGACGCGGTGCTCTACCTGTTGCCGACGACACCGCAGCACTATGCGGTCATGCTGGGCGCGCTCGCAACCGGCATCGCCTGCTGCATCAACTGGATGCTCAAACCGGCGCACCTGATCGAACTCATTCGTTGTTCGAAGCCCAGGGTGGTCGTCGCGCTGGGACCGACGCCGGGATTCGAGATCTGGGAGAACATCGAGGCCATACGAAGCGATATTCCCGATTCGGTGCACGTGCTCTCGGTGCGGGGCCCCGCAGGCAAAAAGGATCCCGAATCCGATTTCGAGGATCTCGCGGCCAAGCAGCCCGGCGACCGCCTCGCGTTCGCCCGCAAGGCAGCGCCGGAGGACATCGCTGCCTATGTGCACTCCGGCGGAACCACGGGTTCGCCCAAGCTGGTGAAGCTGACCCATCGCGGCTTCTGCTACAAGTGCTGGGCCAACAGCGTGGTGATGGCGCACACGCCGGAGGACGTGATTTTCGCGGACTATCCGATGTTTCACATCGCCGGCTTCTTCGGCCGCGGCGTCATGGCCATCGCCGGTGCCATGACCATAGTAATCCCGACGCCGCTCGGCGCGCGCGACAAGCGCTTCATGTCGAGCTACTGGAAATTCATCCAGAAGTTTCGCATTTCGCTGCTTTCGGGCGTGCCCACGACGCTGTCGGTGCTGGCAAGGAACCCGCCCAACGGCGAGGACCTGGGGTCGCTGCGGCCTTACATGTGCACCGGATCGACTGCGCTGCCGGTGGAAGTGGCGCGCGACATCGAGCGCTCGACCGGGGTGCGCGTGCTGCTCACCTACGGCGCCACGGAATATACCCAGAACGTGGCGCAGGCGCCGCGCGATGGCGACCCGAAATACGGGTCCGCCGGACTGCGATTGCCTTATGCGCAATTCAAGACGGTGACACTCTGCGCCGACGGCAACGTCGAACGCGACTGCGCGGTCGATGAAATCGGCGTGGTGCTGGTGAACGGACCGAGCGTGACCCCGGGCTACGTGGACCCGGCGTACGACGAAGGCATATTCACGCGCGATGGCTGGTTCAATTCAGGCGACCTGGGCCGCATCGACGCCGACGGCTACCTCTGGCTCACCGGCCGTGCCAAGGACGTGATCATCCGCGGCGGCCATAACATCGATGCATCGATCATAGAAGACAGCCTTCGCGCGCATCGCGAAGTGGTGCTGGTGGCGGCGGTAGGCAAGCCCGATGCCCATGCGGGCGAACTGCCGGTGGCCTACGTGCAGCTGGTCGACGGCGCGACTGCCACGGCTGAGCAGCTGGTCGCTTTCGCGCGCGAACACATCACGGAGCAGGCGGCAGCGCCGAAGGAGGTCTACGTGCTGGACACCATGCCGCTCACCGACGTCGGCAAACCGCACAAGGCGCAGTTGCGCTTCGACGCGGCGCGCCGGGTCTTCATCTGCGCGCTGGCCGGGGCCCTGGGACCGGGCATCGGGGTTGAAGTCGGCCCCGATGCGGCTGCCGGAACGCGCGTGACAATAACCCTATCAGCGCCGGCGCCGGAGTCACTTGGCGCGATAGAATTGCGGATTCACGAGGTCATGAAGGCCTACGCGGCGCACTATGTCGTGAAGTGGACGTGACGCCGGCATAGCGCCCTATTGCGGAGAGACACATGAAGACATTTCACCGGGTGACCCGCATGGCGCTTGCCATGCTGCTGGCCGTGGCCGCAGCCGCGAGTCCGGCGCAGACCTATCCATCGAAGCCTGTCCGTTTCCTGATTCCACTGCCCGCCGGCGGCGCGGTGGACATGGTCGCGAGGACGACCGGCACCGCGGTGACCGAACGCACGCGGATGCAGTTCGTCTACGAAAACCGTCCTGGCGCCAATACCATACTGTCGACCGATGCCTGCGCGAAGGCCCCGCCCGATGGCTACACGGTCTGCCTGATCACGTCGAGCTTTTCTCTCAACCAGTTCCTGTATTCGAAGCTGCCGTTCGACCCCGTCAAGGACATCGAGCCCATAACCACCCTCGTGTTCAATTACGAGGCGCTGCTGCTCAATCCTTCCGTGCCGGCCGGCAACGTCCGGGAGCTCGTCGCCTACGCGAAGGCCAACCCGGGAAAGATCAACTTCGGATCTGTGGGCACCGGCAGCCCGACGCACCTTGTCCCCGAATGGGTCAGCCAGCAGACCGGCGCGAGCTTCACGCACATTCCCTACAAGGGCATCGGCGAGGTCGTGCGGGCATTCATGGCCGGCGATATTCACATGATGTTCAGCTCGCTCGGCAACCCTGGATTCAT
Organism: Betaproteobacteria bacterium RIFCSPLOWO2_02_FULL_65_20; assembly: GCA_001770425.1. Lineage (GTDB taxonomy): Bacteria > Pseudomonadota > Gammaproteobacteria > Burkholderiales > SG8-39 > JACQTO01. Next base: position 4,540 of record MEQZ01000033.1, on the reverse strand, counting down.
TGCCAACATCAAGTCGGGCAAGATGAAGGCGCTGTTCGTGCAAACCAGCAGGCGCGTTCCGCTGATTCCGGACGTGCCGACCATGGCCGAAGCCGGCGTGCCCGACCACGGCTACCGCAGCTGGTGGGGTCTCGCGGCACCCGCACACACGCCGCAGGACATCATCCAGAAACTCTACGCGGATTTTTCCGAAGCGCTGCGCGCGAGCGCGGTGCGCGAGCGCTTCGCCGCGCTGAACGTGGAGCCGGTCGGCAACAACCCCGAGCAATTCGCGCGTTTCATGGCCGAAGACCGCGCGGGCGCCGAGCGTCTGGTGAAGGCCTCTGGGGCGAGGCTCGACTGATCCTGCGATCGAGGCGGTCATGTGCCGCTGATCACTGCGATAGCATGACGGACGGCAGGCTGGAGCACCGGCCGGCGAGCGATACGGAGGTGGTGGAAATGGCAGCAGCAGCGAAACGTTCCCGGGCGAAGAAGAAACGCGCATCGCCGCGCAGAAGCAGGGCGCGCCGCCGTCCTTTCGTCATCGATTTTCACGCCCATGTCGTGGCGCCGGAGGTGGTGGCGTTTTCCAAGGGTCACGTGGTCGACACCGGTGTTCCGGATTCCGCCGGCGTCAGCGAATCGCTCAAGGAGGACTGGAAGAAGTGGCGCCAGACAGTCGACCTCAAGATGGGCGATCCGAAGGTTCGGCTGCAGGACATGGACAAGATGGGAGTCGACGTGCAGGTGCTCACCCCGAGTCTGGTGCACCAGTACACCTATTGGGCCGATCCCGAGACCAGCCTGGGGATGGAACAGCGCGCCAACAACCGCATCGCCGAGATGGTCGCGGTTGCGCCCGACCGGTTCGTCGGCTTGGGCGGGGTCCCGCTGCAGCATCCGGACCTGGCGATCGGCGAAATGCGCCGTTGCCTGGGCGAACTGAAGCTGCGGGGGATCGAAGTTTCCTCGCATGCGGAGTCGATGGAGCTGGGCGACCCGAAGCTGCGAGCGTTCTGGGCCGAGGCGGAAAAGCTGGGTGCCGCGATCTATCTTCATCCGGCCGGCGTGGTCCAGCCGCGCTACGGGAAATTCCAGCTTTGGAACAGCGTCGGCCAGCCGCTCGAGGAGGCGCTCGCGATGTGCTCGCTGTTCTACGAAGGGGTGCTCGACGCCTTTCCGAAGCTCAAGATCTGCGTCGCCCACGGCGGCGGCTATCTGCCTTTCTACGCCGGGCGCGTGGACCGGAATTATTTCGGCAAGGGATTCACCCGCGTGAACATGACCAAGTCCCCCAGCGAGTACATGCGCCGGCACTTCTGGTACGACAGCTGCGTCTACAACGCCGACATGCTGGAGTTCCTGGTGAAGAAGGTGGGCGCCTCGCGTATCGTGCTGGGATCGGACTACCCGGTGGGAGAACCCGATCCGATCGGATTCGTGCGCCGCGTGCGCGGCCTTTCGGCCGCCGACAAGGAGGATATACTCGGGCGCACCGCGGCGAAGCTGCTGGGACTCTCGATCTGAATTCCCGATTCCGGAACGCGCCGCTGTTTCATTGCCCCTTCAGCACTGCGCGCCGCTTCAGCGTTTCCCCGGCGTCCACGCGCAGCGTCTGCGGATCGAGCACCACGCCGTAAGACTCCCGCGCGGCCTGCGGCGACACATAGCCCTGGCGCACGTCTTCTGCGACTCGTTCGACCGGGCGCTCCAGCGGCGAGCCGAATCCGCCGCCGCCACCGGCGCGCAGCGTGAATGCATCGCCGGGCTGCAGTCTGCGCGTGAGCACCTTGGCGTTCGGCAGGTCCGTGATTTCCTCACCGCCGATGCGCAGCGCAACCTGATTGCCCATCCCCTCCTTGCCGCCGGCAAGACCCCATGGCGGACAGTGCACGCGGTCGACCTGCGCGTTCATCATCATGGGTGCGCGCGCCTGCACCACCTGCTCGGTGCCGAGGCCGCCCCGATGGCGGCCCGGGCCGCCTGAGTCCTCCCTCAGCGCATGACGTTCGAACAGGACCGGGAATTTCGCCTCCACCTGTTCGCACGGGCTGTTATGGGTATCGCCGTCGTTCAGGCACACCGTTGCGCTCATGCCGTCCTCGTTCCGTTTCGCACCCCAGCCGCCGCCGAGCGGGCCGATGTTGGCGATGTAGAACCGGCCGTCCAGGGGCGAAATGCCGTTGAGCAAGGTCACCAGCAGGTCCGCATGATGACCGGCGATGGTGCGCTCCGGGATCGCCTGCTGCATGGCCTTGAACACGGTATCGACGATGGTCATCGGAAACGTCATCCACCAGCGCATCGCCGCGGGCTTCACCGCGCTCACGATCGATCCCGGCGACAGGATGACCTTGAGCGAGCGGAAGCTGCCGTCGTTGACCGGGTAGTCGGTGGGTGAGGTCAGGCACTTGTAGGCGACCTGTGCGCAGGCATAGCCTGTGGTGGCCCCGGAGTTGTAGAAGCCGCGCACCTGGCGGCTGACCTCCGAGAGATCGATGGTCATCTCGTCGCCCTTCTTGACCACACGCACCTTGATCGGAATGCGTTTGCCGATCTCGACGCCATCGTCGTCCATGAACGACTCGGCCTCGTATGTGCCGTCCGGAATCGTCCTGGTCCGCGCACGGGCCGCGGCCTCGGAGTGGTCCATGATGTTCTTTATGGCGGCCAGCACTTCGCCGCGCCCGTAGCGATCCAGCAGTTCCAGAAAACGGCGCTCGCCGGTCTTCACCGCGGTGATCTGGGCGCGCAGGTCGCCCATCGCGCGCTCCGGCAGGCGCACGTTCATGCGCAGGATATCCACCAGATCTTCGTTCACGATGCCGGCCCGCTGATACTTCAGGATCGGGATCTGCAGGCCTTCCGAATAGATGTCGGTGGTGACGCCGTCCAGCGTGCCGCCGACGTCGGGCCAGTGCGCCATGCAGCAGGCGAAACCCGACAGTACCCCCTGGTGGAAAATCGGCAGGCTGAAGGTGAAATGGTGGAGGTGGCTGCCGGTCAGGTAGGCGTCGTTGGTGACCAGGATGTCGCCCGGCTCAATGCCGTTCGGGCCGAAATGTTTCAGCTTCGCCTTGATCGTCTCGGACATGCCGCGGATGAACATCGGCAGGCCAAGGCCGATGGAGACGGTCTCGCCTTCGGCGGTAAACAGGCCGACGGTGAAGTCGAGCGCCTCGTAGATGATCATGTTGTAGGCGGTGCGCATGAGGTTGGTCTTCATCTCCTCGGTCACCGCCAGCACGCCGTTGCGCACGATTTCGGTGAGCACGGCGTCGGCCACGCGGGCCGGCGCCTTGCGCGTGCTCTTGGCCTGTGGGCGCGCGCCGGCAGCGGCGCGCTTGCTCTGCGGCTTGCGGGTGCTCATTTCCGCTTCCTTCCGATTTCGATGATCAGATTGCCGAAGGCGTCCACCCCGAGGCGGTCGCCGGGAAGCAGGACCGTGGTGGCGGCGTGCTCTTCGATCAGGGCCGGGCCGCCGATGCGGTTGCCGGCGCGCAGCGCGGCGCGCGCAAACGTGGGGGTAGCCACCGCCTTGCCGAGTTCGGCGAAATACACCCGGCGCGTGCCCCGGCGCGCGGACGCAAGCGGCTCGCTGCCGCCGCGCGCGGCTCGCTCGAACGGCGGCTTTTTCAGGACGCCGGTGACCGTAGCGCGCAGGCTGACGATCTCGGCCCGCTCCGCCGGGGCGCTGGTGCCGTAGCGATGCTGGTGCTCCTGGTCGAAGCGCTGCTTGATGGCGTCGCGGTCGCGCAATCGGAACACCTCGGGCGGCAGCTCCACCGCCACCGGGTGCTCCTGGCCGACGTAGCGCATGTCGGCGGCACGCGCGACCGTCACCTTAGCCGGGCGCAGGCCGCTGCCGGCCAGGGCTTTCTTTCCCTCGGCAATGAGGGATTCGTACACGCGCTCGATGTCCTCGAAGGAAGCGTCGGCCAGGCGCGTGAACCAGGTGCGCACGAAGTCGTAGCGCAGATCGGAATAGAGCATGCCGAAGGCGCAGAAGTGCCCGGGTGCGCACGGAACGATCACCCGCTGCATGCCGATCTCGCGCGCGATCGCCGAGGCGTGCAGCGGGCCCGCGCCGCCGTAGGCGATGAGGGTGAACGCCGCCGCGTCCAGGCCGCGATCGGTCGATACGCCTTTGACGGCATACGACATGGCGGTGGCGGCGATGCGCAACAGGCCGTCGGCTGCGTGCGTGACATCCATGCCCAGCGGCCCGGCGACGTGTTCGCGCACCGCGCGCTCCGCGGCGGCGGCGTCGAGCTGCATCTCGCCGCCGAGAAAGCGGTCCGCACTCAGCCGGCCGAGGACCAGATTGGCGTCGGTTACCGTGGGGCGCTCGCCGCCACGGCCATAACACGCGGGGCCCGGTTCGGCGCCGGCGCTCTGCGGTCCGACGCGAAGCGCGCCGCTCGCGTCCACCGAGGCGATGCTGCCGCCGCCGGTGCCGACTTCGAAAATGTCGATCATCGGGATCTGCACCGGCAGCGCGTGATTGTAGCCGCCGACGAGCGCAGCGCCGGTGGTGAGTACCTCGCCGCGATAGATC
>MEQZ01000032.1 GCA_001770425.1 Betaproteobacteria bacterium RIFCSPLOWO2_02_FULL_65_20 | reverse complement strand
AGGAGGTCGAAGGCGAAGCGCAGTATCCCGTAGATCGCGACCTTGAGCATGACGCCCGACATCAGCGCCGAGACGTGGCTCGGGGCCGCAGGGTGCGCGCGAGGGAGCCAGACGTGGAGCGGGACCACGCCGGCCTTGGTGGCGAAGCCCGCGAGCGCCAGGAAGAACAGCGCCGTCCGTGTCACTCCGTCCAAATCACCCGCCGCGATGCGAAGGGCGGCAAAGTCGAATGCCCCGGCGCGCTCGGTCAGGGCAAGGAATGCGACCAGGAGCAGGGCCGTCCCTCCATGGGTCATTACCATGTAGAGGAGCCCGGCCCGGGCGTTCTCGCCTTGCCGGTCGTCGGAGACCACGAGCACGTAGCTCGCGAGCGTCATGCCTTCCCAGGACAACAGGAAAGTTAGCGCGTCACCAGCCAAGGAGACGAACACCATGCAAGCCAGGAACAGATTCAGCGCGAACACCTGCGCCGCCTGCCGCGCCGGTCCCGCGTCGGGCGAGTGCGCCCGCAGGTAGGCCGGACCGTAGATGGCCGCCGCGACGGCCACCAGGGAGATGACGAGCAGGAAGAAGGCCGAGAGCCCATCCACCGCGAGCGACAGCCGGGCGAACGGGAACAGGTCCGGAAGCGGTTGGGTCAGCGTGCGGCCCGGCTCGCCGAGGAGTACGCCGAGCGAAACGCCGATGCCTGCCACCGCCCCGCCGAGCGCGGCCAGGTGACCCGCGACTAGCGCGAGTCGGCCCGACCAGCGCGCCAACAGGGACGAAAGCATGCCTATTCCGTAGCAGGCAGCCATCAAAAGCGTGCCCGAAAGCGGGGAGGAGAGGAGTTCCATTAACTTTCGAGACGGCGGCGGGCGACCGAATCGGGCCGGCCGTGCGCAGCCGCGGGGAAGCGGCTGACTTTCGTGGAATCATACGGTACCGGTTTCACGGCCTGCCGCGAAAACCCTCGCGATTCCACCCGCAACATGCCGCCGGAAGAGGCGCGACAAACGGACCACTGCCGTAAGGCGGCTAGCCGCAGGTGATTAGCGTTGTGCACTGGCACAATCAATTTCAGCCATCACATCTGCAGTTTGAACGCAAGCACGTCCGACGCGTGGTTAATGAAGTATCAGGCTGCCGTTCACTTGGAAGGAACTTTCTTGTTCGCGGCCTTCAGAAGCCACGCCGGTAGTTCGCGGTTGCCGGCGTGCGCGATGATGTATTCACGTATCAGTTGGCGCACCACTTGCGAGGGCGTGAGATCCTGTGCGGCGCAGAGTTCTTCAAACATCTGCTTCTTGCGCGGATCGATGAGCAGGGTAAATCGGGCGGTCTTGTTTTCCATGGCAAATTTCCTTTGGATCGGCGGCAGTCTATGTTAATTACGTTATAATTGCAATTTAATATGACACGCATATAATACGCATGAGAAATGAATGGAGGTTCTGACGCGTATTCCCTGTTGTGCTTTCAGCGTGCCTATTCGTCGCCAGTCTCCTTGCGCTTGCGGTATGGCTCTTGGGGATCGCAGCAGGACTGGGGAGCGTCTGATCCCAGTTTCCAGTGCCTGGGCTACATCGGTCGCGCCGCGAGGGCGGCATATAGCGGTTGCAGTGCGCCGCCACACCTGCACTTGTGCCAATGCTTGCCCCTGCTGGGGCGGGGACCTGATTTTCATTGGTAGAAGGCGTAGCTGCTTTGCATGTGAGCCGATCGATTTGCGATGAGTGCCTCCGCGCTTTCCGTTCCCATCGCCCAGTTCAAGCCTGTCTGCTCGAACTGTGGTTGGCGGGAGTTGTGCCTGCCGGCGGGACTGTCGCTCGAAGAGTTGGCGCGCATCGAGCGATTTGTTTCGGCTCGACGCAAGGTGAAGCGCGGCCATAGCCTGTACCAGGTCGACGATCCGTTTGCCGCCGTCTACGCGGTCTGGAAAGGGTTCTTCAAGAGCAACGCCTATCTTGAGGACGGCCGCGAACAGGTTACCGGGTTCCACATGCCCGGAGATCTCATCGGGGTCGATGGGATCAACGCGGATCGCCATACATGTAACGCCATCGCCCTCGAGGACAGCGATGTCTGCGTCATTCCCTTCTCCCATTTCGAGGAACTCTCGAACGAGGTGCCCCGCCTGCGGCGCCAGTTCCACGTCATGATGAGTCGAGGGATGGCACGCGGTCAGGCTGCAATGCTTCTGCTCGGCAGCATGTACGGCGACCAGCGCCTCGCTTCGTTTCTGCTCAACATGTCGCAGCGTGTTGCGGCAAGGGGCCAGCCGTCCTCCGAGTTGCATCTGTGTATGACGCGACTGGAGATTGGGAGTTTCCTCGGCCTCACGTTCGAAACCGTCAGCCGCTTCTTATCCAAGTTTCATGAAGAAAGACTGATTAGCATTCACCGCAGAACCATTCGCATCCTTGAGACCGCCGGACTGCGGAACATCATAGCCGGGCCGTCTGAACGGCGGTCGGCCTACTATGCGAACACGCTGGGCGGTTAGACGGATTCGTCACTCGTGTGCAGCCCGACGACGAACAACCTCTGACCGGCACGCCAAGTGCTCGAGCGACCGCGGCATTTCCTCAGCCGGGCCGTTAAGCATTTGTGGTGCCCTTGGCAAGTCTGCTGATGTTGGCTGTACTAGAAACTGAAGGATCAACCAGAACGATGAACCTGACTTGGCGTTTCTACATAGACCACGATCGGCTATGGAGATGGCAGCGTCTGACCGCGGGCAAGGCGGTGGTCGCGGAATCACAGGAAGGCTGCAAGGATTTCGACGAATGCGTCAGAAACGCGGAAGCTGGAGGTTATGTCTTTCAACCATCTCGAACTTCCAAGACGCAAGCAGGAAGCAAGAGCGGTCGCATGGGAAACACCGGATTCCATATTCACAAGAGCAAGCGCTAGTCAGTTTAGCTCGGAGTTACTCAACATTCAGGCATCGAACCTGCGAGCCCCGGAATTCCGTAGCCGCTGGTGTGCCGGTATCGGCCTAGCCCCAGGCGATCGCCGCCGCGATTACCACCGCTGCGGCAAGCCCGGCCCCGAAAATCCACCACTCGCGCCGGCCCCAGCGCGTAGACCTCATGCTCGCGTACGTGCTTGTCGGTGCGCGCGCCTTCGTGGCGGATGACAGCCGGGCGGACTACTTTACGCGCATACCGGGCACTGCGCCCGAATCCGGAGAGAGAAGGTAGAGGCCTGAGCCTTCTCCGGAGGCCGCAAGAACCATACCCTGCGAAAGACCGAACTTCATCTTGCGCGGCGCGAGATTGGCGACCACCACGGTCAGCCGTCCTTCCAGTTTCGCCGGGTCATAGGCGGACTTGATGCCGGCGAACACCGTGCGCGTGTCGGTGCCCAGGTCGAGCGTGAGTTTCAGGAGCTTGTCCGCGCCTTCGACGTGCTCGGCCTTGATGATTCTGGCGGTGCGCAGGTCGATCTTGGCGAAGTCGTCGATCGAAATGGTCGCGGGCGCCGCAGTCGGCTGGGCCGCTTCGGTCGCGGGCGAGGCCGGATGTGGCGTGGAGGCGGTCACTTTCGCAGGTTCCTTTTCGATCTCGAATAGCGCGTCGAGTTGTTTCGGGTCGACGCGGGTCATCAGGTGTTGATAAGGGCGGATCTTGGACGGCAGGGATTCCGCGTCCGACCAGAGAAAGCTCCGATCGAATCCGAACAACTCCTTTGCCGCGCGTTCAGCGAGCTCAGGGAGTACGGGTGCGAGCAGAACTGACAGCAGCTTGAAGCCGTGCAGAGCTCGAGAGCATACGTCCTGCAACTCGTCGTGCTTGGCGGGGTCCTTGGCAAGTATCCAAGGCTGACTGGCGTCGAAGCTCTGATTGATTCTGTCCGCGATTGCCATCGCCTCGCGTATCGCCTTGCCAAATTCGCGCGATTCGTAACTCTCCCGCACGAGGAAGGCTGACGCGCGCGCGCCATCTGCCAGCGGCACAGTATCGCCGGCGTACTTCAGATCGCCATTGAAGTATTTGCTGAGGAAGCTTGCGGCCCGGCTCGCGATATTGACGTACTTCCCCACCAGGTCGCTGTTCACCCGCGCCATGAAATCCTCGGGGTTGAAGTCGATGTCCTCGACATTGGAGCTCAGCTTGGCCGCGATGTAGTAGCGCAGCCACTCCGGGTTCATGCCGACGTCCAGGTAGCGCAGCGGGCTGATGCCGGTGCCGCGGCTCTTGGACATTTTCTCGCCCGAGACGTTGATGAAGCCGTGCACATAGACGTGGTCGGGCACCTTGTAGCCCGCGAACTTCAGCGTCGCCGGCCAGAACAGAGTGTGGAAATAGATGATGTCCTTGCCGATGAAGTGGATTTGCTCGGTATCCGTGTCGGCGAGAAATTTCTCGAAATCGATCCCTTTCCTGGTGCAGTAATTCTTGAAGCTGGCGAGGTAGCCGATCGGGGCGTCCAGCCAGACGTAGAAATACTTGCCCGGCGCGTCCGGGATCGGGATGCCGAAGTAGGGCGCGTCGCGCGAGATGTCCCAGTCGCCGAGCGCCTTCTCGCCTTCGCCCTCGAGCCACTCCCTGGCCTTGTTCGCCACCTGGGACTGCAGCCGGCCCGGCTCGTTGACCCATTGCCTGAGAAATGCTACGCACTTGGGGTCGGAGAGCCGGAAGAAATAATGCTCCGAGGACTTCAGCACCGGCGCGGCGCCCGACAGGGTCGAATAAGGGTTCTTGAGATCCGTGGGCGCATAGACCGAACTGCAATTCTCGCAGGCGTCGCCGTACTGGTCCTTCGCGCCGCACTTGGGGCAGTCGCCCTTGATGTAGCGGTCGGCCAGGAACATGCCCTGCACCGGGTCGTAGAACTGCTCGATCGACTTGGTGTAGATCAGGCCCGCCGCCTTGAGCTTGCGGTAGATGTCCTGCGACAGCTCGGTATTCTCGGGCGAATCGGTCGAGTGCCAGTTGTCGAAGCCGATGTGAAATCCAGCCAGGTATTTCGGCCGCTCGGCGGCGATGCGCGCGACCAGTTGTTGCGGCGTGATGCCTTCGGCCTGCGCCTTGAGCATGATCGGCGCCCCGTGCGCATCGTCGGCGCAGACAAAATGGACTTCATGGCCCTGCATGCGCTGGAACCGCACCCAGATATCGGCCTGGATGTACTCCATGATGTGGCCGATGTGGAACGATCCGTTCGCGTAAGGCAGCGCGGTGGTGACGAAGATTCTGCGGGGCATGTGCGGTTTTTTGTCGCGGAAACCCCTGATTCTAACGTGGTAATTGGCGTCGCCGCACGCGAATCTGGGTAAAATGGCAGCCTATCGCGCGAGCCGGTACAATCGCCGGCCTCGCACGCACCGGAGCCAAACCATGTCGCTGTCCCAGGAATTCGTTCAGAACGCGCTCAAGGAGGTCATCGACCCGAACACGGGCAAGGATCTCATGGCAACGAAATCGGCGCGCAACATCAAGCTCGACGGGGCCAACGTCTCGCTCGACGTCGAACTCGCCTATCCGGCGAAGACCCAGATCGAGCTGATGAAGAAAGCCGTGCTCGTGCGCCTGCGCCAGATAGCGGGCATAGGCGAAGTCCGGGTAAACGTCGCGAGCCGCATCGTCGCGCACTCCGTGCAGCGCGGGGTGAAGCTGATCCCCGGGGTGAAGAATATCATCGCGGTCGCCTCTGGCAAGGGCGGCGTGGGCAAGTCCACGACCGCGGTGAACCTCGCGCTCGCGCTGGCCGCCGAGGGCGCCAAGGTCGGCATGCTCGACGCCGACATCTACGGACCGTCACAGCCCACGATGCTGGGCATCACCGGCAGCCCGAAATCGGATGACGGCAAGAAACTCGAGCCGATGATCGGCCACGGCATCCAGTCGATGTCGATCGGTTTTCTCATCGACAACGACACGCCGATGGTGTGGCGGGGCCCGATGGTGACCCAGGCGCTGGAACAACTGCTGAGGGACACCAAGTGGTCGGATCTCGATTACCTGATCGTCGATCTGCCTCCGGGCACCGGGGACACGCAGTTGACGCTGGCGCAGAAGGTGCCGGTCACCGGCGCGGTGATCGTCACGACGCCGCAGGACATCGCCCTGATGGACGCGAGGAAGGGTCTGAAGATGTTCGAGAAGGTCGGCATCCCGATTCTGGGCGTCGTCGAAAACATGAGCATTCACGTCTGTACCAACTGCGGACATGCCGAGCACATATTCGGGCAGGGCGGCGCCGAGCGCATGTGCAGGGACTACAGCACCGAGTTCCTCGGCGGGCTGCCGCTGGACATCAGGATCCGCGAGCAGACCGATTCGGGCAAGCCGACCGTGGTCGCGGACCCCGACGGCGCGCTGGCGGAGATCTACAGGAAGATCGCACGCCGCGTCGCCGTGAAAGTCGCCGAGCTGCAGAAGGACATGAGCTCGAAATTCCCGACCATCGTCATCCAGAACACCTAAGCCGGAGAAGCCCGAACCAACCAGGCCTGCGCGATTTTGCTTTTCACGATCTCCCGATTTTGGGAAGTTAGAAGTTCCAAGTTCCCAAAATCGGGAGACGAATATAAACCCAAAATCTTCGCCAGATCTGTCAACACTTGAGTGGTAAGAGACTAATGAGCATCAAATCCGACAGGTGGATCCGCCGCATGGCGCAGACCCAGCGCATGATCGAGCCGTTCGAACCGGGCCAGGTCAAGGAGGTCGACGGCCGCAAAGTGGTGTCGTACGGGACTTCCAGCTACGGCTACGATATCCGCTGCTCGCGCGAGTTCAAGATCTTCACCAACATCAACTCCACCATCGTCGATCCGAAGAACTTCGACGAGAAGTCGTTCGTCGACTTCAGCGGCGACATCTGCATCATTCCGCCCAACTCGTTCGCGCTGGCGCGCACGGTCGAGTACTTCCGCATCCCGCGCGACGTGCTCGTGGTGTGCCTGGGCAAAAGCACCTATGCGCGCTGCGGCATCATCGTCAACGTCACGCCGCTGGAACCCGAGTGGGAGGGGCACGTGACGCTGGAATTCTCGAACACGACGCCGCTGCCGGCGAAGATCTACGCCAACGAGGGCGTGGCGCAGGTGCTGTTCTTCGAGTCCGACGAACCCTGCGAGACCTCCTACAAGGACCGGGGCGGCAAGTACCAGGGACAGCGCGGCGTCACCGTGCCCAAGGTCTGAGCGGCCGCGGGAACCGATGAGCGCGTTCCAGCCCGTCGATGCGGATTTCGAGCGCCGGGTGCGCGAAAGTTTCGTGCGCCAGGGGGCGATGCGCCTGATCGGCGCGCAGCTCGGGCGCGTGGAGCCGGGGCGGGTGGACATCGAACTGCCGTTCCGCGACGACTTGAGCCAGCAGCACGGCTATTTCCACGCCGGCATGACCAGCACCATCGCCGACAGCGCCGGGGGTTACGCCGCCTACACGCTTTTTCCGGCGGACAGCTCGGTGCTCACGGTGGAATTCAAGATCAACCTCGTCGCGCCGGCGCAGGGCGAGCGGCTGATCGCCACCGGCCGGGTGAAGAAGTCCGGCCGCACGCTCACCGTCTGCGAGTTCGAGGTCGTGGCCGTTCAGGGCGGCCGGGGCAAGACCTGCGCGCTCGGCCTGCAGACGCTGATGTGCATGCAGGGCCGTCCCGACCTGCCCCGGCCGGGCTGACCGCTCTCTCAGGCGCGCCGTTCGTAGCTTACGAAATCGTAGCGCAGGCTGTCCGGAGGCGCCGTAGAACCCGGTTCGCGCGCAACCTCCCGCCAGGCGCCTCGGTCGAAATCAGGAAAGTACGCATCGCCGTCAATGGCGGCGTCGACTTCGGTGAGTTGAAGGCGGTCCGCCAGCGGCAGCGCCAGCGCATAGATCTGCGCGCCGCCGATCACGAAGACTTCGGACGCGCCCTGCGCGGCGGCGAGCGCCTCTGCCAGAGAGTGCACGACGCGGCATCCGGGGGCCGCAAACGCCTGCGAGCGCGTGACGACGATGTTGTCCCGCCCGGGCAGGGGCTTGCCGATCGACTCGAACGTCTTGCGGCCCATCACGACCGGATGGCCCAGCGTCAGCGCCTTGAAGCGCTTGAGGTCGTCTGAGATGTGCCATGGCATCCGGTTGCCGCGGCCGATGATGCGATTGCTTGCAAGGGCGGCGATGATCGTGACCGTCATACCGCGATCGGGGCCTTGATCGCCGGATGCGGGTCGTAGCCCTCGAGCGTGAAGTCTTCGTAGGTGAAGGCGAAAATGTCATTGACCGCCGGATTGAGCTTCATCGCCGGGAACGGGCGCGGTGCACGATCGAGCTGCTGGCGTGCCTGCTCGAGGTGATTCAGATACAGGTGCGCGTCGCCGAGGGTGTGCACGAACTCCCCCGGCGCGAGCCCGGTCACCTGCGCGACCATCAGCGTGAGCAGCGAATAGGAGGCGATGTTGAACGGAACGCCGAGGAAAATGTCGGCGCTTCGCTGGTACATCTGGCAGGACAGCCGGCCTTGCGCAACATAGAACTGGAAGAAGGCGTGGCAGGGCGGAAGCTTCATTCGCGGGACGTCGGCCGGGTTCCACGCCGTGACAATGTGCCGGCGCGAATCGGGGTTGTTGCGCAGGGATTCCACCACCTGGGCGATCTGGTCGATCCTGCGTCCGTCGGGCGCCTGCCAGTTGCGCCACTGCGAGCCGTATACGGGCCCCAGTTCGCCTTTCTCGTCCGCCCATTCGTCCCAGATGGTGACGCCGTGCTGCTTGAGGTAGGCGATGTTGGTCTCGCCGCGCAGGAGCCAGAGCAGTTCGTAGACGATGGACTTCAGGTGCAGCTTCTTGGTCGTGAGCAGCGGGAAGGTCTCATCCAGCGGAAAACGCATCTGGGTGCCGAAAACCGACAGCGTACCGGTGCCGGTGCGGTCGGTCTTGCTCTGCCCGTGCGCCAGCACCTGGCGCATCAGGTCGAGGTATTGCTGCTCGGGGTGTGGTGTCATCTGCGGGGTATTGAAAGCGGCGCCTGGAATGATAGCGCCTAGCGCGTAGCCGCGGTGTCACTGCAGCCGGGCGCGGCTTGACGCGGTGGCACGAAGCGCCAGGCGAGCGCGACAGCGAGCGCGAACGCGATGTAGACCATCGCGAATATCCATTCCGGGAAGTCGTAATACAGCAGGCGCGAAATCCAGCGACCGACGAAACTTGCCTGCTGCGGGACGGCGCGCCGCAGCGCATCCTCCCAGAGGGTGAGCGGACAGGCCATGCCTGCCAGCGACTCGGCGGCGACCAGCAGGATCGCCACCAGATGCAGCGAGCGGAAGCGCCGGGCGCGGATCCAGGACCAGCGCAGCGCCGCGCCGGCGAGTATCAGCGCGAAGCCGCCGGTCACGAACAGCACGAACAGGAAGTGAAGGACCAGAATCGCGTCCGCAGCAACGGCATGCAACTCAGCCTCGCGCAATGGGCCGCGCAGGATCGGCGCACCACTCGCTCCAGGAACCTGGATACAGTCGGCCGCCGGCGAGGCCGGCGATCTCCATGGCAAGCAGGTTGTGGCAGGCGGCGACGCCCGAGCCGCAACTGTGGACCGCCTGGCCGGGGCTACGCGCGCCCAGGAGGGCCTGGAATTCGGCTCGCAGTTCGGCGTCTGGCTTGAAGCAGCCTTCGGCGTCGAGGTTGTCCCGGAAGAAGCGGCAGACTGCGCCGGGAATGCGGCCCGCCACCGGATCGATCGGCTCGGCTTCGCCGCGAAACCGCTGCGCCGAGCGGGCGTCCACGATCAGCATGTCCTGTCGTTCGAGGTGGGAGATCACGTATGCGGTGTCCACCCAGCCTCCGCCCGGGCTGGTCCGGAAGGTGTTGGGGCGTGGATGCGGGACTACAGCGGTACAGGGCCGCTGCTCCTCGACCCATTTGGGCCAGCCGCCGTCCAGCACGGCGACCGAATCGTGGCCCATCCAGCGCAGCATCCACCACAGCCGCGATGCGTTGACGCCCTCCTGCGCGTCGTAGGCGATCACCTGCGTGCCCGCGCCGATCCCCGCCGCGCCCAACTTCGCGGCGAAACTGGCCGCGTCGGGAAGCGGATGGCGGCCGTTGGTTCCGGTCTTCGGGCCGGCCAGATCGTGATCCAGGTGCATGAATCGCGCGCCCGGGATGTGCGAGTTTGCATATCCGGCGCGCCCGGCTTCGGGCCTGAGCAGATCGTGCCTGCAGTCGACGACGACCCAGAGCGGGTCGTCCAAGTGGTCCGCCAGCGCCGCGGTGCCGACCAGCGTGCGCAGGACCGTCATAGGTGGGGCTCCAGACGCCGCCGCACCCATTCCTGGAAGTAAAGGATGCCGTCTTCCATCGGCGACTGGATCGGGCCGAAGTCCTCGATGCCGTCGTTCGCAAGCGCCTGGCGGCCGCGATCGGTTCGCTGGCCGATGATCTCGTCCTCCCACGCGGTCTCGGCGTAGGCTGCCTGCTGCGCCTCGACGTACTCGCGTTCGAACAACGCGACTTCCTCGGTGTAGTAGAACTCCGCCACGTTCAGCGTCCGGGTCGGCGAGGTCGGAATGAGCGTGCTGATCACGATCGTGTTGGGGTACCACTCGAGCATGACGTTCGGATAATAGAGCTGCCATATGGCGCCATGCTCCGGGTCCTGGTTGCCCATGTAGCGCTTCACCTGCTCGTGCCACTTCCCGTAGACAGGCGTCCCGGGCCGCTCGAGACGGGTGTTGGGGGCGAGCACCTGCACCGAGTATTCCTCGCCCACGGTCCAGTGCAGATCATCGCAGGCGACGAAGCCAGCCAGCCCGGGATGGAAGGGAACGACATGGTAGAGCTCCAGGTAGACCTCGATGAAGGTCTTCCAGTTCTGCTTGCACTCGGTGACCGTCATCCGGTCGAAGGCGTATCCCGACATGTCGAACTCGCGCTGGACACCGGAGCCGGCGAGGTCCCTCGCGACGTTGCGTTTTCCCGTGAACAGCAGGCCGTTCCAATTCGAAAGCGGCGTCTTGTGCAGGTTGCGGCAGGGGTTCTCGGGGAAGTGCGGCGCGCCCAGCAGCGTGCCTTCCATGTCGTAAGTCCAGCGGTGCAGCGGGCACACCAGGTTCTGCGCGTTGCCTCTGCCCTCGACGATGATCGCCTGGCGGTGACGGCAGGCATTGGTCATCAGTTCCACGCCATTGGCGTTGTGCACCAGCAGCTTGCCGTGGTCGGCCCATTCCAGCGTGAAGTAATCGCCCGGGTTCGGCACCATGAGCGCGTGGCCGACATACCCGGGCGCATGGGCGTACAGGTGTTTCTTTTCCAACTCGAAGATGCGCTCGTCCAGGTACCAGGAGACGGGCAGCCGCGATGCCGCCGGCGCGAGCGTGAGCGAACTGGCTAGATCGGACATAGACGGACCCTCGCTGGGACTGTCACGGATTCTCCCTGAGCCGGAGCAAGAAGATGGCGGATTCTAGAGCCTTTTCATGGTCCCCGCCATTTGACAGCCGGCGTTCATGATCTCGCGGACCTGCGCCGGAACGGCGCGCCGGAGCGCCGGATTTGACCGCAGCGCCGCAGATCGATTACTTTTACACCTTTCCCCGTCGTTCCCACCAGCCGCAGCCTGCGCTCATGACCAAGCCCCCCAAGTCCAACCCGTCCGACGCGCAACCGAGCTTCGAAGAGGCGCTTGCCGAACTGGAAAAGATCGTCGCCAGTATGGAGTCGGGAAAGCTGACGCTCGAGCAGTCCCTGGAGGCGCACCGGCGCGGCGTCGAGCTGGCGCAGCTTTGCCAGTCGGTGCTTGCGCGCGCGCAGCAGCAGGTCAAGGTGCTGGAGGAAAATTCACTCAAGAACTTCGCCAGTGACGACGAACCAGCACGGTCGTGACTTCGCCGCCTGGACGGGAGCCATCCAGGCGCGGGTCGAGGCGGCGCTCGGCCGGTTGCTGCCCGCGCCGGACATCGTGCCGCAGCGCCTGCACCAGGCGATGCGCTACGCGGTTCTCGGCGGGGGCAAGCGCGTGCGCCCGCTGCTTGCGTTTGCTGCAGGCGAAGTGGCCGGGGCCGATGCCTCGCGCGTGGAGATCGTCGCCTGCGCGGTCGAGTGCATCCATGCCTATTCGCTGGTCCACGATGACCTTCCGTGCATGGACGACGACGTCCTGCGCCGCGGCAGGCCGACCTGCCACGTCGAGTACGACGAGGCCACCGCGCTGCTCGTGGGCGACAGCCTGCAGGCGCTCGCGTTCCAGCTCCTCGCCGAGTACCGGCTGGCCGAGGACGCGGCGGTGCAGCTGGAGATGCTGCGCATGCTTGCCGCGGCCTGTGGCAGCCGCGGCATGGCCGGGGGGCAGGCGATCGATCTGGGCAGCGTCGGGAAGGCGCTTACGCTGGCCGAACTCGAACACATGCATATCCACAAGACGGGCGCTCTCATTCGGGTCTCAGTGGCGCTGGGCGCGCGCTGCGGTGCGGCGCTCTCCAGGCAAGAGCTGGAGAATCTGGATCGTTACGCCAAGCTCGTCGGGCTCGCGTTCCAGGTGGTCGACGACGTGCTCGACTGCGAGGCCTCGACCGCGACGCTGGGCAAGACAGCAGGCAAGGACGCCGCAGCCCGCAAGCCGACCTACGTGACGGTGCTCGGCGCCGCTGGCGCGCGCGCTCTGGCAGAGGAACTGCGCGCCGATGCCCACGCGGCGCTGTCCGGATTCGGCGCGAAGCCGGGGCGACTGGCGGCGCTGGCGGATTTCGTCGTGCTGCGCAAGTTCTAGAAACTCGTCTCGTCACGCGGATCGCTCTGAAACAGATTCTTAGGGTACATTGACGGCCGTGGCGGGCATTGGCGGAATCTCGGATCTCATGGGTGGACAGGCAGGGGGACAGGCGGGCGGACAGGCGGGCGCGGCTGCGCCGGCGGCGGCGGTGTACGAGCTGCTCAAGACCATCAATGATCCTGCTGACCTGCGGCGCCTCGACCGCAAGGCGCTGGGGCAGCTCGCGGAGGAACTGCGCTCGTTCGTGGTCCAGTCGGTGTCGCAGACCGGCGGCCATCTGTCATCCAATCTGGGCACGGTCGAACTGACCATCGCCCTGCATTACGTGTTCAATACGCCGGACGACCGCATCGTCTGGGACGTCGGACACCAGACCTATCCGCACAAGATACTGACCGGCCGGCGCGAGGGCATGAGCGGTCTGCGCATGCTGGGAGGCATATCGGGTTTCCCGCGCCGCAGCGAGAGCGTCTACGACACGTTCGGCACCGCGCACTCGAGCACTTCGATCTCCGCCGCGCTCGGCATGGCGCAGGGCTCGAAGCTGAAGGGTGAAAAACGCCACTGCATCGCCGTGATCGGGGACGGCGCGATGTCGGCCGGCATGGCTTTCGAGGCGCTGAACAACGCCGGGGTGATGGAGACCGACCTGCTGGTGATCCTCAACGACAACGACATGTCGATCTCGCCGGCGGTGGGCGCGCTCAACCGGTATCTCGCGCGGCTGCTGTCCGGCCATTTCTACGCGGTGGCGAAGAAGGCCAGCGAGAAGGTGCTGGGCGGCATGCCGCCGCTGTGGCATCTGGCGAAGAAGGTCGAGGAGCATGCCAAAGGCATGGTGACGCCCTCCACGCTGTTCGAGGAGTTCGGCTTCAATTACCTCGGGCCGATCGACGGCCATGATCTGGACGCCCTCATTCCGACGCTGAAGAACATCAGGGCGCTCAAGGGGCCCCAGTTTCTTCATGTGATCACGAAAAAGGGCCAGGGCTACAAGCTCGCCGAGGCCGATCCGGTGCTCTACCACGGGCCCGGCAGGTTCGACCCCGCCGAAGGGATCAAGACCGCCGACGGCGGCAAGCCCGCCTACACCCAGGTGTTCGGCGACTGGCTGTGCGACATGGCGCGGATTGATTCGCGACTGGTCGCCATCACCCCGGCGATGCGCGAGGGTTCGGGCCTGGTGCGTTTTGCGCAGGCGTTCCCCGAGCGCTATTACGACGTGGGCATCGCCGAGCAGCACGCGGTGACGTTCGCCGCAGGGCTCGCCTGCGAGGGCCTGAAGCCCGTGGTGGCGATCTACTCGACCTTCCTGCAGCGCGGCTACGACCAGCTCATCCACGACGTGTGCATCCAGAACCTGCCGATCGTGTTCGCGCTGGACCGCTCAGGGGTGGTCGGCGCCGACGGCGCCACGCACAACGGCGCATTCGACATTGCGTACCTGCGATGCCTGCCGAACATGGTGGTGATGACACCGAGCGACGAGAACGAGTGCCGGCAGATGCTGTACACCGCGTTCGGGCTCGATCAGCCCGCGGCCGTGCGTTACCCGCGCGGCGCCGGGCCCGGGGTCGCGCCCGTCAAGGAGATGCGCGCGCTTCCCGTCGGCCGCGGCGAAGTGCGACGACAGGGCAAGCGGGTGGCGATCCTCGCATTCGGCTCGATGCTCGCGTGCGCGCTCGAGGCCGCCGAGGCAATCGACGCGACGGTGGTCAACATGCGCTTTGCCAAACCGGTCGACGACGCGCTCGCTGCGGACATCGCGCGCACCCACGAGCTGGTTGTCACGGTTGAGGAGCACGCCGCGCTGGGCGGGGCTGGCAGTGCGGTCGCCGAGGCGCTCGCCTCGCTCGGCATCGCCGCGCCGATCCTGCATCTGGGGCTGCCTGACCGATTCATCGACCACGGCGACGCGCAGCAACTGCTTGCGCGCATCGGGCTGGACCGCGACGGCATCCTGAAGTCGATTCGCGCGCGCCTGGACGTATAAGGCATCACGCAGATCGCGAAAAACCCCTACTTGATGCATGGTCAACGCAACGGCGGCGCGGGGAGGAGGAACCGCCGGGATGCTAAAATGCGACGATGAAGTCTGCTCCCGCAACGCTAACAGGAAGAAAGATGAACATTCGCGAACCGGCGGTCATACCGGACGTCCAGAACACCGAGGACAAGCGCAAGCTTGCCATCGACAAAGTCGGCATCAAGGCGATCCGCCACCCGATCCGAGTGGCCGAGCGCGGCGGCGGGGTCCAGCACACGGTCGCGGTGTTCAACATGTACGTGAGCCTGCCGCATCACTTCAAGGGCACGCACATGTCGCGTTTCGTCGAGATCCTGAACATGCATGAGCGGGAAATCTCGGTGGAAACGTTCCAGGTGATGCTCGACCAGATGATGGAGAAGCTCGAGGCCGAATCCGGGACGATCGAAATGAGCTTCCCGTATTTCATCAACAAGGAGGCCCCGATCTCGAAGGTCCGCAGCCTGATGGACTACGAGGTCACGTTCACCGGCGAGATCGGCGGCGGCGTCAAGCGCTTCACCATGAAGGTCGTGGTGCCGGTCACCAGCCTGTGCCCGTGTTCGAAGAAGATCTCGGACTACGGCGCCCACAACCAGCGCTCGCACATCACCATCGCCGCGCGCACCAAGGATTTCGTGTGGATCGAGGAGCTGGTGGACTACGCCGAGCGTCAGGCATCGAGCGAACTCTACGGGCTGCTCAAGCGTCCGGACGAGAAGTATGTCACCGAGCGCGCCTACGACAATCCGAAGTTCGTCGAGGACATGGTGCGCGACGTCGCCGCGGACCTGAACCGCGACAAGCGCATCACCTGGTTCGTGGTGGAGTCCGAGAACTTCGAATCGATCCACAACCATTCGGCCTACGCGTTGATCGAGAAGGACAAGACGAGGAAGTGATCCTGCGGCCGTGAAACCCATCGCGATCTTTCGCCACAGCGAGACGGAAGGCCCGGGCTATCTCGCCGAATACCTCGATGCGCGCCGGATTCCCTGGCGGCTGCTGAAGATCGATGGCGGTGACGCGGTTCCCGCCGACCCGAAGGCATGGGCAGGGCTCGTTCTCATGGGCGGGCCGATGAGCGTGAACGACGATCTGCCCTGGGTCGGGGACGAACTGGCGCTGGTGCGGCGCGCGGTCGCGGCCGGCGTGCCGGTGCTGGGACACTGCCTGGGCGGACAACTCATCGCGAAGGCGCTCGGCGGCACGGTCTCGCGCAATCCGGTCAAGGAGATCGGCTGGGGACAGGTTACGGTCTCGCCGGGCGCCGAAGCGCGGCGCTGGTTCGGCGAGGTCCGGGAGTTCCTCGCGTTTCACTGGCACGGGGAGAGCTTCACCATTCCCGACGGCGCAACGGGCCTCCTCGAGAGCCCCTGGTGCAACAACCAGGCCTTCGCGCTCGGACTGCACCTCGGACTGCAGTGCCACGTCGAGATGACGACGGAACTGATCCGCGCCTGGTGCAACGACTGGGAGCGCGAACTGCGGGGCATGGCGGGGCCGTCCGTCCAAACACCTGAGCAGATGGAGCAGGACATCGAGGCGCGGGTGCGCGCGCTGAACGCGGTGGCGGACCGGCTCTACGACCGCTGGATCGAGGGGCTGAAGCGCTAGCCTGCGCCCGGCGTCAGTCCCTGAAATTCTGGAACTGCAGCGGAATCTCCTTCACCGAGGCCTTCACCAGCTGTATCGCCGTCTGCAGGTCGTCCTTCTTCGCGCCCGAGACGCGCACCGCGTCGCCCTGGATCGAGCTCTGGACCTTGATCTTGGCCTCCTTGATCATCTTGACGATGCGCTTGGCGGTCTCCTGGTCGATGCCGTTCTTGACCTCGACCGGCTGCTTCATCTTGTTGCCGCTGATCTTCTCGGCATCCTTTGCCTCCAGCAGGCGCACGTCGACGCCGCGCTTGGCGCACTTGCCGTGGAACACGTCGGTCACCTGCTTGAGCTTGAAGTCGTCGTCGGCGTAAAAGGTGAGATCGAGCTCGTTCTGCTCGATCCGTGCGTCGGAGCCCTTGAAGTCGAAGCGGGTGGAAATTTCCTTGTTGGCCTGCTCGATGGCGTTCTTGAGCTCGACCTTGTTGACTTCGGAGACGATATCGAAGGAGGGCATGGGTGCGAATCCTGTGTGGGAACCTGGGAGGATTATACGGGAGGCGCCGGAGCGTTTCCGCGGCGGGCAGTCCTAGACTTCGACCACGAAATCGGCGCGAAAGCCGGTCGGCTCCTGTGGATAGCCGCGCGGATTGCACACGATGCGCGTTCCCGAGGCGAGGTAATCGAAAAAAGTGTGCGTGTGGCCGTGGATCCAAAGCGGCGCACGCCCCATCATCGATTCCAGATTCACGACGAACCCGGGATTCCCGGGGTGGCCCGCGTACACGGGCGCGATCGAGCCGGGATGCGGCGCGAAATGCGTGACGACCACGGTGGGTCCTGCGAATGGCTGCTCCAGCGCGCGGGCGAGCCAGGCGCGGTGCTCGCCGTGCAGCGCAATGGCGTCCTCGGGTGAGAAAGCGCGCTCGCCATTGCGGATCACGTGGTAGTCGGGATTGATCCTGCGCGCGCCTTCGACGACCGCCTGACGCCCCGCCTCGGGCGCAAGTGAATAATCGGTCCACAAGGCGCAGCCGAGGAAGCGCACCCCCTCGATCACGCGCTCGCCGCACTCGAGCAGCTCGACGCGGGTCCCGCGCGCGGCGGCGCGCATCGCCTCCTGCGTCGCGCCGTATTCGCCGTCGTAGGGCTCGTGATTGCCGGGGACGTAGATCACCGGCACGTCGAACGCGCGCCGCGCCCACTCGATACCTTCGGCGCCGTTGGCGATGTCACCGGCCAGCACGACGAGGTCGGCATCGACCGGCGGCAACTCGAACGGCCAGAGTTCCAGGTGCAGGTCGGAAAGAATGCGCAGACGCACGAGCCGGTGCGCTCCCTTTGCGTCCGCCGTCCCGTCCCGCGGACTAGCGCTGCTTGCGGCGCAGGTTCGCCGCGATGCGCATGCGCAGCGCATTCAGGCGGATGAATCCCTCCGCATCCGCCTGATTGAAGGCGCCCTGGTCGTCCTCGAACGTGGAGATCGCGGGATCGAAAAGCGAATCCGTTTTCGAGGCGCGGCCGACGTTCATCACCGTGCCCTTGTAGAGCTTCAGCCGGACCGTGCCGTTCACCGTCCGCTGGGATTCGTCGATCAGTGTCTGCAGCAGCAGCCGCTCGGGGCTGAACCAGTAGCCGTTGTAGATGAGGCGCGCGTAGCGCGGCATCAGGTCGTCCTTGAGCGCGAGCACCTCGCGATCCATCGTGATGGACTCCATCGCGCGATGGGCGCGCAGCATGATGGTGCCGCCGGGCGTCTCGTAGCACCCGCGCGACTTCATGCCCACGTAGCGGTTCTCCACCAGGTCCAGGCGTCCGATGCCGTGCCGGCCGCCCAGGCGGTTCAGTTCGGCGAGCACCTTCGCGGGGGAGAGGCGCTTGCCGTTGATCGCGACGATGTCGCCGCGCTCATAGCCGAGTTGCACGTACTGCGGGCGGTCGGGCGCCTTCTCCGGGGAGACCGTGATGCGCCACATGGACTCCTCGGGTTCGTAACTCGGGTCCTCGAGTATGCCGCCTTCGTAGGAGATGTGCAGCAGGTTGGCGTCCATGGAGTAGGGCGCCCCGCCGCCCTTCTTCTTCTTGTAGTCGACCGGAATGCCGTGCTTTGCCGCGTACTGGAGCAGTTTCTCGCGCGAAAGCAGATCCCACTCGCGCCAGGGGGCGATGACCCGCACGTTGGGCATGAGCGCATAGGCGCCAAGCTCGAAGCGCACCTGGTCGTTGCCCTTGCCGGTGGCGCCGTGCGATATGGCGTCCGCGCCGGTCGTTCTGGCGATCCGGACCAGGTGCTTGGCGATCAGCGGCCGTGCGATCGAGGTGCCGAGCAGATATTCGCCTTCGTAGACCGCATTGGCGCGGAACATCGGAAATACGAAGTCGCGCACGAACTCCTCGCGCAGGTCCTCGACGAAGATGCTCTTCACGCCGAGCAGTTTGGCCTTCCGGCGGGCGGGCGCAAGCTCCTCGCCCTGACCGATGTCGGCGGTGAACGTCACCACCTCGCACCCGTAGGTGTCCTGCAGCCACTTCAGAATGACGGAGGTGTCCAGTCCCCCCGAGTAGGCGAGAACGACTTTCTTTACCTTGAGTTTGGCCATTTCAATTCACGATGTGAGGAAAAATAGTAGGGCCGGAAAGATTCGCTGTTGCGCCGGTGCGGCGCGCTGCGCCGGGCATGTCAGCGCTTGACCCGCTTGCCGGTGGTCCTGCGCGGCGCGCGGGCCTCGACGGCCCCGAGCAGCAGGAATTCCAGCAGCGCCTTCTGCGCGTGCAGCCGGTTCTCGGCCTCCTCCCAGACCACGCTCTGCGCGCCGTCGATCACCGCGGCGGCCACTTCCTCGCCGCGATGCGCGGGCAGGCAGTGCATGAACAGCGCGCTCTTCTTGGCCGCGCGCATCATGTCCGCATCGACCTGCCAGTCCTCGAAATCGCGCTGGCGCTCCTCGTTCTCGGCCTCGAACCCCATGCTGGTCCACACGTCCGTGGTGACCAGGTCGGCGCCGCGCGCCGCCTGCATCGGGTCGCTGAATTCCTCGAAATGGCCGGTGCCGTACAGGCCGGCGCGCTCGGGCTCGACCTCGTAGCCCGGGGGCGTCGATACGTGCACGTTGAAATCCAGGACCTCGGCCGCCTGCAGCCAGGTGTTGCAGACGTTGTTCGAATCGCCTATCCACGCCACGGTCCTGCCGCGGATCGGTCCGCGGTGCTCGATGAAGGTATAGATGTCGGCCAGTATCTGGCAGGGGTGGTACTCGTTGGTGAGTCCGTTGATCACCGGCACCCGCGAATGACCGGCGAAGCGTTCGATGATGTCCTGCTCGAAGGTGCGGATCATCACGATGTCGACCATGCGCGAAATCACCTGAGCGGCGTCCTCGACGGGCTCGCCGCGCCCCAGCTGAGTGTCGCGCGTGTTGAGATAGATTGCGGTGCCGCCCAGCTGGTGCATTCCGGCCTCGAAGGAAAGCCGCGTGCGCGTCGACTGCTTCTCGAAAATCATCGCCAGCGTCCGGTCCGCAAGCGGCTGGTAGGTTTTGTAGGCCTTGAACTGCGCCTTGATCCAGCCCGTGCGCTCGAAAATGTGCTCGTATTCCAGGCGCGAAAGATCGCGGAATTGGAGATAGTGGCGCGGAGCCATGGCGGGGCGCCCCGGTCAGGTCAGGCGCGCGCGGCCTGGACCTCGGGCCGGGCGAGAAATTCGCGCACCAGCGGCGCGAGCGCAGCCACCAGCGCGCGCGCCTCGGTCTCGTCCATCGAGAGCGCAGGCAGGAGACGGACGACGCAGTCGGCGGTGACGTTGATGAGCAGACCGGCCTCCAGCGCAAGGGCAACCAGCTCGCCGCAGGGGCGGTCCAGTTCTGCGCCGATCATGAGGCCCTGGCCGCGGATGTCGAGGACGCCTCTGCAACCCGCGAGCGCGTGCGCGAGTTCGCTGCGTATCAGGATCCCGATGCGCTCGGCGTTATCCAGCAGCCGTTCCTGCTCGATGACCTCCAGCGTGGCGAGCGCCGCGGCGCACGCAAGCGGATTGCCGCCGAATGTCGAGCCGTGGTTGCCGGGCTTGAACACTCCGGCCGCCGCGCCCCGCGCAAGGCAGGCGCCGATGGGAACCCCGGCGGCAAGTCCCTTGGCAAGCGCGAGCACGTCCGGAAGCACGCCGGCATGCTGATAGACAAACCACTTCCCGGTGCGGCCCAGGCCGCACTGGACCTCGTCGAGCATCAGCAGCCAGCCCTGGCGGTTGCAGATCTCGCGCAGGCCGCGCAGGTACTCGGTCTGGCCTACCTTGACGCCGCCTTCGCCCTGAATCGGCTCGACCAGCACCGCCGCGATGTTGCGGTTGTGCTCGGCCACCTGGCGGATGCTCTCCAGGTCGTT
>MEQZ01000031.1:6143-15284 GCA_001770425.1 Betaproteobacteria bacterium RIFCSPLOWO2_02_FULL_65_20 | reverse complement strand
CATGATTGCCAACGATCAAGAGCTCAAGGTCACCCTGGACCGTATTGCCCGTTTCCAGGCTCAAGTCACACACCTGCGCAACACGGAAGCCAATCCCATCAACTACCGTGCCGCAGTGTCAGGGTTTCTCACGGAGACCGACCGCATGCAGCTTGAAGTGCGCGAGTATTTGAGTCTCCATCCGCGAGAGCTGACAACAGCCGTCTAACATTTCAATGCACCGGACTGGCAACAACCGGCTTCGCCGCCTCTTGCCGGCGGGTGGTTGCAGGCGTTGGAGCGGCACCTTAATTTGTCAGGAGTGCCCAGACTTACCTTGGTCGGGGACCCGTCTGTGGCGCCTGCCTGCCCGATATAATGCAAGCTTCGGTCGAGCAGGAGCGTTTTGTTGGACATCCCCGTCATAGAGCCCGGCGTCATCCCGCCCGACCACGTCGCCCCCGACGCGCTGCAGGGAATCCGGCGCCAGCAGACCAACCCGAAGCGCTGGGACGGTGCGGGCTGGACCGAATTCGCGGAAGTCCTCCGTTCGGCGGGTATTGAGGTCGTCGAGCAGCCCTCGCTGCGCGGTACCTTCGCCACCGACGCCGGAGGCACGGCCTACGGGATGCCGCACGGCGTGGTCATCGCGAGGAGTGCGGTGCAGGTCGCGGATCTGCTGCGCGCGGCGCAGGCGCACCGCGTGCCCGTGACGGCGCGCGGCGGCGGCCTGACCACCGAAGGCGAATCGGTCGCCTTCGGCGGCGTGCTGCTGGACATGACCGGCATGAGCCGCGTGCTTGCGATCGACCGCGAAGGGCTGACGGTTCGCACCGAAGCCGGGATTTTCTGGCACAGCCTCGCAGAAGTCCTCAGGCGGCAGAACCTCGATTACCTGTCGGCGCCGCTCAATCTCACTTCGTCGGTCGGCGGAACCCTGGGCGTCGGCGGCATCGACGTGAACTCGGCGCGCCTGGGGTGCAGCGCGGACCAGGCGATCTCGCTGCAGGTCGTGACGCCCACCGGTGAGATCGTCGAGTGCTCCGACACGCAGAACCCGGAGCTGTTCCAGCGCGTGATCCTGGGCTACGGCCAGTTCGGCGTGATCACCGAGGCCACGCTCAAGGTCCGGCCCTATACGCCGCTGCGCCTGCACTACTTTTACTACACCTCGCTGCGCACCG
Organism: Betaproteobacteria bacterium RIFCSPLOWO2_02_FULL_65_20; assembly: GCA_001770425.1. Taxonomy (GTDB): domain Bacteria; phylum Pseudomonadota; class Gammaproteobacteria; order Burkholderiales; family SG8-39; genus JACQTO01. The sequence continues at coordinate 14,121 of MEQZ01000031.1, read as the reverse complement.
CGATCGAGGACCTGCAACTGCTCGATCGCAACGATGCGTCGGACTACTCCGGCATCCTCACCATGATGGACAAGGTGGTGAACCTGCTGGTCGCGTTCGATTCGGATGCGCGCGAAGCGGCGTTCATGACCGCGTGGCGGGCGCGGCTGCGCGGACACGGCGAAGCCGCAGTCGCGTTGCGCATGGCGGCTTATTACGCGTTGCATCCCTGGCGGTTGGGCGAAGCGCTGTTCCTCTACGAGCGCAGGCGCAAGCTGTTCCCGGAGTTCCGGCGCGCCGAATACACACGTGGCGGGGTAATGTTCGACCGCACCGTGGTGTTCTCGCGCGCGGTGTGGAAATTCTGGGGCGGCCGGCAGATGGTGATTCCAGACCTCGCGGCCTCGGAGGAGAAATTCGTCGAGGCGGTGCTGCGCGGCAACGCGGTGTGCAGGAAGTACTTCCGGCATTACACGCTGTATTGCGTCGGCATCAAGCTGCGCGAGGACCACCGGGCGCACTACGAACTGTCGTGCGTGCCGCCCGATGCGCGCGAGCGCGCGTACGGCTGCGAGTTCGAGCCGATGATCGGGGACCAGGTGATCGCCCGCGACCGGCTGCAATCGTTCAAGAACGAGATCTACGACATCGGCGTTGAACTGGGGACCAGCTACTACCGCTTCGGCGGCATGATGAAAGGCTATGTCCGCCGGGTGTTCGGCGACGCGCTGGTCGACAAGCACCTGGCGCACAAGCGCCGTGCCGACCCGGCCATGATACTCAACCGGGACGTGATCTTCTGATGGCGGCCGGTCAGCGCGGGTACGAAGCCTGCACCGGCTGCAGCCTGTGCCTGCTCGCCTGCCCGGTGTGGCGCGCCACGCGCGACATACGCCTGACGCCGCATGGCCGCGCCAGGGCGCTGCAGTGCGGCGCGACGGCCGATGAGCTTGCGGCGTCGATCGATGCCTGCACGCTTTGCGGCGCCTGCGAGCCGGCGTGTCCCCAGGACATCGGCCTGGTTGCCATGATCACCGGTCTGCGCGCCGAACTCGCGCGCCATGCGCCCGCGCGGGTCGCATCGGTGCGCGACCGGATGAACGACCGCATGGCGGCCCGGTTCGCAGGTTCTGCGGCCGAGATCCGGCTGCTGCCCGACAGGGCGCTGGCTGCCGACCCGGTGCTGCTCGGGCGCGTTGCGCGGCTGTTCGGGGGCGACGGGAAGGTTTCGGTCGCGGCAGACGACGGATCGGATATCGCGCTGGCGCTGGAAGCGGGCGCCGAGATTTCCGAGGCGCGCCTTGAACGCTTTCTCGTACCGTTGCGCGGTGCAAGGCGCCTCATCGTCGGCGACGGGATGCTCGTGCGCGCGCTGCGGGGGTGGCTGCCGGCGGTGCGCATCGAGAGCCTGGGCGTCGCGGCGACCTGCACGGCGGCGGTCCGGGACAGGCTGCGCGCGAGCGATCTGTACGTGATCGAGCCGCGCGCCTACCACGCGGACCAGGAGCGGCTGGTAAAGTACTATGATGCATTGCGCCTCGCGCTCGGCTGCAGCATGAACCTCGATCTGCAGCGGCTCGCGATACCGACCACGGCGGGTTGCCTGCCGGCCGCGCTGGGGCGCAGCAGCGTGGACGTTCGCGACCAGGCGCGCTGGATTCTGGAGGGGCGCGAATTCGCGCGTATCGTGGTGGAAGACCTGAACGACATCGCAGCGTACACGGCGGTGACGGACAAGCCGGTCGTGCACTTGGCTCAATTGATATGAGGCCCATGCGCAAGGTAGACGTAGTCATCGTCGGCGCGAGCCTGTCGGCCGCCGCCGCGGCCAAGCGGCTGGTGGACGCCGGGCTGGAAACCGTCGTCCTCGAACGCAAGGCGCTGCCTCGCCACAAGATCTGCAGCGGCATTCTGTCGCCGCGCGGGCACCGCTTCCTGATCGAGAATTTCGGACCGCTGCCGCGCGAAGTGCTGCACGAGCCGACCTGGTGCCGCGGGGTCACGTTCCATTTTCCGAGCATGGTGTCGATGAAAATGGATTTCTTCGGCGGCACGACACCGCACCTGCACCGCAAGTTCTCGGATTACTGGGCGATCCAGCGCAGCGGCGCAGAGGTGCACGACCAGACCTCGTTTACGGGGCTCGAGGACAACGGCGACCACGTCGTGGTGTCTGCGCGCAGGGACGGCGAAGAGCTGAAGTACCGCGCGCGCCAGGTCATCGGCGCCGACGGCCCGAGTTCGCCGGTGATACGCGCGCTGTACCCCGATTATCCGAAGCAGATCCCCTGGTTCTTCGTGGGGCAGAAGTTCCACAACATCATCGAGTGCCCGCTCGACCACGAGTATTTCCATTTCTGGTTCCATCCGGATCTGGGCCATTACACCTGGAGCCATGCGCGCGACGGCCAGCAGATCGTCGGCGTCGGGTTCAAGCGCGGCGACAATTTCGATGCGCGGCACGGAAACGTGGTGCGCTATTTCGAGGACAAGCACGGCGTGAAGCTCGACCCGCATACGACGCACGAGGGCTGCGCCGAGAATTTCGGGCCGTCGCTGGTCAACCGCTACGTGTTCGGCCGCGGCAACGTGCTGGTCACCGGCCAGGCCGCGGGGTTCCTGAACATGATCGGCGAGGGCATGAGCTGCGCGCTGCATTCGGGCGCGATATCCGGCGAGGCGGTCGTCGAGGCCAGACTGCGCAACCGCCCGGTGCAGGAGACGTACCGCCGGATGATCGCCTCCGAGGTGCGCCGCACCACCGACCAGTGGAACCCGCTCAAGATCGCGTTCGAGCGGCCGCACGAGGCCGACTTCCCCGCGGCGCTGATGCGCCTCCCCTGGCGCGAGCGCCGCCTGGTGGTGCGCGACCTGTGGCGCTTCATGCTGCTGTACAAGGAATTCAAATGGGGGCGCGAGATCCTGCGCGCCGCGGCGAGCCGTCTGCTCGGCGACGGTTACCCGACGACGCGCTGGATCTGATGCGGCGGCAAGTGCATGTCAGGCAGGAAGGGTATGAAACAGGCGGGCTCGCGGGTTCGAACGGGCGGATCATGAAGTGGACGCGCGTGCGTCGATGCTCTGCATGGGCCGCCATCGCGGCGCTTGCGGCGGGGTGCGCATCGTACAGCGGATGGGGCCTTGCGCCGGGCACATCCACGGTGCACGAGGTGCGGCGGATCATGGGCGAGCCGGCGAAGGTCTGCCCGCTGGCCGCTGGCGGGCAGAACCTGATCTATCCCCGCGGGCCGGCAGGGCTGGAAACCTTCAACGTGCACGTCGACAAGAGCGGGGTGCTCGAAAGCATCGAGAACGTTCTCGAAGAGCGCTGGTTCGCACGGCTCCAGAAGGGCAAGTCGACCAAGGACGACGTGCTGTGCGTATTCGGCCCGCCCTACATCGAAACCTACTTCAAGGCGCGCAACGAATTGGTATGGGATTATCGTTTCAGGGACGCGTGGGGCTATCCCAGTCGCTTCCACGTCCTGTTCGACGACGCGGGTATCGTGACCGGGACACTGCAGATCCGCGAGGAAACTTCCGACCAGAATCACCGTTGAAGGTCTGAACGGCGATGGCCCGCACATTCAATCCGTGCAAGCGCCATTTCGCGCTCGCGGCTTGACACGCTGCTCGCGGACGGTTAAATACGGAAGCCGAATGCTTATTGCACGGAGGCCAAATTGATCGATAAGACGCTTGCGGACTGCAAGCAGGCGGTTGCGCCGGTGTTCGACGGCGCCACGGTGATGTTCGGCGGGTTCGGCAATGTCGGCATGCCCGGCCAGCTCATGGAGGCCCTTCTGCTGCAGGGCACCCGCGACCTTACGGTGATCAGCAACGGCGCGGGTTCGGGAGACTTCGCGCTGGCGGCGCTTTTCCGCGAGCGACGCGTGCGCAAACTGATCGCATCGTTTCCGGCGCCAACGTCCAAGCACTTCCGCGAATGCTATCTGAAGGGAGAGGTCGAACTCGAACTGGTCCCGCAGGGCACGCTGGTGGATCGCATCCGGGCCGGCGGTTCGGGTCTGGGCGGCTTCTACGCGCCAGCCGGTGTGGGGACGGAGCTTGCCGCCGGCAAGGAAACGCGCGTCATCAACGGACGTGAGTACCTGTTCGAGCTGCCGCTGCACGCGGATTTCGTCTTTCTCAAGGCTCACCGCGGCGACCGCTTCGGCAATCTCTGCTACCGCGGTACGATGAGGAACTTCAACATGGTGATGGCGACCGCGGGCAAGCTTGTCGTGGCCGAAGTCGAAGAAATCGTTCCGGCGGGCAGCTTTTCGCCGGAATCGGTCCACACGCCGGGGATTTTTGTCGACCATCTGGTCCAGGTCGCGCGGCACCCCGGGCTCGCCGATAAACCGTCTGAGGAGACCGCACCATGATGCTCACGCGCGACGGCATCGCCTATCGCATCGCCCGCGACCTGCCCGAAGGCGGCTATGTCAACCTTGGCGTCGGCATTCCGATACTGGTGGCGAATTACCTGGATCCCGGCAAGGAGATCTTCATTCACAGCGAGAACGGGATTCTGGGCGTGGGCCCGAAACCGGCACGCGGCCAGGAAGATCCGGATCTCATCAGTGCCGGCAAGGGTTTTTGCACGCTGGCTCTCGGCGCCAGCCTGTTCGATCAGACCCTCTCGTTCGCGATGATGCGCGGCGGCCATCTCAGCCACGCCGTGCTCGGCGCGATCGAAGTCGCAGCCAACGGCGATTTTGCCAACTGGCGCGTGCCCGGCCAGGCGGTACCGGGGGTCGGCGGGGCGATGGATCTGGCCGTCGGCGCGCCGAATATATTCGTCGCGATGAGCCACCTGACCAACAAGGGCAAGCCCAAGATCGTCAATACCTGCTCCGCGCCGCTTACGGCGCGCGGATGCGTCAAGAGGATCTATACGGATCTGGCCATCATCGACGTCGGGACCGACGCACTGGTGCTGCGCGAGTTCATGCCGGGGCACGATCCATCGGGCATACGGGCCAAGACAGAGGCAGAACTGACGATCGCGGCCGACTGCCGCGAAATCGACGTCCCAGAGACATTCAACGGCGTGCCACTGCGCCAGTGAGATGCGCCTCGAACCCGGGCCGATGCGGGTCCGGCTGACGCGCGCGGACCCGGAGAACGGATGGAAAAGATCGAATTCGTCGACGTGACGCTGCGCGACGGACACCAGAGCCTCTGGGCGGAGCGGATGACCACGGGAATGATGCTGCCCGTGGCCGAGCGGCTGGACGACGCCGGCTTCGACGCCATCGAGCTGCTGTCCCCGTCGCACCTGGGCAAATGCGTGCGCGACCTGCGCGAGGATCCGTTCGAGCGGATCAGGCTGGTGGCCCGGCGCGTGAGGAAGACGCCGCTGCGAGTCAATGCCGGGGGCCTGAACGTCTTCGGTTCCGACCAGCCGGCCATGCTCGAGCTGTTCTGGCGTTTGATGGCGGCGGCGGGCATCAGACAGGCGAGGATCTCCGACTCCTGGAACGATCCCTCGGTATGGAAGCTGCGCGTCTCGGCCGCGCGCAAGGCGGGCATCGCCCCGATCATCAACATCACCTATTCGATCTCGCCGCGGCACACAGACGACTACTATGCCGAGCGCACGCGGCAGGCGGTGCTGCTCGCGCCCTACCGCCTGTGTCTGAAGGACCCGGGCGGCCTGTTGACCCCGGAGCGCACGCGCACCCTGGTCCCGGTGATGCTCGGGCACAGCGGTGGCGTCCCGATCGAGTTTCATACCCACTGCTCGACGGGGCTTGGGCCCTTATGCTGCCTGGAGGCCGTTCAGCAGGGCATAAGGATCGTCAACACGGCGATCCCGCCGCTGGTCGACGACGCCTCGCTGCCGTCAGTGTTCGATGTGGCCGGCAACCTGCGCACGCTCGGCTACCGCACCGGCATAGACGAGCAGAGCCTGCGCGTGGTCGAGCGGCACTTCACGACAATCGCACGGCGCGAGGGCCTGCCCATGGGCGCGCCGGTCGCCTATGACTACGCGCAGTACGTGCACCAGGTGCCCGGCGGCATGATCTCCAATCTGCGGCACCAGCTGCGCGAGGTCGGCGCAGAGAGCCGGCTGCCCGCGGCACTGGATGAGACCGTCCGCGTGCGCGCCGATTTCGGCTATCCGATCATGGTGACGCCGCTGTCGCAGTTCGTCGGCAGCCAGGCCGCGGTCAACGTCATCGTCGGCGAACGGTACAAGGAGGTGACCGACCAGACGATCCGCTATGCGCTGGGGCACTTCGGCGGAGACGTAGCTGCGCTGATGGACCCGGAGGTCAGGGAGAAGATCCTGGATCGTCCGCGCGCGCACGCGCTGGCCGCCATAGAGCGCCCGGACTTGTCCCTGGAAGACATCCGCAGCGACCTCGGCGCAGCCGGCCTGTCAGACGAGGACCTGCTGCTGCGCTACCTCATGCGCAAGGAGGACATAGACACGATGCGCGCTGCAGGACCGGTCAGGGAATACATCACCGATGGCGACCCGCTGGTGACGCTCGTGGCGGATCTTTCGAAATACGCGGGCACCCACACGATACAGATCAGCAAGCCGGGTTTTGCCCTCACGCTCAGGAAGAAGGCCCCAGTTGAGCAAGGCATCTGATTTCGCCGCAGCAGAGGCCGTGAAAATGACCGGGCTCGGAATATCGCGGGGGATATCCGCCTCATCGTCCGCTGATCCGGACACCCCGAACCGTTGGTTCGCCTTGACATCCATAGGGACCAGGCTTGACTGACCCTGCGCCGCAGCCTGCGGAGGAACGCGAAGCGCCCGCGCCGCGTATCAGGCCGCTCGACATCTTTCTCGCGTTCACGCAGATATCGCTTTCGGGCTTCGGCGGGGTGATGTTCTGGGCCCGGCACGTGCTGGTCGAGCGCCGGCGCTGGCTCACCGACCGCGAATTCGTGGAAACGCTCGCGATGGGACAGATGTTGCCCGGGCCGAATATTTTCAACCTCGGGCTGATGATGGGCTATCGCCATGCCGGTCTTCCCGGCGCCTTCGCGGCGATGGCGGGATTCATGGGCTGGCCGTTCCTGATCGTGATCGGGATCGGCATGCTCTACGCGCGCTACGAGCACCTCGTGCTGGTGCAGCAGGCGCTCTCGGGCATGTCCTCGGCTGCGGTCGGCCTGCTGATCACCAACGGTGTCAAGATGGCCTCGATCCTGCCGCGGCACTGGCGACCGTGGCTGTTCACGCTGCTCGCATTCGCCGGCGTCGGCGTGCTGCGCTGGCCGCTGATCGGGGTGCTGGGTGTGCTGGCCCCGTTCGCCGTTGCCGCGGCGTGGAAGAGGACGCGCTGATGGACCGCTCGGATCTCATGGCGCTGTTCCTGCATTTCCTGATGCTCTCGGCGATGGCGGTCGGCGGCACCCAGACGGTGATGCCGGACATGCATCGCTATGTGGTCGACGTGCATCAATGGATCACGAGCAGGCAGTTCGCCGACGCCTATGCGCTCGCGCAGGCGGCGCCGGGCCCGAACGTGATGTACGTGACGCTGATCGGCTGGCAGGTCGCGGGCTGGTCGGGCGCCATCGCGACGACCCTCGCGCTGATCATTCCATCGACGGTATTCACGCTGCTGTTCGCGCGCCTGTCCGCGCGCAACCCCGATGCGCCCCTCGGCCTCGCGCTGCGCCGCGGCCTGGCGCCGATCGCGATCGGGCTCACCCTCTCCAGCGCCTGGGTGCTGGTGCGCTCGGTGAATCACGATTGGCACGGCTACCTGCTTACCGCGCTCACGGTCGCGATAGCGCTGCGAACGCGGCTCAACCCGCTGTGGCTGATCGCGGGCGGCACGCTCGCGGGCGTGGCCGGCCTCGCCTGATCATTCGCTCGTATCGAGTCCTTGCCGTTCAGCGAGGTGGCCACGGGAATCGCGAGCTTCTCGGCGAGCAGCACGAGTTCCCGCGCCGCGCCCGAGGCGCGACGAACATGAATTCGTACACCTTGTCTGCGCAATTCGAGCTTCGATTTTTCCGAGAT
>MEQZ01000031.1:144-6137 GCA_001770425.1 Betaproteobacteria bacterium RIFCSPLOWO2_02_FULL_65_20 | reverse complement strand
CTCGGTGGTCGCCGTGATCACCGACGTGGTGCGCGACGGATCGAGGGTCGTCGGCTCCGTCGGCGATGCAGGGTGTTCCAGTCCAGCCGCGAAGGTGAAGACGGGTGTAACGGGCGCTCGAGGCGAGATACGCTTGTGGCCACATCTGCAAGTCAGACTGAAGGACGAGGACGCCAGTTCGCTGGTGCGTCTTCCGCGGCACAACATAGCCCAAGAAATTTCCGCAGCACAATATGAACTAACTGGAGTAAGCTGATCGGAAAGCCAGAAGTTTGGCGTTTTTTTTGTCCGGGAGGGAATCATGGTTCAGACGCGCAGGGATGTTCTCAGGGCGGGGGGTGGCGCGAGCGTGCTGGCGCTGCTTGCCGCCGTGGGCCTGGTCATGCCGGGTGCGGCGCTGGCCGCCGACTGGAACAAGAGGGCATTCGAGGGAAAGACGCTGTCGGATGCGTTCAAGGGGCTCGGTGCAGGCGTGCCCGCGAACTCGGCCGATATCATCATGAGGGCGCCCGATATTGCGGAAAACGGCGCTGTGGTGCCGATCGGCATCGAAAGCAAGATTCCGGGAACCGAGTCGATCGCGCTGCTGATCGAAAAGAATCCCAACCCGCTCGCAGCCGCGTTCGATATTCCTGCCGGCACCGAGACCATGGTCTCCATGCGGGTGAAAATGGGCGAGACATCCAGCGTCTACGCGCTGGTGAAGGCCAACGGAAAGTACTACGTGGCGAAGAAGGAAATCAAGGTCACCTTGGGTGGATGCGGAGCCTGAAGCGCTCACGCCGGTAACAGGTAATCAGGAGAAGGAAGAATGGCAGATCCGATGCGCATCCGCGCGGTGTCCAAGGACGGCGTGGTGAACGTGAAGATGCTGATGAGTCACGAGATGGAAACCGGGCTGCGCAAGGACTCGTCAGGCAAGCCGGTGCCCGCGCACTTCATCCAGAGCGTTTCGGTGACCTGGCAGGGGAAGGTCGTGCTCTCGGCCCAATGGGGACCGGCCGTGTCGAAGAACCCCTTCCTCGAATTCAACTTCAAGGGCGGCAAGAAGGGCGACAAGGTCGAGGTGACCTGGACCGACAACAAGGGCGAAAAGCGAACCGACGAAGCCACCATCAACTGAGGCACCGCCGCAGCACAGAGAGCGGGAAGACGGCGATCGCAAAGGCCCGGCAGTCCGGCCTCGCGTGGGTGGGCGTGCGCATGAGCAATCATGCCGGCCCGGCGTCGCTGTACGCGACCATGCCGCTGGCCGAAGGGATGATCGGGCTCTATTTCGCGGTGGGCAACGCCAACCATCTCGCGCCCTGGGGCGGGATCGATCCGCTGCTTTCCACCAACCCGGTCGCCTCGCCGCTCAGGCCGCCGGCCGATTCTGCACCAGCAGCGAATCGCCGCCGCGCTGCACGCGGATATAACTCACTTTCCTGTGCTTGCCGAGTTCATCGAGCAGGGTCAGCAGGGGCATCGCGGCGCCGCGATACTGGCGCGGCCGGCCGGCTGAGCGCATGGCGGCGATCTCACGGTCGCCCTTCATGATGAAGCGCAGCAGGAACTCTTCATCGGAGACGCCGGGTCCGCCGAGCTGGGCGCGCAGCTCACGCATGGTGATTTCGCGCTGTTGGCGCGCGGCGAGTTCTCGCGCCCGCGGCGAGCCGAGCAGCCTGTCCTTCAGGTTCGGGTCCATCCATGTGTAGCCGGAATCCTCGCCGTAGACGCCCTGCGCGAACAGGATCAGTTCGTCGATGACGACCTTGTAGCGCTCTCCCACGGCCACGTTGATGGCCGACTGGCTGACCACGAATTGCGAATGCGGGGTGATCATGATCGGGTAGCCGAGGTCCTTGCGCACGCGCACGGTTTCTTCGAGCACCTCGTCCAGGCGGTCCAGGATGCGCAGTTCGGAGAGCTGGTGCCGGAGGTTGGAGATCACCCCGCCGGGAACCTGGTGGACGTATTGGCCGTAGTCGTACTCCAAAGGGGCGCCGATGGGCAGCTTGTCCTGCCTGGCGATCGCGGTGAGCCGCGCCTCGACCGAGCGCAGGCCGGGTACATCGACGCTGGTCGTATATCCCAGGCGCCGGGCATTGCGGGCGACGTTGAATATCGACGGCTGGGAGGATCCGTTCGCCAGCGGCGGGACCGCGGTGTGCAGCGTGCGCACGCCCAGCTTCAGCGCTTCGAGATAGACCAGGTCGGCGAGCCCCGTCGTGCAGTGCGAATGCAGTTCCACGGGTATGCCGCCGGCGTTGTGAAGCATGACCGGGACGAGCGTGCGCAGGCGATCCACGGTCAGCAGCCCGCCCTGATCCTTGAGGTAGATCGAATCCGGCTTGAACGCGGCCATCTCGCGCGTCGTTTGCGCGTAGTACTCGTCGCTGTGGCGCGGGGAAACGCTGTAGGAGATGGCGATCGCGTTGTGCAGGCCCAGTTCCTTGAACAGCGGAATGATCCAGGGGAAAGTGCGCTTGCTCTGGTCGAAGGTGTTGGAGGTCAGCTGCGCGCGGTTCAGCGCCCCGGTGGCCACGATGCACTTGAAAAAGAGAGCGACGAGTTCCCGGGGCGCCGGGGCTTCGAAGGAAAGAATGTGGCCGCCCGCCATGCAGCCCTTGACCGCGTGGGGCATGGTCCTCGCCACCATGCGCATCATTTCCCAGGGGTCTTCCTTGAGGTCGCGGACGAACTTTTTCAGGTTAATGGCGACGACGGGAACCTCGACGGCGGCGAATCCTGCCCGGTCCATGGTTTGCGCGACGGCCTCGATCATGCCGGTGCGCATGCCCAACGCCCACAGGCTCTGCGATCCGTCGCGAAACGTCGTGTCGATGAAGCGCACGTCCATAGCGGATCGCCTGTCGGGGCGACGCGGCGATCGCGAACCGGGCGCTCAGTCGACGCGGATCTTCGCGTCGCGCACCACCCGGCTCCAGCGCGCCAGGTCGCTGCGCATGAGCTCGGCGAAGGCCTCCGGGGTGGCGGTCGCCGGTTCCATGAACATGCCGCGCAGGCGCTTGTTCATTTCGGGAGCACCGACCGCCGCAGCAAGTTCCGACGAAAGCAGCGCGACGATGTCGCGCGGCATCCCCGCCGGTCCGACTACCCCGAACCAGGGATAAGCGTCGTAGCCGGGAAACCCCGATTCCGCAATGGTCGGCAGATTGGGCATGGAGGCGAGCCGCGTGAGCGATGCCACCCCGAGCACGCGGACTTTGCCCGATTTCTCGAATTGCACGGCGTTGTTGAGCACCGTGAAGAAGATCGGCACCTGGCCCGATACCGCGTCCAGCATCGCCGGCGTGCAGCCGCGATACGCGACGTGCGCCATGTCGATGCCGGCAGCGAGGTTGAGCAGCTCGCCGGCCAGGTGCAGCACGGTGCCGTTGCCGCACGAGGAAAACGCCCATTTCTTCGGCTGGGACTTCACCAGGGCCACCAGTTCTTTCACCGTTTTTGCCGGAACCGAGGGATGCACCCCCAGCACCACCGGGCCGCGTCCCAGGATACCGATCGGCGTGAAGTCCTTGATGGCGTCGTAATTGAACTTGGACGAAGGACTCGCTGTCGCGGTGGCGGCCTGCACCACCAGCTGATCGTTGGTCATCATCAGCGTGTAGCCGTCGGCCGGTTGCTTGGAGACGAAGTCGGCGGCGACGCTCCCGCCGCCGCCGCCGCGGTTCTCCACCACGAACGGTTGGCCGAGTCGCTCCCCGAGCCGCGCCGAGATGAGCCGCCCCAATATGTCGGTGCTGCCGCCGGCAGCCGCGGCAACGATCAGGTGAACCGGTTTGGTCGGATAGGTTTGCGCCGATGCAAGCGCTGCCGCAACGAGCGACAAGACAGCAGCGGTGAATGCTACGAATCTTTTCATGAGCTTTTCCTCCAGGTGAATCCCGGCAAATGGTCGCATGAAGCGATAGGTAATTCAATCTGAGTATACAATCGCTGCGGGCCGGAATGGGGCCGGCGTCGCGACAGGAGGAAGTCATGATCACCCGCGTGGCGCGCAGTGGCGCCGTCCTGGCTGCAGTGCTGTCCTGCGCGATTCCCGGGCATTCGAGCGCCCAATCCCAGTCCTGGCCAGCCAGGGCCGTCACCTTGATCGCGCCCTCGGCGCCCGGGAGCTCGGTGGACGTGACGGCGCGGCTGCTCGCGCAGAAACTGTCCGAGCAGATGTCGCAGCAGTTCGTCGTTCTGAACCGCGCGGGCGCAGGGACGAATATCGGATCGGAAGTCGCGGCCAGGTCGGCCCCCGACGGCTATACCATCCTGCTGGGATCGGTCGCGAACACGATCAACCTGCACCTGATCCGGAATTCCGGATACACGCTCGATGATCTTGCCCCCGTATCCGGCGTCTCCGTCTCTCCGGACATGCTGCTGGTGCCGCCGTCTTCTCCCGTGAAGACCGTCCAGGAGCTGGTTGCCATGCTCAAGGCCAAGCCCGGCACGCCGGAGGAATTCGGCGCTTTCGTGAAGGCCGAGTATCAGCACTGGGGACAATTGATCAAGGACGCCGGGATTCGCATCGAGTAGGGCGGAACCCGGTTCCCGAGGCCGCAGCGGCCGTTCTTGCGGAAACGCCAAGAACCTGGTTCACCGGCGCTGGCCTCGGTCGGGCCATGAGCGATGATCAGTCCTTCGGCATATGGAACTTGGCGTACGGTTTTTCCCCCGGTTCCAGATCGGGCAGCGTGCCGCCGGAAAGAAATGTCCCGACCAGATTGCCCCGGGTAACCGGCAGGAGTACGCGGGACGGGTGGGATTCCTCGTGGTACAGCGTCATCCGCCACGGGCTCTGCCGCCACAGGCACCCTCGGGCGACCGCCTGTACGCGGTTGTCGGCACGCTCGTTGTCGGCGCCCTTGATCCGCACGCCGATCCGCTCGCCGGCGAGAAACAGGCGGGCAGTGGAAACCATGGAAAAGCGCAGTTCGTAGATCTTCCCTGGCTCCAGCGGCTCCCGTTTCGTATGCGCCGGTATCGGTTCCCAGTCCTCCGAGTCGGCTCGCAAAGCGCGCTGGGAGCCGCGCAGCCATCCCCGGGTGAGTTCGTGGACCTCCCCGCGGGCGTCCATGTGCAGCAGCGTGGCGAACACGAACATTTCCGCGTCGCTGCTGGAGGCGTACAGGTGCAGCGGCACCGGGCCGATGAGTTCGGTGTTCTCGACCAGCTTGGGCGTCCAGTAGGTCAGCTCGCCGTGCACGAAGGTCGAATCCTCGAAGCTGTCGCTGCCTTCGTTGGGCCAGAGTTCGTGTTCGCTGAGCAGCGCGCCGGCATGAAGATAGAACGGCGTCCAGCGGGTTTCCGGCAGCGGCCAGTCGCTGGCCGTCTTCCATTCGCCGGTGCCGGGAATGAACAGGCGCACCGGCGGTTCGTCCATGACGCCGTTGTCGATCCCCTTCAGCCAGCAGTCGAACCAGCGCAGGGACTCGTACTGGTACTGGAACACCGGCCGGTCCAGGTAGAGGGGCGGGCTGATGGCCATTTTCTTGGGCCCCTTCCAGTGCTTCCAGGTCCGAAACGCCCCGGGCAGATGCAGTCCGTACATTCCCCAGCACGCGCCCAGGAATGCCGGCGTGCGCGCGTCGCTGTAATCGACGTTTCGCTCGGCATAGTATTCGCCGTCCAGGCTGTTCAGTATCACGTCCACCACCGCCGGATTCTTTCCCTTGTCCGGATTTTCGAGCACCTGGCGCAGGTCCGCGACGGCGACGATGTCCTCGTCGCGCAATGCCGCGTCGATCGCCTTGCGGTATTGCTTTTCGCCCATCTTCTCGCGGTACCAGCTGATCGGCCGCGGGTTGTCCCAGTTCAGGCTCCAGTGGCGCAGGAACCCGTGCGCCAGGATGCCGCCGTGGTAGAACACATCGCGATAGAAATCCGTTGCGCCCCAGGGAGCGAAAATCGCCTTCAGATGGGGCGGGTTGAGGGCCGCCACCTGAATCTGCAGCCAGGCGAAATAGGAGACGCCGAACATCCCCACATTGCCGTCG
>MEQZ01000031.1:0-124 GCA_001770425.1 Betaproteobacteria bacterium RIFCSPLOWO2_02_FULL_65_20 | reverse complement strand
CCACTGGATGACATCGCACACGTCCTGCACTTCGAGCGGGCCCATCATCTGGAATTGACCCTGCGACTTTCCGGTCCCGCGCACGTTGATGACGGCCTGGACATACCCGCGGCGCACCAGGAAC
>MEQZ01000030.1 GCA_001770425.1 Betaproteobacteria bacterium RIFCSPLOWO2_02_FULL_65_20 | reverse complement strand
CGTAGGTCAGCCCGGGCGGATTCGGGTAAGGCATCGCCGCCTCCGGGATCAAGTTGCGTCGCCGCAGCTCGATCCGCTCGAAGCCGTGTTCGAGCGCGGCCAGGTCGATCAGCCGCTCGATCACGAACATCGCCTCGGGCCTCCCGGCGCTGCGATAGGGGATGGTCGGCGGCGTGTTGGAGAGAACGGCGCGGGCGCGAACCTCCACGACGGGAATGCGGTATACGCCGGACAGGATCGACATGCCCTTGGTCAGCGGAACATAGGACGCCGAGTACGCGCCGATGTTGCTGATGGCGGAACAGCGCAGCGCGAGAAAATTTCCCCGTTCATCGAGCGCGAGCTCGCCGGTCACGGTCAGATCGCGCCCCTGGTAATCGGACAGGAACGCCTCCTGGCGCTCGCAGGTCCACTTCACGGGCTTCGCGAGCCGCCTCGCCGCCCAGACGACCAGCGCGAACTCGGGGTAGAAATTGTTCCGGGTGCCGAAGTTGCCGCCGACGTCGCGCGACACGACGCGCACCGCGTCCTCCGCGATGCCGAGTATCGCGGCCAGCTCGCGCCTCTGGCGCACGACGCCGCCGCTGCCGGCATGAAGCGTGTAGCGTTTCGTGGCGGCGTCGAATGCGCCGACCGCGGCACGCGGTTCCATCGGCGACGCGGTCACGCGCTGAATCCAGGTTTGAATGCGGGCCACATGCGCGGCGCGAGCGAACGCCGCTTGGGTCGCTGCGGCATCGCCGATATCTGCGTCGATGCAGACATTGGAGTCCCGATCCTCCCATATGCGCGGTGCGTCGCTGCGCGCGGCCGCCGCGGCAACGGTTACCGCGGGAAGCGGCTCATAGTCGACGATCACCCTCTCGGCGGCGTCCCGGGCCGCGTGAACCGATTCGGCGACCACCATCGCGACGGCCTCGCCCACGAATCGGGCCTTGTCCGTCGGCAACAGGCGGTGAGGCACGAGGGGGATCTCGGAGCCGTCGCGGTTGCGCAGGCTGATGTCTGGCGGGCTGGGCAGAATCGGACGGTGCGGAATCGGTTGCAGGCCGTCTGCCAGCACATCGGCGCCGGTGAACACGGCCAGCACGCCTGGAACCCTCATCGCTTCGGCAGTGTCGATTGTTCCGATGCGCGCGTGGGCGTGCGGCGAGCGCACCATGGCGGCGTAGACCTGTCCTTGCAGGTTGACGTCGTCGCTGAAACAGCCCCTGCCGGTCAGCAGGCGCAGATCCTCCTTGCGAACGACGGCTGCTCCGATGCCCGAGTTCAATGGCATTCCTCAAAAAGCAAGGATATCGCATACCTGGACGCTTTGGCGCCATGTCCATCTGCCTCCTTGACCCGCAAACGGACAAGCCTCAAAATTGGTCGGACCAATTAGCGTTGCGGGATCGTTGCGGTCACCGTTCTTCAGATGAAAACGCCAGTGTTGATTGTAGGAGGGGGCCCGGTGGGCCTTGGGCTTGCCGGCGACCTCGGCTGGCGCGGTATCGAGTGCCTGTTGGCCGAGAAGGGCGACGGCGCGGTCTTCCAGCCGAAAATGGATTTCGTCGGTGTGCGAACGATGGAATCCTGCCGGCGCTGGGGAATCGTCGGCCAGGTGGAGGAGGCCGGCTACAACCGCGACTACCCGCAGGATTGCGCATGGGTGACCGGGCTGAACGGCTATGAACTCGGGCGCGAGCGGTTTCCCTCGCCGCGGGAGGAGGCGCCGCCGGTGCAGAGCCCGCAAAAGCGCGAGCGCTGTCCGCAGGACTTCTTCGACCCGGTGCTGGCGCGTTTCGCGCGCAGCTTCCCGCACGTGACGCTGCGCTACGACACGGAACTGGTCGGGTTGGAGGAACGGGCGGACGGCGTGAGCGCGAAGGTCGTCGATCAGAGGACCGGCAGCCGGGAAACCATCGAGGCTGCCTATGTCGTAGGCTGCGACGGCGGAGCGAGCACGGTGCGGCAGCAACTCGATATCGGCATGAGCGGCAGCCCGGTGCTCACCTATACGACCAACGTCGTTTTTCGCCGCGAGGGTCTGGAGAGGCTTCACGACAAGGCCCCGGGTTACCGTTTCATCTTTATCGGGCCCGAAGGGACCTGGGCTACGCTGGTCGCCATCAACGGCGGGGATCGCTGGCGCTTTTCGCTCGTCGGAGACGAAACGCGAAGGACGTACTCGGAGGACGAAATCCGCAAGGCGATCGTTCGCGCCGTGGGCAGGGATTTCGACTTCGACATCCTGTCGGTCATGCCCTGGGTCCGGCGCCAGCTGGTTGCGGACCGCTATGGCACGCAGCGCGTGTTCATTGCCGGCGACGCTGCCCACCTGACCTCGCCCACGGGCGGATTCGGGATGAACACGGGCATCCAGGATTCGGTGGATCTGGGCTGGAAGCTCGAGGCGTGTCTCAGGGCCTGGGGCGGCACGCAACTGCTTGCGTCGTACGAGACCGAGCGGCGCCCGGTCGGGATTCGAAACGTGACAGAGGCAACCGGCAATCTCAAGCGAATGCTGGCGCCCCGGGCCCGGCACCCGGCCGCGGAGATTTTCCAGCCGGGTCCCGAGGCGGACCGGGCGCGCTTGGCGTTCGGCCGCGATTACACGCAGATGATGCGCCGGGAGTGGTACACGCTGGGAATCCATCTTGGATATTCCTACGAGGGCTCGCCGATCATCGTGCCGGACGGGACGAGTGCACTGCCGGACGAGGTCTCGACCTATGCCCAGACCTCGCGGCCGGGTGCGCGCGCGCCGCACCTGTGGTTGAGCGAGGGCAAATCGACCCTGGACTTGTACGGCCGCGGATTCGTGCTGCTGCGCCTGGGTGCGAAGCCGCCCGCCGCGGATCGAATCCTCGAGGCAGCCAGGCGGCGCGGTGTTCCGCTGTCGGTGGCGGATATCGATCACGAGGAGGCCGCTGGGGTTTACGAGCGGCGGCTGGTGCTGGTTCGCCCGGACGGGCATTCGGCCTGGCGGGGCGACAGCCAGCCACAGGACGCGCTGGGCCTGATCGATACCGTGCGCGGGGCGGGGGCGAAGTGATAGGTATCGCGCGCAGCGGCGTCGTTGCGCGCGGCGCGCGCGATTGGAGTTAACGGCAAAAAAGCGGTTGTGGGGTTTTAATATGAGATCGTTGATTGCGCCCGGATGGTTTTTATCCGGGCGCAATCAACGATCCGCGCGGACGGGACGCCGTCCGCGCAATTCGCAGCGCTGCAGCATTGAAGCGAGCGAGTCAGGCGGCGACGCGTAGATCGGCATCACAGACGAACTGATAAGGATTTCGATGCAATTAGGCGGATTTCAGGGACAATCCGACCGTGGGACATCGCCGGGAGGGCGGCCAATGGGACAGGTGAACGAGGCAGGGTTCGCGACGGCAGGCAGCATGGAGCGGCTCTACGAGCTGCTGCAGGAGACGGGCATGGGGCCCGGGTGGAACAAGCCTGAGCCGTCGCTTTATCCGCTGCCGAAAAAAAACTTCGTGCCGGCGCACTGGAAATATGCGCTCGCGAAACCGGCGCTCGACGCGGCGGGGCTGTACGTCGACACCGAACAGGCCGAGCGGCGCAACCTGATCCTGTTCAACCCGGCCGCCAGCGATCGCTACGCGACCGCGCGCACCATGATCGCGGCCTACCAGATGGTGATGGCTGACGAAACGGCGCGCAGCCATCGTCACTCGCCCAACGCGATGCGGCTGGTCGTGGACGCGCGGCCCGGGGCCTATACCGTGGTCGAGGGCAAGAAGATCCCGATGGTTCCGGGCGATGTGCTGCTGACGCCCAACGGGTGCTGGCACGGGCACCAGAACGAAAGCGACGCCAGCGCGTACTGGATCGATTTCCTCGATGCGCCGCTGGTGCATCTGCTCGGGCCCATGTTCTTCGAGCAACACCCAGGGGGATTGGAGCGCGCCGTGGAAGTGGACGAACGCTCGCCGATGCGCTTTGCGTTAACCGACGTGCAGCGGCGCCTGGATTCCACGACCGATGCGCAGCCCGGACGGCGCGAACTGCGGATCGGGCCGCCGTTCCTGGACACCATGGCGGTATACGTGTCGCGGCTGGAAGCGGGCTGCAATTTCGCCGCGGAGCGGGCAACCGCCAATTCCATCTTTGCCGTGATCGAGGGGCACGGACAGTCGGTCGTCGACGGCCAGGAATTCGAATGGCGCCGCGGCGATGTGTTCGTCGTGCCCTCCTGGCACCGGCATAGCGGCAAGGCGGCCGAACGCAGCCATGTGCTGCGCGTGACCGACGAGCCTGTTTTGAAGCACTTCAACTGGCTGAGGCACGAGTAAACACATGGCGTCCGGCCCGGGCCCGAATTGACATGGATGCGAGATGAAATGACCGACCTGCGACTGCGCTTCGCCTGCAGCCTCTACGACCGCATGCTGCCTTTGTACCTGGGAGAGGTCCGGCCCGATGGAATCGATCTGGACTTCGTCGCAATCGATTCGCCGCGGGAGATCTTCGACCGGATGGCGGGCGGACTGGAGTTCGACGCGGCCGAAATGTCCAGTTCCGAGTTCATCAGCCGCAGGAGCGCGGGCGAGAAATCCTTGGTTGCAATTCCGGTATTCCCATCCCGGGTATTCCGGCACGGGTTCATCGCCGTCGGACCCGGAATCAAGACGCCCAGGGACCTGGAAGGAAAACGGATCGGGGTGCCGCTCTATACGATGACCGCCGCAATCTGGATCCGGGGTCACCTCCAGCACGAATACGGGGTCGATCTGTCCACGGTGCGCTGGGTGCAGGGAAGCATCAACAGCGCCGGCGCCCACGGCAATCCGACCGTACTGCCGATGGCGAAAAGCGTGCCGATCGAGGTCAACGACAGCGGCCGCTCGCTCAGCCAGCTTCTGGACGAAGGCAGAATCGACTCGATCATCGGCACCAGCCTGCCCGAGGCGATCCGCCATAACCCGGAGGTTCGGCGCCTGTTTCCGGATTTCCGGGAGGTCGAAAAGGCCTACTACGCGCGCACCCGGATATTCCCGATCATGCACCTGGTTGCGATCCGCAGGGACGTCTACGAAAAGCATCCCTTTGTCGCCGCCAGTCTTTACAAGGCCTTCTGCGAATCCAAGGATCGCGCGCTCGCGAAAATGCGGTACACGGGAGCGCTGCGCTACATGCTGCCCTGGATGACGGCGGATCTGGACGAGATCGACGAGGTGTTCGGCGGCGATCCCTGGCCTTACGGCGTCGCGGCGAATGCGCCCACGCTGGAGGCGCTGGTCGCCTACATGGCGGAGCAGTCGGTGATCGCCGCCCCGCTGCGCGTGGACGAGTTGTTCGTTCCGACTGACGCAATTGCCTAGCGTCACCCCATGAGCAGATTCAAGCCGGTCGGCAAGCAGCGGACCTCCGAGGAAGTGGTGAACCAGGTGCGCGGCCAGCTCGCCGCCGGCGAGTTGGCGCCGGGGGAGCGCCTGCCGGCCGAGCGGGAACTGGCGCGCCATCTGAACGTCAGCCGTTCGGCCTTGCGCGAAGGTCTGCGCACGCTGGAAATCGCGGGCATCGTCGAACTGCGCAAGGGCAGAACGGGCGGCGCCTTCATCACCGCGGGAAACCCCAAGGTGGTGTCGGACTCGATGGCCGATCTGCTGCGTCTGGGCAACGTTTCCTGGGCGGATCTCACGGAGGCCAGAATCTGGATCGAGGAGATCATCGTGCGGGTCGCGTGCGAGCGGGCTACGCCGCAGGACCATGCCGCGCTCGAGGAGAACATCCGCCAGGCGATGGATCTGTTCGAGAAGGGGCAGCTGATGAAGAAAACCGAGGTGCTCATCGAGTTCCACAACATCCTGGCGCGGGCCACCGGCAACCCGGTTCTGGTCATGGTGACCCGGATGCTCACCGACATGCTGCGCTATTTCACCCGGCGCCTGGGCTCGGAGACCACGCGCGCCGTGTTTCGGTCGCGCCGGCGGTTCATGAAGGCGTTCGTGGCGCGCGACGTGGACGCGGCGGTGAAGGAGATGGAGCGCAATCTGATCAAGGTGCACCGCCTGTATCTCATGCTGGCCAAGGCAGGACAAGTCCGCCCGAGATCTGCCCGCATCGCCTGACGGCGGGCCGGGGGAGGGCAATCCGCTTCGGCCGCGACGGCCCGTCTTCCGGCCGCCCGCCAAGGCCTGTAAATGGTCGGACCAAATCGGCGCTGCATGTGATCTAGATCAAATGTGCGTACCGATCGAACTGATTAGAATCGGTGCATGGATCCTGATCCGGAGGAGGCGGAAATGAGTGTCCGGTGGGACGCTGTCGTAAAGAACAAGGCGTACTGGTCTTCCAGACGCGCCCCCGATGCGGCGGCCGCCGGAACCGAAGCGGCGGGGCCGGGCGCTCCCGTCGAGGTGCAGGTGTGGCTGTTCGGCAGGCTGGCCGGCCCCGAGGTAACGAATCCCCTGATGCTACAGCTTGCGGCGGGTTGCGCACTGCGCGACGTCATCGGCGAGCTGGGGCGCCGGTTCGGACCCGATGTCCTGCGCACGCTTGTCAGCGAAAGCGGAGAGTCGTTCAATACGTGCCGCGTGTTCGTGAACGGGGAGGCCGCCCGCGACATGGCGACACCGATTTGCGCAGGCCCGGCAGCGGCAACCGTGGAAATCATCCTGTTCCGCGAGATCGAGGGCGGCTAGAAGAAAGGGAGTCTGAAAATGAACGCAGGTGCTCAGGATTTCGTGACGCAGCGGGACGACGTGTGGATTCCTTCCACCTGCGCATTGTGTTACGGCACCTGTTCGATTCTCGTGCACCGCGTCGACGGAACCGCCATCAAGATCGAAGGCAACCCCGACAGCGCGGTCGGCAAGGGGCGCCTGTGCGGCAAGGGCGTCAGCGGCCTCATGTCGCACTACGACCCCAACCGGCTGACCGTGCCGTTGCGGCGCACCAACCCGAAAAAAGGCATCGACGAGGACCCGGGCTGGAGGGAAATCAGCTGGGTCGAGGCGCTGGATGAAATCGCCTCGGTGCTGAAGCGCGTGCGTGCCGAGGATCCGCGCAAACTGCTCATTCAGCGCACGACGACCGTGCTTGCGGCCCGCACGCCGTTATTGGCGTTCGGGGCCGCGTTCGGCACACCGAATATGTCGACATCGGGCGGCGGGCTGCACTGCGGCAACGGCGCGCACCTCATCAGCGGGATCATGCATTCGTCATGGTCCATCGTTCCGGACTTCGAGCATTGCAACTACTCCATTTACTTCGGCGCCTCCAAGGGCCATGGGGCGGGCCACGCTTCGGCTTCGAACATGAAGCTCGCTGCCGATGCCCGGACGCGGGGCATGAAGATGGTGGTGGTCGATCCGATGTGCAACTACGCCTCCGCCAAGGCGACCGAATGGGTGCCGGTGCGGGTGGGCACCGACGGCGCGCTCGCACTGGCGATGTGCAACGTGATGGTCAACGAACTGGGCATCGTCGACGGCCCGTATCTGCAGGCCAAGACCAACGCGCCCTATCTGATCGGCCCGGACAAGCTGTACGTGCGCGATCCGCAGACGAACAAGCCGCTGGTCTGGGACGCCTCCGCGAAGGCCGCCAGACCCTTTACCGACGTGGCCGCCGAACACATGGCGCTCGAGGGCGACTACGAGGCGAACGGGACGCGCTGCCAGCCGGCGTTCCAGAAATTGAAGGATCATCTGCAGAAGTTCACCCCCGAGTGGGGCGAACGCATCACCACCGTGTCCGCGGCCACCATACGCCGCCTGGGCACGGAGTTCGCGCGCGAAGCGCGCATCGGCAGCACGATTGTCGTGCAGGGCGTCACGCTACCCTATCGGCCGGTGGCCGCGATCGCGTTCCGCGGTGCGCAGGGGCACATGAACTCGCTGTACAACTTCCTGGCGGTCGATCTGCTCAATCATCTGGTGGGCGCTGCCGACGTGGTGGGCTCGTGCCTGGGATTCAATCCGACCTGCGAAGGCCATCCGGAAACCGGCCGCCCCTATCACGTTCCGTCGCCTGACGCGGACGGCATCATGAAAGCCGGAATGTGGATGGGTTATCACCTTCCCTATCCGCCGGAGAAGGCGCGGATGCCGGACAAAACCGGTCTGCAGGATGTGTTTCCAATGGGCATGTGCTCGCCGTTCCTGGAGTCCGACGACCAGGAGGAATTCTGGCAGAAGTTCGAACTGCCGTACCGTACGGAGGTGCTGATCAACTGGGGTGCGAATCTGTTGCTTTCGATCGCCAACAGCGAGGCCGTCGCACGGTCGTTGGCCAAATTCAAGTTCATGGTGTCGTTTGATCTGTTCCTGACCGAAACCTCGAATTTCGCCGATATCGTGCTGCCGGACCTGGGCTACCTGCAGCAACTGGACTCGCGCACGAGCTTCCCGTTCTTCTTCTGCAGCATGCCCGGCGGTATGGGTGACTGGTCCTGGACCATCCGGCAGCCGGTGCTGCCTCCGGAAGGCCAGCAGCGGGCATTCCAGGACGTACTGCTGGAACTCGCCGAGCGCGTCGGCTTCCGGGCCGACTACAACGCCGCATTCAACACTGCCTTGAATCTGAAGCCCGAGTACCGGCTGCAGGGCGACCGGCCCTATACCTGGGAGCAGGTCTGCGACGCGGAGTTGAAGAGCAATTTCGGCCCGCAGCGCGACCTCGCGTGGTTCAAGAAGAAAGGCGTGATCAGCTGGCCGAAGAAACCCGAGGAAATCTACTGGCGGCCTTTCCTGGATGTGCGCGTGCCGATCTACTGGGATTTTCTGGTGACGGTGGGCGAGCAGACTGCGGCCATCGCCGAGCCGCGCGGATTGAAGATCCCGCGCGAGTACTACCAGCCGCTGCCGGATTTCCTGCCCTGCCTTTCCCATTGCTGCAAGACGCCGGATTTCGATTTCTATGCCTTCTATTACCGAGATACCATGCACACCAACAGCTACACCATGGAGAACCCGTGGCTGGACGAAGCCGCGCAGCTCGACCCGTATTCCTACACCATCGCGATCAACGCCGACGTGGGCCGGAGCAAGGGGCTGCGCGATGGCGCGCCCGTCTGGGTGGAGACCGAAACCGGCCGCAAGGTGCGGGGGCGCCTGAAGCTCACGCAGGGCATCCACCCCGAGGGGCTGGGGATCGCGGCCTG
>MEQZ01000029.1:8950-9059 GCA_001770425.1 Betaproteobacteria bacterium RIFCSPLOWO2_02_FULL_65_20 | reverse complement strand
CGCACCGAAATCCCGGCTGGTCTTCGCGCCCAGTTCCAGGTCGAGCCGGGCGCCGCCACCGGCCTCGGCGCAGCGTTCTACGGTCTGCCGGTCAGCGAAATAGGCGAAC
>MEQZ01000029.1:0-8941 GCA_001770425.1 Betaproteobacteria bacterium RIFCSPLOWO2_02_FULL_65_20 | reverse complement strand
CCTTGCGGTCCGATATCGAGCAGCGCCCGAAACAGCCCCGGCGTATCGGCGCAGCCGCCCGATAGCGGGTTGTCCGCCGTGTCGGTTACCGCGACCAGGCCCGGGCGGGTCCTGAGTGCTTCGCGCAGTGCCTGGTTGGGCCCCGGAATGGACACGCGGAACGCGTGGCGCCTCGCGCCGATGGCCTCGGCGACGCGCCCGCAAGCCGAGCGCGCCGCTGCCGTATCGTCCTCGGCGAACGCCATGACGGAGGCGCTGCAATTGCGTGTATCCGCGTAGGGGAAACCGCCGAATACGGAAACGTCCAGAACGGGCGAAGTGATGGCCGCCGAGGCCTCGCGCGCGATCTCTGCCATCGGAGCGGCGTTGGTGCGCATGTTGAAACTGCGCAGCACCAGGCCAGTGCGCACGATCGCCCCCCGTGGGCGGGACTGGCCCGCTGCGACCGCATCGAGGCGCTCCAGCACCCGCGCCGCCGTCGCACGCCGGTCCACATGCGGATAGGTCCGATAGCCCGAGGCGAAATCGACCAGTTCGACGAGCGCGGGGTTAAGGTTGGCGTGCAGCGCAAGGCTTGCGCCCAGCGGCGCGTCCGGCACGGCAGAACGCACGGCGCGCACCAGATCCAGGTCGGGGGAGGGGCGTTCCGTGGTGACGGCAGCACCATGCAGCGACAGGTACACCGCATCCCAGCGCTGGCGCGACAATCCGCCGACGATATCCGCGAGAATTGCGGCGAAAGCCGCCTCCTCGACGGGCGCACCGGGATTCGCGCCGGCGCAGCGCAGGACCGTGACTTCCCAGTCCGGCCGTGCGTCCGCGAAGGCGGCGACCGCGGCAAGCTCCGTTTCCGTTCCGCGTGCGGCCGCAAGCGCCGCCGCGCCCTCGGACCATTCCTGGAGCCGGAACGAATCGAGGGTCGTGGCGACAGGACTGAACGCATTGCCTGCAAACCAGAACCGCGCAACCGCCAGTCGCCTGGGCATCGCGCGGCCGCTAGATGACACGCCAGGCCGCGTGCCCATGCGTGCGGTTCCGCAATGGCGCGGCGCCGGGGGCGCCGGGGAGGAGAGCGCAGGTCAGCTTTTCGGCCGCTTGTCGATCACGCGTTTGGCCTTGCCGATGGAGCGCTCGACCGCGCCCATGTCCGCGATGCGCACATGGCTCGAGACGCCGCAGTACGACTTGATGTCGTGCTGCAGCCGCGCCGCCGTCGCTTCGCGATCGACGCGGTCCATCGCATGGGCCTCGGGCTTGAGTTCCACGACGACGTCGAGCCGGTCCATCTGCTCCTCGCGCGACACTTCCAGCACGTAGTGGGGCGCAAGCGCGGGCTGCTTCAGAATGAGTTCCTCGATCTGGGTCGGGAATACGTTGACGCCGCGGATGATCAGCATGTCGTCGGAGCGGCCGGTGATCTTTTCCATGCGGCGCATGGTGCGGGCGGTGCCGGGCAGCAGCTGCGTCAGGTCGCGGGTGCGGTAGCGAATCATCGGCAGCGCTTCCTTGGTGAGCGAGGTGAACACCAGTTCGCCCTTTTCGCCATCGGGAAGCACCTCACCGGTTTCGGGATGGACGATTTCCGGATAGAAGTGGTCCTCCCAGACCGTGAGGCCGTCTTTGGTTTCCAGGCATTCCACCGCCACCCCGGGCCCGATGATCTCGGACAGCCCGTAGATGTCGATGGCGTCGATCGGCAGGCGCGATTCGATTTCCCTGCGCATCGAATCGGTCCACGGCTCCGCGCCGAAGATGCCCAGGCGGAGCGAGGATTTCTTCGGGTCGATGCCCTGGCGCTCGAACTCGTCTGCGATCGCGAGCATGTAGGAGGGCGTCACCATGATGATTTCGGGCTTGAAGTCCGTGATCAGCTGCACCTGGCGTTCGGTCTGCCCGCCGCCGAACGGTATCACCGCGAGGCCCAGCGTTTCCGCGCCGTAATGCGCGCCCAGTCCGCCGGTGAACAGTCCATAGCCGTAGGACACGTGGACCTTGTTTCCGGGCTGGGCGCCCGCGGCGCGGATCGACCGCGCCATCACCTGCGCCCACATGTCGATGTCGCCCTTGGTATAGCCGACCACCGTCGGCTTGCCCGTCGTGCCGCTGGAAGCGTGAATGCGCACCACTTGGTCCATGGGCACCGCGAACATGCCGAACGGGTAGGTGTCGCGCAGGTCCGTCTTGGTGGTGAACGGAAACCGCGCCAGGTCGCGCAGTTCCTTGAGATGCTTGGGCTTGACGCCGGCAGCCTCGAACTTCTTGCGGTAGTGGGGCACGTTGTCGTAGGCGTGCGCGAGCTGCAACTTGAGCCGTTCCAGCTGCAGCGTCCGCAGCTCGGCGATACTTGCTTTCTCGATTGGTTCGAGCGGAAAACCCATCATGCTTCCTCCATGCAATACGATCGTCGGCCGCGGCAGCGCTAACTGCCCGGCGCGTCTTCGGTGACCGTCCCCCTGATCTGGGCCGACTTGCCGCGAAACAGGGCGACCAGCTCGCCCTTGTTGTTCTCGACCCGCACGTCGTAGACGCCATTGCGCCCTATGACGGTCTGTTCGACCGCAGTGGCCGTCAGCGTTTCGTCCAGGTGCGCCGGCCGCAGAAAGTCGATGCTGCAGCCCGATGCGACCGCGATCTTGTTGTGGCTGTTGCAGGCGTATCCGAAAGCCGAATCGGCCAGCGTGAAGACCATCCCGCCATGCGCCGTTCCGTGGATGTTGACCATGTCGCTGCGCACCGTCATCTGCATGCGCGCATAACCCGGACGCACCTCGATGAGCTTGATGCCCAGCGCGGCAGACGCGTTGTCGCGCGCCATCAGGGCCTGGGCTGCGGCTTCGGCCAGCCGCTGAGCATCGAGCGCCATCAATCCATTCCGTGCGGAAAAGTCCGTACTCCGGGTGCGATGAAGTTTAGCACCGTTCGCTCGAGCGCCAGGCTGGCGCCGCGTGCACGGATTGCGTCAATGAGGCGCGCCGGGAGCCCCGGAGTCCAGTTCGGCGACGGTTTTCCGGACTTGCGTGAGGTGCGGGTTGATGCGCAGGGCGGCGCGGAACGCGAACAGCGCGGCGTCGCGCTCACCGCGGCCGAGGCAGACTTGGGCAAAGCTGCAGATCGCGCCGAAGTGGCGCGGCTCCA
Organism: Betaproteobacteria bacterium RIFCSPLOWO2_02_FULL_65_20; assembly: GCA_001770425.1. Taxonomy (GTDB): domain Bacteria; phylum Pseudomonadota; class Gammaproteobacteria; order Burkholderiales; family SG8-39; genus JACQTO01. The sequence continues at coordinate 5,806 of MEQZ01000029.1, read as the reverse complement.
GCTGCAGCGTGCGATGCACGTCCCGAACGAAGTCATCGTCCCGCTCGATCAGGTAATAGAGCGTGGCGCGCTTGTTCCATGCCTCGGGGAAGTCCGGCCGCGCGCGCAGCAGCGTACCCAGGCGGGTCTCGGCGATGTCGTAAAGCCGTGTGGCGATGTCGGTCGCGGCGCGGTCGAGCATCCTGGCTGCGGCTGCGTTGGGATGTGCCATCCACAGTTCCCAGATGCGGTCCTCCGTCTGGTCCGCCTCGATCTGCAGGGTGGTCGCGGCGAGGCGCTTGAAAAGGGGACCCAGGCGCGGCGGGAGCACCGGCGAAGGCGCTCGCTCGCTGAAGGTCGCGATCAGTCTCAGCGTCTCGGCATACATGATGGTATTGTCGGCTGATTCCGGGAAAAGGTTTACCCCTGTAGCGGACTCTAATGGAAATCGCGCGAGGCCATGGCAGGGGCGAGCTTGCCGAGCAGCCCGCTGTGGTCCATGAGCCGCCGTGCAACGAGGTGCACCACTTCGCCCTCCCGCTCGAGCACGCCTTCCACACCCATCAGCCGCGAGCCGAGCAGCTCGCGGTGCTGGCGCTCGCCCAGATCGCGCCAGACCACCACGTTGACATAGCCGGTTTCATCTTCGAGCGTGACGAACACCACGCCGGATGCGGTATCGGGCCGCTGCCTGCCGGTGACGATGCCGGCGGCGCGTGTCCGGCGCCCGTGCGGCATGCCGCGGATCGCCTCGGCGGAGGCAAAGCGCAGGCGCGCGAGCCTGGAGCGCAGCAGCGCGAGGGGATGGCGCCCGAGCGTGAGGCCGAGGCTGGCGTAATCGGCGATCAGGTTCTCGCCTTCGGTCGGTGCGGCAAGTACAGGCCGTGATTCGGGGATCGGTGCATCGCGCAACAGGTGCCGGCCCGCCTCGATGGCGGCGACGTCCCAATAAGCCTCGCGGCGGTGGCCGGCGAGCGATGCGAGCGCACCGGCTGCGGCGAGGCGCTTGAGATCGTGACGGTTGAGCGCCGCGCGGCGCGCCAGATCGTCGACCGACTCGAACCGGCGTTCGCGCCGCGCCGCGACGATGCGCTCCGCACCCGCCTGTGAGAGTCCCTGCACCATCCGCAGCCCCAGTCGGACGACAGGTTCTGCGCTCTCCTCGAGCCTGCAGTCCCGCTGGCTCGTCATCACATCCGCCGCTAGCACCTGGACGCCGTGCCGGTGAGCATCCTGCACCAGCTGCGAGGGTGCGTAAAAACCCATCGGCTGGCTGTTCAACAGGGCGGCGAGAAACGCGGCCGGCTCGTGATGCTTGATCCAGGCCGAAACGTAGACCAGCAGCGCAAAACTCGCCGAATGGGATTCCGGAAAGCCGTACTCGCCAAAGCCCAGGATCTGCTGGTAGATGCGCTCGGCGAACGCCCGTTCGTAGCCGCGCTCGCTCATGCCGCGGATCAGCCGCTCCTGAAAGTGTTCGAGCCCGCCCTTCCTGCGCCAGGCCGCCATCGAGCGGCGCAACTGATCGGCCTCGCCGGGTGTGAAGCCGGCCGCGACCACGGCCAGCTGCATCACCTGTTCCTGGAAGATCGGCACGCCCAGCGTGCGGGACAGGACCTCCCTGACCGCATCGCTGGGGTAGGTGGCCGGCTCCAGCCCCTGCCGTCTGCGCAGGTAGGGGTGCACCATGCCGCCCTGGATCGGCCCGGGGCGCACGATCGCGACTTCGATGACCAGGTCGTAGAAGTTCGCGGGTGCCAGGCGCGGCAGCATCGACATCTGCGCGCGCGACTCGATCTGGAACACGCCCATGGTGTCGGCGCGCCGGATCATCTCGTAGACGGCCGGATCCTCGGGCGGCACGTCGCTCATCGTGAAGCGCACGGCGCGGCGCTCACCGATCAGGTCCAGCGCCCGCCGGATGGCCGACAACATCCCCAGCGCGAGCACGTCCACCTTCAGCAGCCCGAGCGCATCCAGATCGTCCTTGTCCCACTGGATGATGCTGCGCTCGGCCATCGCGGCGTTCTCGATCGGCGCGAGGCGCGAGAGCCGGTCGCGCGCGATCACGAAGCCGCCGACGTGCTGCGACAGGTGCCGGGGGAAACCGATGAGCGTGCCGGCGAGATCGAGCAGCCGTTGGATCACCGGACTGGCCGGATCGAAGCCGGTCTCGCGCAGCCGCTGCGGGAGGCGCGCTCTGTCGTCCCACCAGGCGAGGTTCCTGGACAGGCGCTCGGCCTGCTGCGGGTCCAGGCCCAGCGCGCGGCCGATATCGCGCAGCGCGCTCTTGGGGCGGTAGCAGATGACGGTGGCGGCGAGTGCGGCGCGATGGCGGCCGTATTTGCGGTAAAGGTACTGGATCACTTCCTCTCGGCGCTGGTGCTCGAAATCGACGTCGATGTCGGGGGGCTCGTTGCGCTCCTTCGAGATAAAGCGCTCGAACAGCATGTTCATGCGCGCCGGATCCACTTCGGTGATGCCAAGCGCGTAGCACACGGCCGAATTGGCCGCCGAGCCGCGGCCCTGGCAGAGAATCCCGCGCTCGCGCGCGAATTTGACGATGTCGTGTACGGTCAGAAAATAGGGCTCGTAGCGCAGCTCCGCGATCAGCGCCAGTTCATGCTCGACGAGCTTGTGCACGTGTTCCGGCGTGCCTTGTGGAAAGCGCTCGCGCAGGCCTTCCTCGGTCAGCCTGCGCAGGTGGCTTGCCGGCGTCGCGCCCTCGGGAACGAGTTCTTCCGGGTATTCGTAGCGCAGCGAATCGAGGGAAAACGTACAGCGCTCCGCCACGTTCAGCGTCTCAGAAAGCAGCTCGGCGGGATACAGGTTCGCAAGGCGCAGCCGCAGCCGCAGGTGGCGCTCGGCGTTGGCGTATAGCGCATGCCCGCAGCGATCCACCGGCATGCCCAGGCGGATCGCGGTGAGCGTGTCCTGCAGCCTGCGCCGCGAGCGCAGGTGCACATGCACGTCGCCGGCTGCCACGAGCGGCAGGCCCGAAGCGGTTCCAAGCTCGCGCAGTTGCGCAAGGCGGGCGCGGTCGTTCGGCCCGCACAGCAACTCGACCGCGATCCATGCAGAACCGGGAAACCGCTCGGCGAGCCAGCGCGCATGCCCGATGTCCGGTCTATCGCCGGGAATCAACAGCGCAAGACACTCAGCCAGTCCCTCGTTCAGATCGACGCGTGAGAGCGAATAGCGCCCCTTGGCGCTGCGGCGCCGGCCCGTGGTGATCAACTCGGACAGATTGCCGTAGCCTTCGCGGTCGCAGGCGAGCAGCGCGAGCCGCGGCCCGTCCTCCAGCCGGACTTCGGTGCCGATGATGAGCGGCAGGCCGCAGTCTTTCGCGGCGACATGCGCTCGCACGACGCCCGCGAGCGAGCACTCGTCGGTGATCGCCAGCGCGGCATAGCCGAGCTCGGCCGCCCGCTTCACCAGCTCTTCCGGGTGCGATGCGCCGCGCAGGAAGGTGAAGTTCGAGATGCAGTGCAGCTCGGCGTAGGCGGGCAGGGCGGAATGCATGCAGCTTGATCTGCCGCAGGCGTTACTGCGGCACAATCTCTAACATTGTTCAGGCGAGAACAAGGTCCCAACCGGGCTCGCGGCTATATAGAATGTCAGTTTTGGCAATTTACGCAAACAGTCCGTGCAGGTACCACCCGCCGCCTCTGCGCTCGCGGTAGACCCATACCAGCGACTCGCTTTGAGTGCGCGCAACGAAGTAGTCGCGGGCGATGTCGTCGTCGTCCCACCATCCGGATTCGATGCGCTCCGGGCCGGCGAGCAGCATCAGCGGGCCTTCGTAGTTCGGCACGGCACCGACCTCGGGTATCGGACGCGGCGCATCGAGCAGCCAGAACGGCCGTTCGCCGAACTGCAGCTTCAGTTGTCGTTCGTCGGCATGGGTATGGACATGGGCGTCGGCGCTTGCCCGCTCGGGCCGGTGCTCGGCGCGCGAGGCGAGGCCCAGCACGGCTTGCGTTCCCAGCCGCGCCCGCAGGCGCTCGATCAGCCGGTCCCAGTTGCCGGGTGAGCCCGTGTCGTCGGGAAACAGGCCCAGGTTGTCTCCGGCAAGGGGCAGGATGTCTGCGGCTTCTATCGTTATCGAGCGCACCGGTTCGCGCAGCGCGACGCTCGCGAGGCGCTCACGCGCGAGCAGCGTGAAGTGTTCGGCGTCGCGCGATGGGGTGACCAGGCCGATGGCGATTTCGGTGGCGCCGCCGTCGCGGTGCGCAAGCTTCAGCGCGAAGCGCTGCACGCCGCCCGAGCGCGCGGCCAGATAACCGGCCAGTTGCGCGAGCAGCCGCTTGGCGGCGAACAGCAGCGCCTCGGTCTGCGTGACCTCGGCCTGCAGATCGATGCCGGCGGCGAATCTGGGCGGCGGCGTGAAAAAGCTGCGCGGGTCGGGGAGCCGGCCGCGGGCGCGGTCCAGATCGTCGAGCAATGCCTGGCCGAAACGACGCGCCAGACCATCGCGCGGCAGCGCGAGCAGATCGCCGACGGTGGCGGCGCCGATCGCCTCCAGGGATTCGAGCGTATCGGCGTCGCAGCACAGCACAGAGGCGGGCAGAGATGAGACAGCATCGTCGATTCGTTCGCCCTCGGTGACCAGGGTTTCCCTGCCGGCGCGGACGAGCCAGCAGGCGGCGCGCGCAGTCGGCGCCACGGCCAGGCAGGTCGTGAAGCCCATGGCTGAGAGTCCTTCGCGAAGGTCGCCGAGAATCTGCGCCAGGCCGCCGAACAGCTTCAGGCTGCCCGATATTTCCAGCAGCACGACATCGGGAAACTCGAGTGCGACATTCGGGGTGAACTGCATCGCCCAGGCGGCGATTCCCAGCAGTGCTTCGGTCTCGGCGGAGCCATCACGCTGGCAGATTCGCAGCTGCGGGGCGAGCGCAAGCGCAGCCGATGCGGACATGCCCGCGCTCACGCCGCGTACACGCGCCTTGCCGTCGCAGCCAACGATGCGATGGCTGTCGGCAACCGCGCACGCTTCAGGCAGCGGTGAACCGCGCAGCAGCGCTTCGAGCGGCAGTGCCGGCAGGTGCAGAGAAATCCACAGCATGGTTGTGAACTCGTGTTGATGAGGCGGCCATCGCCGGGAGCACCGCCGGGAGAAAAACAGGATGATCGAGCGGCGCGCCACGGCGCTTCAGGATATGCACCGCGAGCCCGCCGGCGGCCGCTCCAAGCGCGATACGCAATACGGCAGGAGAGGATTCGCCCGCCGCCTGCCGCGGCCGGAACAGCACCGCAAGGACGCGGCTTGCCTCGGCGGCGAGCTGGAGCCGCCGCAGCTCGGAATAAGTGACGGCGCCAGGCCAGGCGAGCACCGCACCGCAGGCGCGCGAGGCGAGCGCCTGTTCGGCGGCCCACAGCGTTTTCTGCGCGGTGCGGGCCTTGACGATGATCAGACTGGCCAGGTCGATGCCGGCAGCGGCGAGCGCCGGCGCATAGGGCCGATGGGGCGGGGCGATCCACGCCAGCCGCTTGCCCGCCGCAGACAGGCTGGCGAGGGCGGGGCCGAGCAGGCGCAGCTCTCCGATGCCTTCGTGCGCGGGCAGGATCTCGGTGAGGCCTGCCGTCGGCCAGCCTCCTCCGGGAAGCTCGGCATCCAGCGCGGGGAAACCCGTAGTCAGGCTGGGCGCGGCCACGCGCGCAAGCCCGCTGCCGCGCCACAGCGCCGGTTGCGCCAGCAGCGCCGCGGAAAGCGGCGACGCGTGAGAAACGATGCCGAGCATCGGACAGCCTTTGCCTCCGCGGGGGGAGGCTAGATCATCCGGCCGTTGCGGATCACGCCCACGGCAATGCCTTCGATGGCAAGCGG
>MEQZ01000028.1 GCA_001770425.1 Betaproteobacteria bacterium RIFCSPLOWO2_02_FULL_65_20 | reverse complement strand
CGTTCTCTCTCGCGACCATCGGCACCGGCAGGAAGTGCGCGAGCATGGGTGCCGCTCCCACCGGGCCCGCGCCCGGTCCGCCGCCTCCGTGCGGCGTCGCGAAGGTCTTGTGCAGGTTGAGGTGCACGCAATCGAAGCCCATGTCGATCGGCCGCACCCGCCCGAGTATGGCGTTGATGTTGGCGCCGTCGTAATACATGAGGCCGCCCGCGTCGTGGACGATGCGCGCGATCTCGATGATCTCGGTGTCGAACACGCCCAGGGTCGAAGGGTTGGTGAGCATCAGGGCGGCGGTGCGCGGGCCGACCGCGGCGCGCAACGCCCTGAGGTTGATCCGGCCGTCATGGTCGGTGCGAACCTCGCGCAGCGTGCAGCCGCACATGGTGGCGGTCGCGGGGTTGGTGCCGTGCGCGGCGTCGGGAACGATGACCTCGGTGCGCTGCGCATCGCCGCGCGAGGCGTGCCAGGCGCGGATCATCGCGATCCCGGCGAATTCGCCCTGGGCTCCGGCCATCGGCGCAAGGCTCACCGCAGCCATGCCGGTGACCGCCTTCAGGATTTCCTGCAGTTCGTAGAGACAGGCGAGGAATCCCTGGCCGGTCTGCGGGTGCGCGAGCGGATGGCGCGCGAGGAATTGCGGCAGCATCGCCGCCGCATTGCAGGCCCGCGGGTTGTATTTCATGGTGCAGGACCCCAGCGGATAGAAATGCGTGTCGATGGAATAGGTCTGCTGCGCAAGCCTCGTGTAATGGCGCACCGCGTCCAGTTCCGAGACTTCCGGAAGCAGGGACGGCGCGAGGCGCAGGAACTGCTGCGGAATGTCGGAGGTGTCCGCAGGCTGCGCCGGCGCCTGCGAGGAATTGGTTCGCCCCGGGCGCGATTGCTCGAAGATCAGCATGGGGCGGTCTTCTCGAGCGTGCGCTCCAAGGCGCGGGCGTAGCGCTCGATATCTTCGCCGGTCTTGGTTTCGGTAGCGCACACAAGCAGCGCATCGGCGAGTTCCGGGTAATCGGACGCAAGGTCGAATCCACCGAGTATGCGTTCGCCGCGCAATCGCGCGAGCACCGGCGCGACGGGCGCAGGCAGGCGCAGCGCCACTTCGTGAAACAGCGCGCCGGAAAACACCGGTGCGACGCCGGGGATCGCCACGAGACGGTTGCGGAGTGCGACCGTGTTGGCATGGCACTGGGCGGCAGTGCGCGCCAGCCCCCGGGGCCCGAGCAGCGCGAGGTGGATCGTCGCTGCGATCGCCATCAGGCTCTGATTGGTGCAGATGTTGGAGGTGGCCTTGGCACGGCGGATGTGCTGCTCGCGCGGCTGCAGCGTGAGGCAGAACCCCGGCCTGCCCTGGCTGTCCACGGTGCGACCCACGATGCGTCCGGGCATCTGTCGCACCAGTGCCTGCTTTGCGCACATGAAGCCGAAATAGGGCCCGCCGCCGGAGAGCGGCGCGCCGAACGGCTGGCCGTCGCCGACGGCGATATCCGCGCCCTCGGCGTGTTCAGCGTCCCATTCGCCGGGCGGCTTCAGCAGCGCGAGCGAAAGCGGGTTGACAACGCCGATCCCGAGTGCGCCCCGGGAGTGCGCCCAATCGGTGAGCGCATCCGCGTCCTCCAGCACGCCGAAGAAGTTCGGCTGCGGGATCACCAGCGCGGCGAAATCACCGCTGCGTGCCGCGGCCGACTCGACGCTCGTGGCGCCGGATTCGCGCGAGTAGTCCAGTTCGACGATTTCCACGCGTTGGTTGCGGGTGATGGTGCGCACGACCTTGCGGTACAGGGGGTGAACCGTGCGCGGCATCAGCACTCGGCGCGACTTGCCATGCGAGCGCACTGCCATGAGAACCGCCTCCGCCAGAGCCGACGCGCCGTCGTAGAGGCTCGCGTTGGAAACATCGAGCCCCGTGAGCGAGGCCATCATGGTCTGGAACTCGTAGAGCGCCTGCAGCGTGCCCTGGCTCGCTTCGGCCTGGTAGGGCGTATAGGCGGAATAGAATTCGCCGCGCGTGGCGAGCTGCCACACGGCTGCGGGAATGTGATGCTCGTAGGCGCCGGCGCCGATGAAGTTGAGACAGCGCCCGTCGGCCTCGGCGCGCTCGGTCATCAGGCGGGCGATGGTCATTTCCGGCAGGCCGGCGGGCATGCCGGAGATGCCTTCGATGCGCAGTTCGCGCGGAATCTCGTCGAACAGCGACTCGATCTCGGGCACGCCGATCGCCGCGAGCATGTCGCGCACTTCGGGCTCGGTGTGGGGGATGAACGGCATGTTCGTTATTCCTCGCTCGTTGCCTGTTCCGCATATGCCCGCGCATCGAGCAGCGAGCCGAGTTCGGCCGGATCATCGGGTTTCAGCCTGAACAGCCAGGACGCATAGGCATCCTGGTTGATCGACTGCGGCGCATCGCGCACGGCCGCGTTGGCGGCGACGACTTCACCGCAGACCGGTGCGTAGACGTCCGCGGCCGCTTTCACGGACTCGACCACGGCGCACTCGGTGCCTGCGGCTAATTTTCTGCCGATGTCCGGCAGCTCGACAAACACCATGTCGCCAAGCCGCTCCTGCGCATGATCGGTGATGCCGACGCTTACCGTGCCGTCGGCTTCCAGGCGCGCCCATTCGTGGGTTTTCGAATATCGCAACGCTGCAGGTACGTTCATTCTGGTTCCCCGATGGGTCCGATCAGACTTCTGCCATTGCGCACAAAGGGCGGCTTGACCACGCGCGCCTCGAGCAGCCGCTCACGGACTTGCGCGTGCACCGCATCGCCGACATTGACTGCGTTCGGGACGCGGGCGAGGGCGATCGAGCGGCCGAGCGTGGGCGCGAAGCCGCCGCTGGTGACGAGGCCCTCGCCGTGCGCGCTCACCACGCGCTGATGCGCGCGCAGCACGCCGCGCCCGAGCAGCACCAGGCCCACGAGCTTGCGCAGCGGGTGCCCGTGCTCGAGCGCCCGCCTGCCGACGAATTCGCGCCCGCCCGACAGGTCCACCGTCCAGGCGAGCCCCGATTCTGCCGGCGTTACCGTTTCGTCCATGTCCTGCCCGTAAAGGTTCATCCCCGCCTCCAGCCGCAGCGTGTCGCGGGCGCCCAGGCCGCAGGGCGCGGCCCCGGCGCGCATCAAGGCGTTCCACACGCTGTCGGCCCGCACTGCGGGGAACATCAGTTCGAAGCCGTCTTCGCCGGTGTAGCCCGTGCGTGCCACGAAGAATTCGCCGCACTGCGCCGCGTGAAAGCGCAACAGCGGCTCGGTCGCATTGCGAGTTTCGGGAAGCGCATCCCAAACGCGGGCGCGCGCATTGGGCCCCTGGGCTGCGAGCATGCACAGGCCGCACTGCGGCGTGATGTCGGGCGTGCCGCGCTGTCGCAGCGCTCGGATCCAGGCGAGGTCCTTCTCGGCGGTGCCGGCGTTGACCACGACGCGGTACTGAAACTCGCCAGTGAAATAGACGATCAGGTCGTCGAGGATGCAGCCCCGCTGGTTGAGCAGGCAGGAGTAGAGCGCGCGTCCGGGGCGCTCCAGCCTGGCGACGTCGTTCGCGAGCGCATAGCGCAGAAAGGCACGCGAGTCGGGCCCGAGAATGTCCAGGGCGAGCATGTGCGATACGTCGAACACGCCCGCATCGTTGCGGACCCGGTGGTGCTCCTCGATCTGGGAGCCGTAGTGCAGCGGCATTTCCCAGCCGCCGAAGTCAACCATCCGGGCACCGAGTCTGCGGTGGGTTGCGGTGAGCGGCGTCTGTCTGAGCATGGGTCGCTGCAGCAGGATGCGGGGCGGTTGCTCTGCCGTCGCGGCGAGTTCGAGCGCTTCGCGGCATCGACCAAGTGCGCACCCTGATCAAATTATAATGGTGCGCTCATCCGGAGGCAGGAGAATGCGAAAAAATATCCAGGGCGTCGATCACGCGGTATTCGCCGTGCGCGACCTCGATGCCGCGCACGAGACCTTCGAGCGCATGGGTTTTACGCTGACCCCGCGCGGCCATCACACGCTGGGTTCGCAGAACCACTGCATCGTGTTCAGCGATGATTACCTGGAACTCCTGTGGCTGCCGCCGGATCTCAAAACGCGCCCTTTTATCGCCGACTTTCTCCAGCGCGGCGAGGGGCTGGCGGCGCTGGCGCTCAAGACCGGGGATGCCGACGCGGCGCATGCCGAACTGCACGCGGCGGGGCTGGAGCCCAGCGCGCCGATGGATTTTTCGCGGCCGGTACATTTTGCGGGCGGCAGTCGCGACGCTCGGTTCAGAACACTCGACATCGGCGCGCGCCACGTGCCCTGCGGCCGGCTGTTCCTGTGCCAGCACCAGACCCCGGAACTGGTGTGGCGTCCCGAATGGCAGCGCCACCAGAACGGCGCCAAGGCGATTGCCGCAGTGGCGGTGGTCGCGCCCGACGCTGCGGCCACCGCGGCGGCGTACGGGAAGGTTTTCGACACCCCGGCGAAAGAAATCGCCGAGGGCCGGCTCGTCGAAACCGGCGCCGCGCCGATCGCGATCGCTACCGACCGGAGTCTCGCCCGGCGCCTGCCCGGGGTGTGGATCAGCGAGAGGCCGGCCCCGCTGATGGCGGCGTTGTTCATTCGCGTCGCCGACCGCAGCCGGGCGGAGCAACGGTTGCGCGGTGGCGGCTTCCATCCCGCGCGCATGCCCGACGGCTCGATCGCCATCGGCGCTGCCGAAGCGCACGGCGTGGCGATGGTGTTCGGTTAAGTGCTTTCCTTCAGCCACCGCGCCGCGTCGAGCGCGAAATAGGTCAGGATGCCGTCGGCGCCGGCACGCTTGAATGCGAGCAGAGCCTCGAGTGCGCAAGTCTTCTCCTCCAGCCAGCCGTTCTTGAAAGCCGCCTTGAGCATCGCGTATTCGCCGCTCACCTGATAGACGAAGGTCGGCGCCTTGAACTCTTCCTTGACGCGCCTGAGGATGTCCAGATACGGCATGCCCGGCTTGACCATCACCATGTCGGCGCCCTCCTGCAGGTCCAGGCCGACTTCCCAGAGCGCTTCATCGCTGTTGGCCGGGTCCATCTGGTAGGTGAACTTGTTGCCCTTGCCGAGCGCGGAACTCGATCCGACTGCGTCGCGGAACGGCCCGTAAAACCCGGAAGCGTACTTGGCGGAGTAGGCCATGATGCGGGTGGTGATGAGCTTGCGAGCTTCGAGCGCAGCCCGGATACGGCCGATGCGGCCATCCATCATGTCCGATGGCGCCACGATATCCACACCCGCCAGGGCCTGAGTGAGGGCCTGCTGCTCCAGTATCGCCAGGGTCTCGTCGTTGAGGATGTAGCCGGTCTTGTCGATGACGCCGTCCTGTCCGTGCGAGGTATAGGGGTCGAGGGCGACATCGGTCATCACCCCCAGTTCGGGAAAGCGCTTCTTCAGCGCGGCGGCGACGCGCGGGACCAGACCCTTGGAATTGGTGGCCTCGCGCCCGTCAGGGGTTTTCAGAGACGGTTCGATCGACGGAAAAAGCGCCATGGCCGGGACGCCCAGCGCGAGGCATTTCTCCGCGACAGGCAGCAACTTGTCGAGCGTCATCCGCGAAACACCCGGCATCGACGGCACCGCCTGCGTCGTTCCCTTGCCGTCGATCACGAACACCGGATAGATGAAGTCGCTTGCAGTGAGCACATGCTCTCGCATCAGCCGGCGCGAGAAGCCGTCTCGCCGCATGCGCCGCATTCTCACCCCGGGAAAACTGCCGTACACGTTCATGATCGTCCTTTCGATTAAATTTCGTTCGTGCAATCAATACATTGAGCAGATATTGGCTGGTTCGGGAACCTTTTCGCCTGCCGGGTAATCCTATTACCAGACGGTTGCGAAATCGTCGCCCGCTTCTCCTCCCTGAGCGGGTGCCTTAATCCTTTTAAGGCTGTCCCCGGGCTTTAATCCCCTTTAAGCCCGGGGCTTTTTTTTGTCTTCGCTCGGGAGGTCCTGCCTCTCGACATGCAACTCCTAGGTAGGCCCGAGGCCATCCAGGTCCGGGTCTTCCGGCCTCTCCAGCCAGGCACTGAGCGCGGCTTGCGCATCGTCGATGCCGGTCCGCTTGAGACTGGAAAAAAGCTGTGCCGTCCAATTCGACGACGCGAGGGCGAGCGTGCTTCGGACTTCCCGCAGGGTTCGCAGCGCCGCGGAGCGCGACAGTTTGTCCGCCTTGGTCAACAGGACGTGAACCGGCTTGCCTGTGGTCCTGAACCACTCGAGCAATTCCCAGTCGAGTTCAGTCAGCGGGTGGCGCGCGTCCATCACCAGCGCGAGGCCGGCGAGTTGTTCGCGCGTCCGCAGGTAGTCGCCAAGCACGCGACCCCAGGGCGCGCGCGTAGCGACGGGAACCTTCGCGTAGCCGTAGCCTGGCAGATCGACCAGAAAGCGGCCGTCGCCGAGACAGAAGAAATTGATCAGTTGGGTGCGCCCCGGGGTCTTGCTGACGCGGGCCAGTTGGCGCTGGTCGGCAAGGGTGTTGATCACACTGGACTTGCCCGAATTGGAGCGTCCAGCGAATGCGACTTCGCGCTGGCTCTCCGGAGGCAGATCCGGGAGCGCCTGGGCGCTTTTGAGAAATTTTGCCTGACGGAAAAGAAACACGCGGCGACCGGGCGCTGGCTGGCTGTGATTAAGCTACGGTAGAATAGCAGTTTTCCGCAATTGCCCCGCTCAAAGGAGATGTGATGCAAAGAGCCCGCTGGATTTCGGCTCTTTCCCTATGCTCGGTTCTGGTCGCCGCCGCCGCCGTGGCCGCGGGGCTGCCTGCGAAGCCTGATCTCGCCAAAGGGCAGACGATTGCTTCCCAAGCGTGCGCGGTCTGCCACGGTGCCGATGGCAACAGCCCGTCGCCCGCGAACCCGAAGCTCGCGGGTCAGGGGGCTGAATACCTCGAGAAGCAACTGCACAATTTCAAGCCGGCGCAGGGCAAGAAGACCGAGCGCGAAAACGCCATCATGGCAGGCATGGTCGCGAACCTGTCTGCCGATGACGTGCGCAACGTCGCCGCGTACCTGGCGAGCCAGAAGCCCAAGGGAGGTTTTTCGCGCAGCCGCGAACTGGTTGTTCTCGGCCAGAAGCTGTATCGGGGAGGTAACGCGGCCACCGGCCTGCCGGCCTGCGCAGGCTGCCATGGCCCGAATGGCGCCGGCGTCCCGGCGCAGTATCCGCGATTGGCAGGACAGTACGCCGAGTACACAATGGCGCAGCTGAACGCTTTCCACGATGGCCAGCGGACCAACGACACGAACAGGATGATGCGCTCGATCGCGGCGAAGATGAGCGACGCGGAGATGCGCGCTGTCAGCGACTACATTGCCGGCCTGCGCTAGCACAACCAAGCCGCGGCTCATCGCCGGGAAAGGGAGGCCGCGGGCCTGCTTCGCCCCCCGGCATGCATCCTGCCCTACATGCGGGCCTGACTGGCGCTCCACGCTCCTGCGGGCCGGCTTGGCCGGATTCGCGGAATATTCCGGCGCGGTCGCGCGTTCACCCGGTGTGCGGACAAATTGATGGATAGTCACCAGATCCTTGAGCACATTCCCAGGCTGCGGCGCTATGCGCGGGCGCTGCTTGGGGACCGCTACGCGGCCGACGATCTGGTGCAGGACACGCTGGAGCGGGCCTGGAACAAATTTCACCTGTGGCGGCCGGGGAGCGATCTGAGGGCGTGGCTGTTCACTATCATGCACAACGTTTTCGTGAATCAGGTTCGCAGCAAGAGAAGCGAGATCGAAAAGACGATGGAGGAGCTCCCCGTCGTCGCAGTGCGCGCGACTCAGTCGGACTCGCTTGAGATCGCCGACGTGGAGCGCGCATTGCGCGCGCTGCCGGATGAACAGCGCGAGGTGCTGATTCTGGTCGCGATCGAAGAAATGACCTATGACGAGGTGAGCCGCGCGCTGGCGATTCCGATCGGCACCGTGATGTCGCGGCTGTCACGGGCCAGAGAGCGCATGCGGCGCCTGATTGCGGGCGTACAGCCGGCGGTGCTATTTAAGGTCGTGAAATGACGCACTTGCTCGAAGACGATCTGCAGGCTTTCGTGGACGACGTCCTGGACGAGGCGCGTCGCGGCGAGGTCGAGGCTTATCTCGCGCAGCGGCCCGAGGAGGCCGCGCGGCTGCATGCGTACCGTGCGCAGGATGCAGCGCTGCGCGCGCTGTTCGATCCGGTGCTCGCGGAGCCGGTTCCGGCGGCGCTTGCCGCGCGACCCGCAGCGCGGCGCTGGCGCCCCGTCGCGCTTGCAGCAAGCGTGCTGTTCGCGGGCGTGGCGATCGGCTGGATTGCGCGCGGCAGCGTCGCGCCCCTGCCCCAGGCTGCTGCGTCGCTGGCTCGCTCGGCGGCAATCGCGCACGCCGTGTACTCGCCGGAGGTGCGCCACCCGGTGGAGGTCGGGGCGGATCAGCAAGACCATCTGGTCAAATGGCTGTCCAAGCGGCTCGGCACCGATCTTCGCCTGCCGAAACTCGCCACGCTTGGATACGATCTGGTCGGAGGCAGGCTGCTGTCCGGGTCCCAGGGGCCGGTGGCGCAGTTCATGTACCAGGACGCCAAAGGCCAGCGGCTCACGCTGTATGTTTCGACGCAGAAGGGCGAGGGGCGCGACACGGCGTTCCGGTTCAGCCAGGAAGACAAGGTTTCGGTGTTCTACTGGATAGACCGCAATTACGGTTACGCGCTGTCCGGAGAAATCAAGCGCGATGCGCTGCTCGCTTTGGCAACCGCCGTTTATCAGCAGCTCAGTCCATAGCGCCGTCGCGCGCGTGGTGGCATCAGGAGGAACGATTTCTCGGGCCCGATGCGCGCCGCTTCCGTTCTCAGCCTGGCTCGGCGAAACTGCCGCAGACTGCCGGGCCCGCTGTAACCTATTCGTGCCGGCATACGAATCACCCTGACAGACGTACAACCGAGCATAACCAGAAAGGCGTGCCATGCTGATCAAGCGACGGGGCGATATCCGGCCCTCCGAAGTCACTCCCTATGGCGTCTACCTGCGCAGGCGGGAATTCTTGAAAGCCGGCCTCGCTGCCGGTCTTATCGGCGCCGCCGGCCTCGCTGCGACACGATCTGTCGGCGCTCAGGGCTCGCCGGGCAAGCTCGCCGGCATCAGAAAGAGCAATTACAGCACGCTGGAGAAGCCGACCAGTTACGGGGACGTCACGAGCTACAACAATTACTACGAGTTCGGGACCGAAAAGTCGGACCCGGCAATCTACGCGCAAAAGCTGAGGACGCGTCCGTGGACTGTCGTTGTGGAAGGAGAGGTAAAGCGGCCGAAGACCTTCGGCATCGAAGATCTGCTGAAGCTGCCGCTCGAGGAGCGCGTTTATCGCCTGCGCTGCGTCGAGGGCTGGTCAATGGTCATTCCCTGGGTCG
The DNA here is from genome assembly GCA_001770425.1 of Betaproteobacteria bacterium RIFCSPLOWO2_02_FULL_65_20. GTDB lineage: Bacteria > Pseudomonadota > Gammaproteobacteria > Burkholderiales > SG8-39 > JACQTO01. The sequence goes on along the minus strand of MEQZ01000028.1, from coordinate 1,236 downwards.
GGTTCGAGTTGAAGAGCTTGATCGAGCAGGTCGAGCCCACGGGCAAGGCCAAGTTCGTCGAGTTCGTCACCGCGTATCAGCCGGAGACCATGCCGGGGGTGCGCCTGCCGGTGCTCGACTGGCCGTATGTCGAGGGCCTGCGCATCGACGAGGCGATGCATCCGCTCACGCTGATCGCGGTGGGACTCTACGATCAGATGCTGCCGAACCAGAACGGCGCCCCGATCCGCCTCGTGGTGCCCTGGAAGTACGGTTTCAAGAGCGCCAAGTCGATCGTACGCATCCGCTTCGTCGAAAAGCAGACCAGGATCGCCTGGGAAAAAGCCGCATCGCACGAGTACGGTTTCTACTCGAACGTCAACCCGGAGGTCGACCATCCGCGCTGGAGCCAGGCCACCGAGCGCCGCATCGGCGAGGACGGTATCTTCACTCCCAAGCGCAAGACGCTCATGTTCAACGGTTACGCCGGCCAGGTCGCGAGCCTGTATGCCGGCATGGATCTGAAGAAGTTCTTCTAGGGACGGTGAGCACCGTCGACACGTCCTCGATCGCGGGCAGAGGCCGCGCGATTGCCAGCCCCTCGCCGCGCGCGATCGCATTGATCAAGGCGGTCATCTTCGTGCTGTGCCTCGGACCGCTCGTCCGCCTCGTGGGCGGCGCAGCCCTTGATCTCCTGGGGGTCAACCCCGTCGAATTGATTCGACGCTCCACCGGAACCTGGACGCTGGTGTTTGTACTGGTGACTCTGTCCGTGACGCCGCTGCGTCGGCTCACAGGCTGGCACTGGCTCGCGCGGTTGCGGCGCATGTTCGGGCTGTACGCCTTCTTCTACGCAGTGCTGCATTTGACGAGCTACGTCTGGCTCGAGCAGTTCTTCGATGTCGCGGCGATCGTCAAGGACATCATAAAGCGCCCCTTTATCACCATTGGATTCGCCGCTTTCGCGATGATGGTTCCGCTCGCGGTGACGTCGACCGACAAGATGGTGCGCCGCATCGGCGCAAAGAACTGGATTGCGCTGCATCGGCTGGTCTATGCGCTCGCGATCTGCGGCGTCGTCCACTACTGGTGGCTGGTCAAGCGCGACATCACCAAGCCGGCGATCTATGCGCTCGCCCTGGCGATGCTGCTGGGATACCGGGCCGTCTCAGCGGCGAGGAAGCGGACGCCCTAGCCGCGCGGGCCGCCGGTCAGCCTTCCACAGCAGAGCCGGCGGGCGCGATCGCGCCCGCGGCG
>MEQZ01000027.1 GCA_001770425.1 Betaproteobacteria bacterium RIFCSPLOWO2_02_FULL_65_20 | reverse complement strand
CCCGCGGTTCTGGACCGTGGGCGCCTTGTTGGTGACGATGCTCATCATCTCGGCCTGGGTCGCCTTGATGTCGTAGCACCCGACTATGTTCGCAAACTTGATGAGGTTGTAGATCCCCGCCGTGTGAACGAACGAGCCGTCGTTCTGCCGGTCTCGCATCCGAAGTCCAAGGACCTTGCCGTCCTTCTTCAGCGCCAGTTCCAGGTCCACGATGCAGTCCGGGGTATGGGTTCCCGTCAGCAGGTGTTCCCGCCGCGGCTGGATCCACTTGACCGGCTTGTCGACTTTCCTGGACACCAGACACTGGCTCACGATGTAAGGCCAAATCGCCAGCTTGATCCCGAAGCCGCCACCGCTGTCGGGCACGATGAGGCGCAGCTTGTTGACGGGAATGCCGAGCGCGTTGCTGATATTGACGATGCTGCGGCCGGGCTGTTGGTCATTGGCCCACACCACGTAGCTGTCGGTCCCCTTGTCGTGCTTCGCGATGATGGCCCAGGTCTCCAGCGGCGTGGAACTGTAGCGCTGCACCCGAAACTGCTCCTTGACGACCAGGTCCGCCTGCCCGAAGGCGCCCTCTATGTCGCCGTGGGTCAGCGTATCGTGCAGGAGAACGTTGCTCCCGGCCTCCTCGAAAACCAGCGGCGCACCCTCCTTCATGGCGTCGTCGATTTCGACCACCACCGGAAGGGGCTCGTAGTCCACCTCGACCAGGTCCAGGGCATCCTCGAGCGTGTATCGATCCTCGGCGACCACGATGGCCACGGGTTCGCCCACGTACCGGACCTTGCCCGTGGCCATGACGTGCTGCCGCGCCGGCCGCGTGATGGCCCGCGCGCCGACAGGCTGCGTCACGGCAGCCACCTCGGGGCCGGTCATGACTGCCAGCACACCCTTCAGCGCCTCGGCCTTGGAGGTATCGATTTTTCCGAGGCGGGCGTGGGGGTGCGGGCTGCGCACATAGCCCGCATACACGCAGTCCATCTGGAGGTCGTCCGTATAGGACCCCTCGCCCTTGACGAACCGCGTATCGGCGTTCCGCCGGACGGGCTTCCCGAACCAATTCCTTGTGACGAAGATTTCATCGAAGTTCAGCATGGTCATTAGCTCCTGGATTGACCCATGAGATGCGCCGCGTGGGCGATGGAATCCACGATCTGCTGGTATCCGGTGCACATGCAGATGTTCCCCTCGATGGCCTCGCGGATCTCCTCCTCGGTCGGTTTCGGGTTGGACTGCAGCAGCGCGAGGGCGCTGATGACCATGCCGGGAGTGCAGTAGCCGCACTGGATGCCGAACTTGTCGAGGAAGGCCTCCTGGATGGGATGCAGGCCGCCCTTCGCGAGACCTTCGATGGTCGTCAGTTCTGCCCCGTTGGCCTGGACGGCCAGCATGTTGCACGACTTGATCGGCTTGCCGTTCAGGAAGATCGTGCAGGCGCCGCAATTACCCGTGTCGCAGCCCACATGAGTCCCCGTGAGGTGGGCCTTGTCCCGAAGGTAGTGCACCAGCAAGAGGCGGGGTTCCACCTCGTCTTGGTAGTCCTTCCCGTTGATCTTCAGACTGATCTTGTGCATGGCTCCCTCTTACTGATGAGCGATAGGAAAATGAATCCGTCGGACAACCCGACATCGGAAGGCCGAAACCTGCGGAATTGCGCTGTGTTGAACCCGATCTGTATCGGCACCCGGACTACATATACAAGTGTACTTGTCCATTCCGGCGAGCGCCCGAGTTTCCTCGAATTAATCAGACATCTGTGTATATATTGAAATGGTGGAGCATTGTTGTCAAGGCATTCAATTTCGGCAGCTATTTCGACAGCTTGCGTTACGGGCCTGTTGCCACCGAGGTCCATCTTTCGGCCCGGGCCGGCCGAGGCCGAACCGGGTTCATCTCCCCCGCGGAGGAAACATGCTGGCGCTCGCGCGCTACTGCTACTTGGCGTTGCGCTTGAGCGCCCGGATGCCGTATCGCTCCCACTGCGCGTCGACCTTTTCCAGATGCTCCCTCGGTGGAACCGCCAGAGGGGGGAAGGCATGTTTCTTCGTCGCGTCGATGCCGACCTTCGAGCTTACCTGCTCCGTCGGCAGGACCGGCTTTCCGTCCTTCCAGGGCTGGGAGGGATCCAGCGTGAGCGGATCGGTGTTGTTGAGGACATGGACGTCCTCGGCCGGCTGCATGCGGAAGCTAAGCGCCCACTCGACCTGGAAGGAATCGCGGATATCGATGTCATCGTCGACCACGATGGTGACCTTGCCGAATACGTCGTGCAGCGACCAGGCGCCCATCATCGCCTTCAATGGTTGAAAGCGGTTCTGCTTCTTCATCGCGATGATAAGCATGCCCGTCGCGCCGCCGCTTTCGGTCAGATATACGTCGGTCACCGGAATGCCCAGGTTGTTCTTCAGGTGCCGGAGGATCACGGCTTCCCGGCCGATCCCCTTGATGCAGCTCGATTCGCTCGGGGGCATCTGACTCAGGAACGCCTGGTAGATAGGCTTCTTTCTGTGCGTGATGCAGCTTATCTCGATGAAAGGGTGGGTGCCGGCAGCGCCCATGTATCCGCCGTACTCGCCGAAGGGCCCTTCGGGTTCGCGGCCTTGAAACGGAATTCTGCCTTCGACCACGATTTCCGCGGTCGCCGGTACTTCAAGATCGACCGTGAGGCAACGCACGACGTCAACCGGCTCGCGCCTTATCCCTCCCGCTATCTCGAATTCGTTGACTCCGTAAGGAAACGGCGTCACCGAAGTGAGTCCCAGGACCGGATCGGTGCCGAAGACGATCGCCACGTCGGTACCCTGCCCGCGCGCTTCGTTCTTCCTGATGTGCTGGTTCATGTTGCGCGGCGGGTTGATCATCAAACCGGCTCTGTTGCGGCCTTTGACCTGCACGCGGTACGTACCTATGTTCGGAATTCCCGTTTCCGGATCCTTGGAAATTACGAACGGGGAAGTGTGGTACGCGCCCGGATCCTGACCCACTGTCCACACTGGCGCCGGCAGCATCTCGAAATTCACCTCCTCACCTCGATGGACGACCTCCTGACAGGGCGCCGATTTGACAAGCCGCGCCTTGAGAGGGTTCTTCGTCCCCGACTCCCACTTTTCCAGAACATTCCCGACCTCGGTTTCCAGGGCCGTAGCGTAGATCTCACGCGATCCACCGAGTATGCCGACGACGAGAGGAATGTCGTGTCCCTTGATGCGGTCGAACATGAGTGCGGGCCTGTTGCGTTCGGGAATACTCCGAAAGGTCCGCCTGCAGACCGCGGAAATTTCCCAGTCTTTATCGACTTCGGCTTCGATGTGACAGAGGAGCCCTTTGTTCTCCAATACCGCCAAGTATTCACGCAGATCCCGGTAGGCCATGACCCACTCCTTCAATGTTGGATTCTTGCTTCTTGAAACTTGAACGAACGGATCTCAAGACGACACACTAGCCTTTAACTGCGGCAGCAGCGCCAACGCGTTATCCCAGCCTATCGCTCGCAGATCGGCCGCCGACAGGCCGAAGTTCATCATGCCTTGCGCCGATTCAGCGAGCGGTCGGTACGGATGGTCGCTGCCGAACAGGATCTGCGACATGGGAACGAGCTGGGTAAGCGCAGCGAACGCCGGCCGATTGCCGCTGATGGCCAAGTCGTAATAGAAGCGCTTCAATTCGTATTCGACCCCGTTCGGTGCGTTTTGCGCGAGGTGCGGTGGCGCGTAATCGATGATGCGGCCGGCCACCACCGGCAGCGTGCCGCCGGCATGCGAGAAGATGTAGCGTATGTTCCTGAACTTGGCCAGCGTGCCTGAATAGAGCAGACTGATGACGGCACGGGTGGTGTCGTGCGGGACTTCGGCCACCACGGTGGCGACGCCCGGCATCAGCGTCTGGCAACACGTCGGCGTGGTCGGGTGCACGAAGACCACGGCCTTGCGCCGGTCGAGTTCCTCGAACACCGGTTGATAGCCGGGGTCGCCGAGCCATTTGTCGGCATAGCTCGTCAGGAGCCCGATCCCGTCGGCCTTCAGCACTTCGAGCGCGTATTCTATTTCGCGCAGGCTGCCTTCGGCATCGGGCAGCGGAAGGGTCGCAAAGAGGCCGAATCGGCCGGAGTGTTTGCGCCCGAGTTCCGCCGCGTATTCGTTGGATCGGCGCGACGTGCTTCTCGCCACCTGCACGTCGCCGAACCAGACGCCCGGCGATGAAAGCGACAGCACCGACGTGGCGACCTGATGCCGATCCATCGCTATGAGGGCCTTCTCGGGCGTCCATTCCAGCCAGGCAGGCGTTATCTGGCCACCGCGAGAGCCCGCGATCCGGTCGCGGTTTTCCGCAAGGTAGAACGGCGGAATGATGTGGTGATGCACGTCGATCAGGCGCTGCGGCGCCCCGCCCGCCTCGGCGCGCGCCGGACCGGCCTTCTTCGGTGTTGCCATTTCGTTACCCCCGCTTGTCATCCTGGCGCATGGCCAGGGTTCGTCGTCGATTCGATCTGGCGACGGTTCCGAATTTCAGTCCTTGAACCCGTATTCCTTCCAGCGGCGATTGACCATCTCCCAGTCCTGCGGGTGCGGCCGCACGGTCGGGGGATAGCGGTTGCCGCCGTACTGCTCCTGCGGCTCGAAATCCATGTTTACCGTGGCATCGATCAGCACGCGGCTCCACTTGCCGGTGCCGTACGTCAGCGTGTCGCGATACTTGAGCCGCGTGCTGGGATCCAGCGCCGATCCGAAGGTGCCGGGCACGAAGATGATATCGTCCTCGGCGGCGTTCACGCGGTACGCGAATGCCCAGTCGAGCGCGGCGTAATCGTGGATGTCGATGTCCTCGTCCACTACCCAGATGTGCTTGTAGCGCAGGTGCGCGGCGCTCGAACCCCAGATCGCCATGGCCGCCTGCTTGGCCTGGCCGCGGTAGCGCTGACGCAGCTGGATCATGAGGGTCGTGCCGTTGTTGGCGGCCGGGCAATGCACGTCGGTGATGCCGGGCACACCGGAACGATCGAGGATGTTCCAGGCGAGTGCGGCGCGCTGCACCGAACTCATGATGCTGTTCTCGCTCAGCATCTTGGGCAGCGTTCCCTCGATGGTGCCGCGGTAGATCGGATTGTTGCGATGCGTGATGGCAGTGACACGGATCTTGTGCTTCGGTCCCTTGTCGCCGCCGAAGTAGCCCGTGTACTCGCCCAGTGGTCCTTCCATCTCGAAGGTCGCAGGGTCGTTCGATATATAACCCTCGACCACCATCTCGGCGCTCGCAGGAACCATGAGCGGAACGGTTTCGCACTTCACCAGGTCCACCGGCTCACCGCGCAGCGCGCCCATGACGTCGAATTCGGAAACATCCGGCGGGATCGGCGACGAGGCGCAGAAGGGAAGCGATGGCTCCCAGCCGTAGACGCAGGCGACCGGCATCTCCTGGCCGCGATCGGCCCATTTCTGGAAATCGCTGCCCCAGTTCTGGGCGCGCCACAACAGCACCGGAATCGTGTTCTTCTGTCCGATCATGCCACGGTAGATGCCGACGTTGAGCCGGCCGCTGTCCGGGTCCATCGTGACGTTGCCCTGCATCGAGTTGATGTAGCGCCCGCCGTCATCCCGGTGCCACTTCGGAACCGGGAACTCGAACAGGTCGATGTCGTCGCCTTTGAGGATGTTTTCCTTCACCGGACCATCGGCGACGATTCTTGGCGGGATGCGGCCGCTGTAGACCTCGCGCGCGGCCTTGACGAGTTCGGTGATCGGAGCGTTCTTCGGCAATCCGAACATCATCGCCACGCGCGAGTAATTCGACAGCCCGCCGGTAAACACCCTGGTGCCGCGGGTATTCTTGTGGTCCTTGATGTTGTTGAACAACAGCGCGGGACCGCCGCCGTTGCCGAAAGCCTTGCGCGCGATCGTGCCCAGCTCGCAGTCCCAGTTCACCTCGCTGTTGATCTCCTGCAGTTCGCCTTCCTTGCGGAGACTATCGATCCAGCCGCGCAAATCGCCGAAAACCATGTGCACCCCTCTTTTCGTTATGTGCATTTCCCGGGTTGAAATCCGGGACCGGGCCCTGCCTGCGGAACAATTAGTCAGACATCTGTATAGTTCCAGCAACGATAGAACAACGCCACAGGGCTGTCAATCGGAACTCAGTCCATCGGAATTCAGTCCGCACTGCCTGCAAACCGTCGCCGTACTTCACAGGCTGCGCGCAATGACCATGCGCTGGATCTCGCTGGTGCCCTCGTAGATCTGGGTGAGGCGCGCGTCCCGGTACATGCGCTCCAGCGGAAAATCCGCCATGTAGCCGTAGCCGCCGTGGACCTGGATGGCCTTGGAGCAGACCCACTCGGCGATTTCGCTCGCGTAGAGCTTCGCCTGCGAAGCCTCCGCTACTGCCGCCTCGCCGGCGTCGCGGCAGCGCGCGGCGTGCAGCCACATCAGCCGCGCAGAGGCCACCTTGACCTGCATGTCGGCCAGCATGTTCGCAACGCTCTGGTGCTCGATGATCGGCTTGCCGAACTGCACCCGCTCCTTCGCGTATTTCACGGCCGCTTCGAGCGCGGCGCGGGCGATGCCCGTCGCCTGGGCCGCGATCGCCGAGCGGCTGGAGCCCAGATTGCCGAGCGCGATGGCAAGCCCCTTGCCGCGCTCGCCCAGCAGGTTCTCGGCCGGGATTGCGCACTGGTCGAAATGGATGGCACAGGTGTCCGAAGCGCGCATGCCGAGCTTGTGCTCTGCCGGCTGCTTGACGAAACCGGGCGCATCCGAGGGCACGATGAACGCGGAAATGCCCTTCTTGCCGAGATCCGGGTCGGTAACCGCGAACACCACCGCGGTGCCGGTGCGCCTGCCGTTGCAGACGAACAGCTTTTCGCCGTTCAGCACCCACTTGCCGTCCTTCAGCACCGCTCGCGTGCTCAGGTTGTTCGCCTCCGAGCCGGCCTGCGCCTCGGTGAGGCAGAACGAGCCGACCTTGCGACCCGCGGCGAGGTCGGGGAGAAACGCGCGCTTTTGCGCCTCGGTGCCGAAAGTGGCGATCGGCAAGCAGCCCACCGCGTTGTGCACCTGGACCAGCACCGACGTCCCCCCGCAGCAGGCGGCGACCTCCTCCACCGCTAGCCCGAACGAGACGTAGTCTGAGAACGTGCCGCCGTACCGCGGCGCCACCATCATGCCGAGCAGCCCCATCGCGCCGAGCTTGCCGACCACTTCATCCGGCAGGTTCGCCTCGCGGTCCCACCTGGCCGCGTGGGGAGCCAGCTCGCGCGTCGCGAACTCGCGCACCGCGTCGCGCAGCAGTCGCTGCTGCTCGCTCAGGAACTCCATTCTCCGCTCTCCGTCTCTGCGTATCGGCGAGCTAGTCTAGGTGCGGGGCTCCGCCAGCGTCAAGGCAGAACCATCACTATTCGGCTTCGACTCGTTCTTAAGGCAGTTCATGGCGTACCGGCTGCGTGCAGCGCCGCTTTACCAGGCTCCAGCAAAAAGTGGACAATCCGCTGTGCCGCGAAACCATGCGGGTTGCTGCCGGCATCCGCGCGCAAGCGCAGCGGCCCCCGGTGCCGCCTCGACGGAAAGGAGGAATGAAGTGAGCACGCTGTCCCGCGACGATCTGCCTATCTATTACTCGGAGGACTGGCGGCGCTGGAAGGACCCGGAATGCCCGGAGTTCATCGATCCGACCCGCTGGTTGCTCGACCGCCACGCGGAGGGCGCGCTCGCGGCGAAGACCGCGCTCATCTGCGACGACCGGCGCCTGTCGTACCGTGAACTGCTGGAAGAAACCTGCCGCTTCGCCGCAGGCCTGGCCGCGATTGGCTGCCAGCGCGAGTCGCGCATGCTGTTCTTCGCCACCGACAGCGTCGAGTTCGTCGCGAACTGGCTCGGTGCGGTGCGCGCCGGGCTGGTCCCTGCCATGGTTTCCGACGCCCACAAGGACCACCACCTGAAATACTTCCTCGACGACACGGCGGCATCGACGCTGTACATCGACGAGGCGCAGCTGCCGAAACTGGCGAGCATCGCAGGCGCACTGCCGGTGACACTGACCCGGATCCTGGTGCGCGGCTCGGCCGCTCTCATTCGCGAAAAAGTGCGCGGAGTCGAGATCGCAGAACTCGCTGCGGTGCGGGCGATGGGGACGCCGAGCTTCGCTGCGGTGCCGCGCCACCGGCACGACATCTGCTACATGTTCTACTCGGGCGGCACCACTGGCACGCCGAAGGGCATTACGCACCTGGCACACGATTTCCTGATCGTGCCGGAGCGCCACGGCGCTTTCTGGGTCTACCGCGAGGACGACATCGTCCACGCCACGTCGAAGAAATACTTCACCCACGGATTGTGGCCGGGGCTGCTGATCCCGCTTTACTGGGGCGCAACCTGCCTCATCTCAAGCGATCCGGTCGCCGGCGACACCCTCGCCGCGCTGATAGAGACGCACAGACCGACGAAGCTGGTGACCGTGCCCACGGTCGTCAAGCTGCTGCTCGCCGAAGTGGACCGCAGGAGTGCCGCGCCGGATTTCAGCTCGGTGAAGTTCGTCGTCGCCGCCTCGGAAAAAATGGCGCCCGAACTTTTCGAGCGCTTTCACGCGACCTTCGGCATCGAGTTGATGGACTCGATCGGCAGTTCCGAACTCACCTACGAGTGGATCGCCAATCGCCAGAAGGAGTTCCGGCGCGGGAGCCTGGGCAAGCCGGTATTCGGCGTCGAGATCAAGTTGACCGACGAACAGGGGCAGGAAATCCGCGAACCCAACAAGGCGGGGGACGTCTGGGTAAAGACCGTCACGCGGTGTTTCTTCTGCTGGCGCAAACTGGAGCAGACGCAGAATACGTTCCACGGCCCGTGGTCGCGCACCGGAGACCAGCTCTATTTCGATGCCGACGGTTTCTTCTGGTTCGCCGGCCGGGGCGACGACGTGTTCAAGGTCAAGGGGTTGTGGGTGTCGCCGATCGAGGTCGAAGCGGTGATCACCGGCCATGCCGCGGTGATCGAGGCCGCGGTGATCGGCGTCGAGGCCAGCGACGGCCTGATGACGCCGCGCGCCTTCGTGGTGCTGAAGGACAAGGACTCGGACCGCACGAAGGTCACGGCCGAACTCGCCGAACTGATCCGCGCCAGGATCGGCGGCTACAAGGTCCCCGACCGCATCGAATTCATGGAAACGCTGCCGCGGACGCCGCTGATGAAGATCGATCGCCGTGCGCTGCGGGACGACGTGAAGGCGCGGCAGGCGCGCTGAGGCTTGTGCCCGAACTGTCCTCGGGCTCCGGTGCGTGCGCAAATTCAAGGCAGACGCTACCGAGTTCGCCGTAACGCGGCGTTAGCGCACAGGACGCTGGCGCGATGCGCGACCGAATCCGGGACGCCGATCCGAGCGAGCCCGGCCTTCCGGTCGCTGGTACGCACTGGTAGCGCATCTGCAATCTATGCTGCAGATCAAAGATCGTCCGTTTTCATTTGTGGCACTATGCCTGCCGTCTTCGATGCCAATTGCAACAGGGGGAAGCCAATGGAAGGCGAAAGGTACGATGTGTTGATCATCGGGTCGGGACACAACGGGCTGGTGCTGGGCTGCTATCTGGCCAAAGCCGGCCTCAAGGTCTGCGTCATCGAGCGGCGCCTCGAGGCCGGGGGCGGCCTGAGCACCGAGGAGATCACGATCCCGGGCTTTGCGCACAATCTGCACTCGTATTTTCACGACACCGTCAACATCATGCCGCCGTACACGGACCTGAAGCTGGAGGAGCATAACGCGCGCTACTACTGCCCGCCGGTGCAGGCGGGGATGATCCTGCCCGACGGCCGCTCGCTGTGTTTCTACGACAGCGACAATCTGGACAAGACTTGCGAAAGCATCGCCCGCTTTTCCAGCAAGGATGCCAAGACATGGCGCGAGATTGTCGCCAACTACGGCGAGTTCGTGTCCACGGTGATCGTTCCGGCGCTCTACAGTCCGCCCGCGCCGCCATCGGAGCAGCTGATTGCGCTGGAGGGGTCGCCCGAAGGCATGGAGTGGCTGCGCATCGGCCGCATGAGCCCGCGCGAAGTGGTCGACGAGTGGTTCGAGAACGAACATGTGAAGGCGCTGGTGCTGCACCATCTTCCGATCCCGCGCGGCGTGCTTCCCGACTATGCGGGGCTGGGCGCGGTCATACCCCTGGTCATAAGCCAGGTCGAGAAATCCCAGATGGCGCTGGGAGGCTCGCACATCACCGCGCACGCGCTCTGGCGGGTGCTGCTGGCCTCCGGCGGCGAGATCGCATCGCTCACCCACGTGCAGAAAATTCTGATCGAGGACGGAAAGGCCATCGGCGTGGAATCGGACAACGGGCGCAGATTCCTTGCTCCAGTGGTGGTGAGCACCGTCGATGTCAAACAGACCTTCCTGAAAATGGTCGGCGAGGACAAGCTGGATCCGGGATTCGTGAGCCACGTCAAGGGATTCCGCCTTGACGAGTTTTCCGTTTTCGCGGTGCACCTGGCGTTGCGCGAGGCCCCGAAGTTCAAGACTCAACCGGGCTACGAGGACATCAACCAGGCATTCCGGCTGAACATCGGTTTTGACACGCCCGACGATTACAGCGAGATTCTCGCCGACGTGCGCCAAGGCAGGCTGCCCGAGAAGCTTGCGTTCATCGCCAGCGTACCCACCTGGTTCGATCCCTCGCAGGCGCCCTCCGGCCATACGGCTTTTCTCTGGGCGCTGGTGCCCTATCGCCTGAAGGGAGCGAACTGGGATGACGTCAGGGACGAATACGCCAAGCGCTGCATCGCCAAGCTTCAACACTATGCGCCTAATGTGACTGCGGACAACATCTTCGCGTGGGAGACGCAGACCCCGGTCGATATCGAGGCCCGGCTCGTCAACATGGCAGAGGGAGGCGTCTTCATGGGCCGCATGCATATGGCCCAGCTGGAACACTTCCGTCCGCTGCCGGAACTGGCCCAGTTCCGCACGCCGATCAAAGGACTCTACATGGCCGGCGCCTGCATGCACCCCGGCGGTGGCATCATCGCGGGCCCCGGATTGATTGCGGCCGAGATTATCTTGGACGATCTTAAACTGCCCAAGTGGTGGGAAGGACAATAGCGAATGATTACGGTGGAGAACAGTTTTCTGGCGGATAAGTCGGCGCAGGAAGTCTATAGGGTGTTCAGCAATGTCGAAGCCATCGCCAGGGCCTTCCCGACGGTCATTCGCGTCGAGGTGATCGACGAGGATCACGTCAATCTGGGGCTGTTGGTGAAACTGGGGCTGCTGCCGCTGGACAACAACGTGACGCTTGCGGTGACCGAGAGAACCAACCCGAAGCGGCTGGTTGCCGAAGGGGTGGCCCTGCCGGGCAAGGGACTGGCCAGCGTTGCCAGGATAGCCGACAAGGAAGCACTGACCAAGCTCTCGTTGATCCTGGAACTGGAGGAACTGGGCGCAGACAAGTGCCGGGTCTATTACAAGATTCTGGCCGACGCCCACGGCAATCTGAAGCGCGTCTACGACGCCGTTATCAAGGGACAGCGTGCAAAGATGGAGAGTGAATTCATCAAGAACGTGTCCCAGATTCTGGGCGCGCCGATCGTAGAGGAGAAAGGGGCTGCGAAAGCCTCTACCTGAAGCTCGTGGCACTGAAGATCACTTACGACTGCATTGCTTGCGCGGCCTGCCTCGATGATTGTCCCAACCAGGCGATCAGCAAGCAGCCGGACATCTACGTAATAGACCCGCAGCGATGCACCGAGTGCCTAGGGTTTCACGACTCGTCCCGGTGCGTCGCCCTTTGCCCGGTGGATGCCTGCGTGCCGGATCCTGACCACCGGGAGACGCCGGAGGAACTGCTCGCAAAGAAGGAACTGCTAGCAGATTGATGTATGGGATCCTTGCGCAAGAGCGCGACCATTTAGCGCGCGTCAATGGAAGGAGGTTCAGATGGAGAAGGAATACGACGGCATCATCATCGGCGCAGGCCACAACGGCCTGATCTGTGCCGGCTACCTCGCCAAGGCGGGTCTGAAGATACTGATCGTGGAGCGCCACCTGGAGATCGGCGGCGGTCTGGACTCACATGAAAGCGCGCGTTCGGGCTTCTGGCACAACGTTCATTCGAACATGCACAGAGGCGTATCCGACCTGATGTGGTACCGGGACCTCGAACTGGGCAAGATGGGACAGGAGTACATCCGCTTTCCGATCTCGGCGGCCATGCTGACGCGGGACCACCGGGCCATCGTCTGGCACAACGACCCCGAAAAAACTGCGGCTTCGATCGGCAGATTCTCCGCCAAGGACGGCAAGACCTTCCTCGCGATCAACAAGCAGTACGCGAAAATGGCCCGCGAGATTTTCGCCCAAGAGCAATACGCACCGCCGATTCCATTCGAGAACAAGAAGTCCATCCTGCAGAAGAGCGAATCGGGGCGCCTGTACCTCAAGTGGCGGCCCTATTCGATCAACGAAGTGGTATCGCAGCTGTTCGAGAACGATGCGGTGCGCGGGATGTTCGTATTCCTGTCGGTGATCCGGGGATACGAAACGGACGCGAGGGGACTGGGGCACGTCGCGATCGCCGCCATCGGGACGGGCGCACAGCCCCAGATATCCAAAGGCAGCACGCACAATTTGGCGCACACGCTGCACAAGATGGTGGTCAGGGCCGGCGCCGACCTGGTCGAAAGCGAATCGGTGGCGAAGATCCTGGTGGCAAATGGCAGGGCCGTGGGGCTGCGCACGATCGACGGCCGCGAATTCGGCGCGCGCAAGTTCGTGGCGAGCAGCGTGAACCCCAACCAGACATTCCTGGACATGGTCGGAAAGGAACATCTGACATCCGAATTCGCGCGGAAGGTGGAGGGATTCAAGTACTCGAACACGACACCGCTGTTCACGCTGCATCTGGCTCTGAACGAGCGCATGAACTGGAAAGCGGCCGATTACGATCCGGACGTGAACAGCTCCTATTACCTCATCTGCGGCCTGGAAGGGCTGCGCGACATCGAGGAGTTGTACCAGGACTGCGCGGCGCGGCGCATTCCGCGCTCGCTGCAGCTGCTGGGCGCGCAGCCCGCCCAGCACGACCCCAGCCAGGCCCCGCCGGGCAAGTGCACGGCCTTCTTCTGGCAGGTTGCCCCGGGCAACCTCTGCGACGAGGAAGGGGGGCGGGGCCGCTGGGACAGTATCCGGCAGGAGTACACGGATCGCTGCGTGGCGCACCTGACCCACTACACGACCAACCTCACCAAGGCGAACATCGTCAACCAATTCGGCGTCACGCCGGTCGATATCGAACGCCATCTGCCGAACATGGTCGGGGGGGACATCCAGGTGGGCGAACTGAACGAGCACCAGATTTTGGAGAACCGGCCATTCCCCGAGTGCGGCCAGTATCGGACACCCATCGATGGGTTGTACCTGTGCGGGTCCAGCGCGCACCCGGGAGGCAACATCACCGGGGGGCCCGGCTACAACGCCGCCGGCGTCATTTGTGCCGATCTTGAAATGGAACCGTGGTGGAAACCGAAGGACGCAGCCACGGAGTGGGAGGTTCTGGCAGCGGCGGAGGCCGGGGGCAAGTAAGCTGTGCATCTGGCTGGCGCGTCAGACTTGAATGGCGTGCCGCTCTAAGCGCCATTCGAGTGCAATTCGCGCGCGGCATATTATCGAGACAGGCCCTGGCGCCAATCAATGCTGGAGAAATCTGGAATGGCACCGAAACGTTTGGATGGGCGGGTTGCGATCGTGACCGGTGCGGCGCAGGGCCTGGGCGCGGCATTTGCGCAGGCACTGGCGGGCGAAGGGGCGAAAGTATGCGTGGCCGACGTGCTCGACGCCAAGCCGGTCGCCGCAGAGATAGTCAGGGCCGGCGGGCAGGCAATCGCCGTGCATTGCGACGTGACCGACCCCGAATCGGTGCGGGCGATGGTGTCCGCGACGGTGCAGACCTTTGGCAGCATCGCGGTCCTGGTCAACAATGCGGGCCTTTTCGCCAACCTGCCGCTGGAGTCGATGCTGGATATCGACAGCGCCGAGTGGGACAAGGTGATGGCGGTCAACGTGCGCGGCGTATTCGAATGCGTGAAGGCGGTGGCGCCTGAGATGAAAAAGCGCAAGTACGGCAAGATTATCAACCTGTCCTCCGGAACTGTTTTCAAGGGCGCCCCGAATCTGCTGCACTATGTCGCCTCCAAGGGAGCGGTGCTCGCGATGACACGCGCCATGGCCCGCGAGCTTGGTGACGACGGCATCTGCGTCAACACCCTGGCCCCAGGTCTCATAATGAGCGAAGGGGTGAAGAAAAACGCGGGCTGGACCGGGCCGGTGGGCGAGAGCACCGTTGCCAGCCGGGCGCTGAAGCGCGAGGGCGTGCCAGCGGATCTGCTGGGGACGCTCATCTATCTGTCCAGCGCGGACAGCGACTTCGTCACCGGGCAGGCAGTCGTGGTCGATGGCGGCTCGGTGATGCACTGACGGCGACTTCCGGATAAGCGCTCGGGCAGTCCGGCAACTGCGCGCGGCAACCGCGCCCGGCGTTGCCGCAGGCGCGCTTCCCGGCGCGATTCCCGGCAGCGGCGCCCAGACGCGCCGAGAGCCGGTTTGATTTTCCCATCGACCCTGTTAGACTGCTGGCATACCCCCTGCAAGAGCCCCGAGCGGAACACCAGCCAGGGGCGCATTCGCAGGGAGCACGAGCGGAGGAAACCCTTCGTGCCCTCATTCCTGACAGAGGAGATAGTCATCATGCGCACCAAGCTCTTCGCAGTCGCGGTCGCGGCCTTGTTCGCTGCATCGCCAGCACTCGCTCAACAAAAACTGAAGATCGGTTTCATCACCACGCTCTCCGGTCCGCTCGGCGTGATCGGCAAGCACATGAAGGATTCGGTCGAACTCGCGCTCGACCACCTGAACCGCAAGGTCGGTGGGCTAGAAACCGAGGTGGTCTACGGCGACGACCAGGCGAAGCCGGACGTCGGCCTGCAGGTCGCCAAGGAAATGATGCAGAAGGACAACGTCGATATCGTGGCCGGCATCATCTGGTCGAACGTGATGCTGGCGGTGGTGCCCGCGGTCACCGAGACCGGCCGCATCATGGTCGGCACCAACGCCGGAGCGAGCCCCCTCGCAGGCGCACAGTGCAACGAGCGCTACTTCTCCACGTCCTGGAACAACGACCAGAGTCCCGAAGCGCTGGGCAAATACATGCAGGACCAGGGCATCAACGACGTCTACGTGCTGGCGCCCAACTACCAGGCCGGCAAGGACATGGTCGCCGGCTTCAAGCGCTATTACAAGGGCCGCATCGTCGACGAAGTGTACACGCGCTTCGGCCAGACCGACTACCAGGCAGAGATCACGCAGCTGCGCTCGAAGAGCCCGAAAGCGGTGTTCGTGTTCTACCCCGGCGGCATGGGCATCCAGTTTCTCAAGCAGTACTCGGAAGCCGGCCTGCGCGGGACGTACCCGCTGTATTCCGTGTTCACGGTGGACGAGATCTCCATCCCGGCCATCAAACACGCGGCGCTCGGCCAGTATGAAGCTCGTTTCTGGAGCCCCGACCTCAAGGTGCCGGCGAGCCAGAAGTACGTCGCCGATTTCCAGAAGAAGTACGGCCACCTGCCAGTCTTCTACGGCGCACAGAGCTACGACGGCATCCTGCTCATCGATTCGGCGGTGCGCGCGGTGAAGGGCAAAGTCAAGGACACCAAGGGCATGATCGCCGCAATGCGCAAGGCGAACTACGACTCGATCCGCGGCAAGTTTACGTTCAACGTGAATCACCACCCGATCCAGAACTTCTACCTGTTGAAGGCGGTGGCAGGCCCGGCAGGCAAGGACCCGGTGCTGGAGATCCAGCAGACAGTCTTCAAGAACCACAAGGACGCGTACTACAAGGACTGCAAGATGAAGTGGTAGCGCGCGAGCGCGGCCACGCAGGGCGCGGTAACTGCCGCGCCCTTTTTCGTTTGCACCGATGCCCCCCCTCACTCTCGTCTTCGAGCAACTGCTGAACGGCGTGCAGTTCGGGGTCATGCTGTTCCTCATGGCCGCCGGCCTCACGCTGGTGTTCGGCATCATGAACTTTGTGAACCTCGCGCACGGTTCGTTCTACATGATCGGCGCGTACCTGACGCTCGCGGCGGTGCAATGGAGCGGAAACTACATCGCCGGCGTGGTCCTGGGGCTCGCGGGCACACTGCTCGTCGGGATGCTGGTGGAGGTGGTCGCGCTGCGCACGCTTTACGCGCGCGACCACCTTGACCACGTGCTCGCCACGTTCGGCTTGATCCTTTTCTTCAACGAACTGGTGGCGATCATCTGGGGCCGCACCCTGCTCGACTTCCCGCGTCCGGAATGGCTGCGGGGCCACGTCGAGATCTTCGCGGGCTCGCGCTATCCGTTCTACCGTGCCGTTGTGATCCTCGTGGGTCTCGCGGTGGGCGCGGGCCTCTGGTACGTCGTCACGCGCACGCGCCTCGGGATGCTCATCCGCGCCGGCGCCTCCAACCGCACCATGATCGCGGCGCTCGGCGTCAACGTCCGGCTGCTCTATACCGTCGTCTTCGGCTTCGGCTGCGCGCTCGCCGGTCTCGCCGGCCTGATGGCCGGACCCATCTACGCGGTGCTGCCCGGGATGGGCGAGATGATCCTGATCCAGGTGTTCGTGGTCATCGTCATCGGCGGCCTGGGGTCGATCCGCGGCGCCTTCGTCGGCGCCCTGCTGGTGGGCATCGTCGACACCCTGGGCCGGGCGTTCCTCAGACCGCTGCTCGCCACCATGATCTCGCCCACCGCAGCCGATTCCGCGGGGCCGGCGCTCGCCTCGATGCTGATCTACCTCCTGATGGCGCTGGTGCTGGCTGTGCGCCCCGAAGGCCTGTTTCCCTCACGGGGCCGCTGATGCGCGCGCACGCGCAGCTCATTTTCTGGGCGGTGCTCGTCGCCGCCCTCGCGCTGCTGCCGCCGGTCGTCGGCGTGCTGCACGAACCCTTCTACGTCGAGCTCGTGCGCCGCGTCATGATCTTCGCCATCGCGGCGGCGAGCCTGAACCTGATTCTCGGTTACGGCGGACTGGTGTCGTTCGGCCACGCTGCGTATCTCGGCATCGGGGGCTACGCGGTCGGCATCCTCTCCTTCTACGGCATGAACAGCGGCTGGCTGCAGTGGCCGGTCGCGATCGGCGCCTCCGCGCTGGTGGCGCTGGCAATCGGCGCGGTATCGATACGCGCGAGCGGCATGTACTTCATCATGATCACGCTCGCTTTCACGCAGATGTTGTACTACCTTGGCATATCGATCGAGGAGTTCGGCGGCGACGACGGCATGCGCATCAAGACGCGCAGCCAGTTCTCCGGACTCATCGACCTCGCGGACCCGGTGGCGTCCTATTACCTGGTGCTGGTGTTGATGTTCGGAACCATCTATCTGGTGCACCGGATCGCGCGGTCGCGCTTCGGCATGGTGCTGCGCGCCGCCAAATCGAACGAGGCGCGCTCGCGCGCGATCGGTTTCTCACCGTACTCGTACCGCCTCTGCGCGTTCACCATCGCCGGTGCGCTGTGCGGACTCGCCGGCGCGCTGCTCGCCAACCACACGGCCTACATCACGCCGGACTTCATGCACTGGACGCGCTCCGGCGAGATCATGTTCATGGTGATTCTCGGTGGTGTTGCGTCCAGCGCGGGCCCGCTGCTGGGCGCACTGGTGCTGCTCGTCTTTGAAACGCTGCTCGCCGGATGGACCGAGCACTGGCAGGTCATCCTCGGTCCTTTGCTCGTCCTGTCGGTGATCTTCTTCCGCACCGGGCTCGCCGGCATCATTCCGGGAGCGGGTGATGAATGACATGCTGTTGGAAGTTCGCGGGCTCTCGAAAAGCTTCGGCGCCCTGCGCGCCTGCGACGGCATCGATTTCGACGTGCGCGAGGGCGAGACGCACGCCGTGATCGGCCCCAACGGCGCGGGCAAGACCACCTTCATCAGCCAGCTTTCGGGCGACCTGCGGCCCGACCAAGGCTCGATCCGCTTCGCCGGCCAGGATGTCACGCCGCTGCGCGCCCCGGCGCGGGCGAAAAAGGGGTTTGCGCGTTCCTTCCAGATCACCAGCATCTACCGCGAGTTCACCGCGCTCGACAACGTCGCGCTCGCGATTCAGGCGCATGCCGGCCACAGCTTCCGGTTCTGGAAGCCGGCGCGGAGCGAACCGGCGTTGCGCGACCCCGCGCGCCAGTATCTCGACGGAGTCGGCCTGGGCGAGCGCGCGAACGCGCTCGCCGCCAACCTCTCGCACGGCGAGCAGCGCCAGCTCGAGGTGGCGATGGCCCTCGCCACCAAGCCACGCCTGCTTCTGCTCGACGAGCCGGTCGCCGGAATGGGCACCGAGGAATCGCAGCGCATGGTGACGTTGCTCGACTCGCTGAAAGGGCGCCAGACCATGATCCTGGTCGAGCACGACATGGACGCCGTGTTCTCGCTCGCCGACCGCATTTCCGTGCTGGTGTACGGCCGCATCATCGCCACCGGCGCGCCTCTCGACATCCGGGCGAACACCGAGGTGCGCCAAGCCTATCTCGGGGAAGACAGCTGATGCGGCCATGGAAACCAGACCCGTCGCCTCGCGCGCTGGAAGAACGCCCGAGGATGCCATGCTGAGAGTCGAAGGCCTCGAAACCGCCTACGGCCTGTCGCAGGTCCTCTTCGGCGTGTCGTTCTCGATCGAAGCGGGTCAGGTGGTCACCCTGCTCGGGCGCAACGGCATGGGCAAGACCACCACGGTGCTGTCGATCATGGGCGTGGTGCCCGCGAGGCGCGGCACGATCGAGTTCGACGGCAAGCCGATTCGGGGACTGCCCTCCTACCGCGTGGCGCAGGCCGGGATCGGCCTGGTGCCGGAGGGCCGGCAGATCTTCCCCAATCTGACGGTGCGCGAAAATCTGGTCGCCACGGCCGCGAACCGCGGCGGATCCTCGGATCCATGGACGCTCGAGCGGGTTTTCGACTTGTTTCCGGGCCTGCGCGAGCGCCACCGCAGCTTCGGCAACCAGCTCTCCGGCGGCGAGCAGCAGATGCTCGCCATCGGACGGGCGCTGATGACCAACCCACGGCTGCTCATTCTGGACGAGGCGACCGAGGGGCTCGCGCCGCTCATACAGGCCGACATCTATCGCTCGATCGTCCGGCTCAAGACCGAAGGCCTGTCGATCCTCATGATCGACAAGAACCTCAAGGCGCTTTCGGTCATCGCGGATGGGCATTACGTGCTGGAGAAGGGTCGCGTGGTCTGGAGCGGCGATTCCGCGGCGCTTTCGGGGAACGACGAAGTGAAGCACAAGTACCTCGGCGTCTGAGTACACGCCGGCAAGATTGAGGACACTGTATGGCACAGGTACGGCAGGTCACAAGCCGGATCGTCAGCGCGATCCCGCGCTTCGACCAGCGGGAGCAGCAGCACACGAAGGCGGCGGTGGGCGCGCTGGGCGAGAAGGTTCAGCAGCGCTGGACGTCGGAATCGGTCGATCCGTTCCGCCGCGTTTTCTATCCCGAGAATAGGCCGTTCAATTCCCCGCTGCGCGCGCTGCTTTCGGTGGCCGAGGGGCCGCTGAACCCAAAACAGGTGCCGGTCAAGGATACGGCCAGGATGTCGGCGCACATCAAGGAAGTGGCGAAGTTCTTCGGCGCGCGCCTGGTCGGAATATGCGAACTGCAGCCGCATCATGTGTACTCGAATCGCGGGCTGAGGATCGACGCGCGCAAGGGCCGCTGGGGCGAGCCGATAGCGCTCGATCACAAGTACGCGATCTCGATTGCCCACGAGATGGATTACGAGCGGCTGCGTTACTCGCCGAGCTTCATCGACGGCGCAGAGGTGGGCTTCGGTTATCTCGAATCCGCGAAGACCGCGACTTCGCTGGCGTGCTACATCCGCGAGCTCGGCTATCCGGCGATGGCGCACTTTCACGTTTCGGAGCGGGTGCTGCACGTGCCGATCGCCGTGCAGGCCGGCCTGGGCGAGCTGGCCAGAAACAACTGCCTGATCACCAAGGAACTCGGGCCGCGGCTGCGCCTCGCGACCGTGACCACGGACCTGCCGCTGGCCATCGACAGCCCGATCGACATCGGCGTCCAGTCGCTGTGCAACGAATGCGATAAATGCGCGAGGCTTTGCCCGTCGCAGTGCCTCCCCAAGGGCCCCAAGCAGGTCGAGCGCGGCTATTCCCACTGGGTCACGGACAACGACAAGTGCATCACCTACTGGAACGCCGACCGCGACAAGTGGAACGATTGCGCCCGCTGCATTACCGTTTGTCCCTGGAACAAGCCCGACCGATGGTGGCTGCGGGCCGCCGTCTGGGCGGTGCCCAAGGGCCGGCTCGCGCGCAAGCTGCTGCTCTGGGTAGACAACCTCTTCTGGAGCAAGAGGTTTCACCTGCACGAAGGCAAGGGCTGGCTGATGTACACCCGGTCGACATCCGCGAAGAAGTTCGAGAGCGGCCAGATCCACCCCGATGCATGACCGGCACCGCGATGCCCCCGCAATCGCTGCCATAGGGCCGGGTGCGAGAGCGCCCCAAGGAGAACGAAGCAGTGGGTGTTGAACCCGGCAGGTCTCGGGACAGCGTGCAGTCGATTCCGGAATCGTTCCTGCCGCCGCCGCAGTGCAGCCCCGACCTCCTGTTCTCGCTGCCCGAATTGAATTACCCGCTGCGGCTCAACGCGGCGGTCGAATTCCTCGACAGGCCGATCGCCCGAGGCTGGGGAGACCGGACGGTCTACCTGTTCGGCGAGCGCCGGATTAGTTACCGGGATCTCGCCGGCGACGTGAACCGATTGGGCAACGCGCTGGCCGGCCTCGGAATCCGGCCGGGTGACAGAGTGCTACTGAGAATTCCCGACCGTCCCGAGCACGCCGTGTGCATACTCGCGCTGCTGAAGATCGGCGCGGTCGCCGTCCCGACGTTCACGCTGCTGCGGGCCGCGGACATCGCCTATCGCGAGGCCGATGCCGAGGCGATTGCGCTCATCGCCGACGCGCGCTTCCTGGACGAGGTGGAGAAGGCCCGCCCATCGTTCGGGTTCGTCCGGCACTGCATCGCGATCGGCGAAACCGGCCGCGCGGGCTACCACGACTACGACGCGCTCCTTGCAGCCGCCGGCAGCAGCCTTACGCCGGCCCCGACGCGCCGGGACGACGTGGCGCTGCTGCTCTACACCTCCGGCAGCACGGGCGAACCGAAGGGCTGCTGCGAGAGCCACAGCGATCTGCTCGCCATCGCCGACGGGTTCTGCAACTATCAGCTGCCGCTGCGGGCGCAGGACGTCATCGCCGGGCAGCCGCCGCTCGCGTTCTCGATGGGCGTCGGTTTCTTTCTGTCGTATCCGCTGCGCTTCGGCGTGCCGGCAGTGCTGATGGAGGAGAAGAAGCCCGAGGCCATGCTGCGCGCGATCGAGCGCCATCGCGTCACCATACTCGGCGCGGTGCCGACCTACTACAACATGCTGGCGCTTGCGGCGGAAAGCGTTCGCGCCGACGTGTCCTCGCTGCGCGATCTGCGCAGCGCCGGCGAGGCGCTCTCGCCCGCCGTCGCCGCTCGCGTTCTTGAGCGGCTGGGATCCCCGATACGCGATTCGATGGGCTCGACCGAATCGCTGCATATCATCAGTTCATCCCGGCACGGCGATCCGGTTCGCGAGGGCTCGTGCGGCCGGCCGATACCCGGATTCGAGATCGTGGTGCGCGATCCCGATACGTTCGCGGAGATGCCTCGCGGCCGGCCCGGGCTGCTCACGTTTCGCGGACCCACCGGCACCAAGTACTGGCGCAAGCCGGATGTGCAGGCGAAATCGGTGCGCGGCGGCTGGTCGATGCTGCAGGATTCGGTCCGGATGGACGAAGAGGGCTATCTCTACTATATCGGGCGGCAGGACGACATGATCGTCACCGCCGGCTACAACGTCGCGCCGACCGAGGTCGAAGCCGTCCTCGCGCGCCACCCGGCGGTACTCGAGTGCGCGTGCATCCCCGCGCCGGACCCAGACGGCGAGCGCTCGCAGGTCGTCAAGGCTTGGATCGTGCTGCGGGAGGGTTTCGCGGCGTCGGGCGAACTTGCGAACGAGATCCAGACCTTCTTCAAGCAGCACGGCGCGCCGCACATGTATCCGCGCGTTATCGGGTTCGCTTCTTCGCTGCCGAAGACGCCGACGGGAAAGATCCGGCGCTCAGAACTCAGGACCCAGGGGTTGACCGGGTAGACTGCGCCGGCCGTTCTGAAATCACGGCCCTTGTTCCAGCATTCATCGCAAGAGGGCGTGGTCTGCAATCGCGCACTGGCGCAAATCCCTCTTGACAAATACGGCGCTCCATGTAAAGTAATTGTGAAATATCAGCGCAGCAGCCGTAGCCGTCAGAGAACGGTGATTCAGTCACTCCGCCGTCTTTTCAACGTTCCAATTTTCCGCGGGAGATTTCATGAGATCCATGATCAGCATCCTGAAATGTGTCGTGCTTGCAGCCTTCGCGGGCGCCCTGGCCGCGTCCGCCGCGGCGCAGTCCAACGTGATGAAGTTGAGCACGGCCACGATCAACGATGTCCAGCATGAGTGGATGAAGCGGTTTGCTGCCGACGTCGAAAAGAACTCGAAAGGACGAATCAAGCCCGAGATCTACCCGGCAAGCCAGCTCGGCGCAATCCCGCGCCAGATCGAAGGCACGCAGTTCGGCTCAATCCAGGCCTGGATCGGACCGCCCGAATTCCTTGCCGGCGTCGATTCGCGCTACGAGTTGCTGAGTGCCCCCGGCCTGTTCAAGGACAGCGCGCATGCCAGCCGCACGATGCAGGATCCCGAATTCAAGGCTGCTTTCCTCGCCCTCGGCGCCGACAAGGGCCTCAAGGGCGTCAGCGTGTTCCTTTACGGACCGCTCATGGTCGTCGCCCGCACACCCATACGGAAGCTCGCCGACTTCGAAGGCCTGAAAATACGGGTGCTTGCGGGTGCGATGCAGATGAACCAGATGCGCCGGCTGAAAGGCACGCCGGTGCCGATGTCGCTTGGCGAGGTCCTGCCGGCGGTGCAGCAGGGGGCGCTCGACGGCTCCATGAGTGCGCTGCCGGTATTCACGGCGTTCCGCTACTGGGATGCCGCGAAATACATATACGAGTCGAACCATGGGATGGTGACCTCGATCACTGTGGTCAGCAAGATCTGGTTCGACAAGCTGCCGCCCGATCTGCAGAAAGTGGTAACCGACGCCGCGGAGAAAGCAACCAAGGATAACGCACAGTGGACGATCGAATTCCTTGGCATACAGCGCGACCGCTGGCTCAAGGCCGGCGGGGAGATCATCGTGCCTACGCAAGCGGACCACGCACAGCTCATGAAACTGATGCTGCCGATCGGCGCCGAGGTAACCGCCAAGAAGCCGCAGGAAAAGGCGATGTACGAACTCCTGCTGAAAGCGGCCAAGCGGACCGAGTAAGTCTGCAACGCGCGGCTGACGCAAGGATCCTGACTCTGTCATGAACTCGGGCACGGCGCGCCGGGTCATCGACGCGCTTGCCGGAGCGCTGCGGGCGGTCTCGGCCGTGATGCTGCTCGCCATCGTCGCCATCAACGGCGTGAACGTATTCGGACGCTACCTCCTCGATTCCCCCCTCAGCTGGGGCGAGGAGGCGATGCTGTTCCTGCAGATCGTCGCAGTTTTCATCGTCCTGCCCGCGGTGACGTGGGATGGCGCGCATGTACGCATGGACCTGCTGGCGAGGTCCCTTCCGGTCAAGGTCCGCCGGATGCTGGAAATGCTGGCCGACCTGTCCAGCCTCGCCGTTGCCGTGCTG
>MEQZ01000026.1 GCA_001770425.1 Betaproteobacteria bacterium RIFCSPLOWO2_02_FULL_65_20 | reverse complement strand
GCTACCGCTCGATGACCACCGTCAAGGGCCTGTTCACCGCCGGCGACGGCGTCGGCGCATCCGGCCACAAGTTTTCCTCCGGCTCGCATGCCGAGGGACGCATCGCCGCCAAGGCGATGGTGAAATACGCGCTCGACAACAAGGCCTGGAAGCCGGAGATGCAGCGCACCCGGGACGAGCTGGTCGAGGAGATCTACCGTCCGGTCCGGACTTTTCTCGAGCACAAGGATTACACCACCGCGATCGACATCAACCCGCACTACATCACGCCCAAGATGCTGCAGTTCCGGCTGCAGAAGATCATGGACGAGTACGTGGCCGGCGTGGGGACCTACTACCGCACCAACAAGAAGATGCTGGAGGTGGCCGCACTCAAGCTCGAAATGCTCAAGGAAGACTCGCTCAAGATGCGCGCCAAGGACCTGCACGAGCTGCTGCGCGCCTGGGAGAACTTCCACCGCATCATGACCGCCGAAGCGCACATGAAACACATCCAGTTCCGCGAGGAAACCCGCTACCCGGGCTTCTATTACCGCATGGATCACAACTACATCGACGATGTGAACTGGAAGTGCTTCGTCAACTCCACTTACGACCGCAACACCAAGAAGTGGTCGCTGAAGAAGGTGCCGTACGTGCAGCTGATCAGATAGGGATAAAGCCGGACCGGCTTCGCCGGCCGGTTTATCTCCGCGCGCTGGAGCGGACGCGGCAAGCCGCGCCGCTCATCGCGCGGCACGCCTGAACACCCGCCCGGGAATCCGCGCGGGTGTTTCGTTTTGTGACGGATTCCGACTCCGGTTCCGTCGCGGGATGTGACTTCCCTTCCCTTTGCCGGAGGGGTATGCTAACCAGGGGTTGAGGCGTCGGCTGTCGCGAAGCCGCGACCTGGGCAGGCAGGAAAGAGCAACGCAGAACAATAACGATGGCGGAGTGCATGAAAGGAAAGACATAACGGACAAGGGGAGGTGAACATGGCTGTGAAGACATGGCGGACGGAAGACTGGGTAGCTGTCTATGTGGGGTTCTTCATCATCGCCGCTACGCTTGCGGCGTTCAGCTGGAAGTTCGTTGACCTCAGGGGTGCCACCTCGTCGTTCCGGTGGACGACCGACTCGCAGATCGCATCGCGCGCGCCGAACTGGAGCAACGCGCTCGATGGCATAGCGAAGGAAGCCGAGGGCAAGGGCCAGAAGGAGATCGCGGCCAAGGCGAACGACCTCAAAGGGGCGCTCGAAAAAGGCGACAGAAAGGCCGTCGAAAAGGCGGCCGGGGATCTGGCGAAGGTCGGGGGCCGCAACACCGTCCCGGGCTCGCTGGGTTCGGAAATCCGCGGACATGCCGCCGCGGTCGCGGAAGCCAAGGTGTTCACCTGGGACAACCTCAGCAAGATCGTCGGCATCGGCATCATCTGGCTGGTGGTGGCCACCGTCGGGTTCGCGTTGATCGGCGGCAAGGTGGGCGCCTTCGTGATCGGCTTCCCGGTCGTGTTCGCACTCGCCTGGCTCGCCCGTGTGCTGGCGGGCAACGGCATGTTCGTCGAATACGGCGTCGAGTACGTGATCTTCGCGCTTGGCCTGGGCCTGCTGATCAGCAACACGGTCGGCACGCCGAAATGGCTGCTGCCGGCGGTGCAGACCGAGTACTACATCAAGACCGGCCTGGTGGTCCTCGGCGCTGGCCTGCTGTTCCTGGAGATCATCCAGGCCGGCGTGCTGGGAATCCTGCAGGCGGTCCTGGTGGTGTCGGTCGTGTGGTACGTGTGCTTCTGGATCGCGCGGAAGCTCAGGGTGGACGACGATTTCGCCGCCATGCTCTCGTCCTCGGTGGCGATCTGCGGCGTGTCGGCGGCGATCGCGACCTGCGGCGCGATCCAGGGAGACAAGAAGAAGCTGTCCTATGTGACTTCCCTGGTGCTGATCGTCGCCGTGCCGATGATGATCATCATGCCCTGGCTGGTGAAGGCGTTCCAGATTCCCGACATCGTCGCCGGCGCCTGGATGGGCGGAACGCTGGATACCAGCGCGACCGTGGTGGCTGCGGGCGCCCTCATCAGCGACGCCGCGATGAAAACCGGGGTGATCGTCAAGTTCTCGCAGAACGCGCTGATCGGCGTGGCCGCATTCATCCTGGTGGTCTGGTGGACCTACAAGGCGGGCGCGGCCGGCGGAACCGACAAGCCGAGCGCCGGCATCATCTGGGAGCGGTTCCCGAAGTTCGTTCTCGGGTTCCTGATCGCCTCCGCGCTGTTTTCGTTTTTCCTGCCCGGCGACATGGCGAAGGGGACCCAGTCCGCGCTCGGCCAGTTCCGGACCTGGTGGTTCGCGCTCGCCTTCGTGTGCATCGGGCTGGAGACGAAGTTCGTGGACCTCGCCACGATGGAAGGGGGGCGGCCCGCGGTAGCGTTCATCGCGGCCCAGGCGGTGAACGTCGTCTGGACGCTGATCCTCGCCTACCTGCTGTTCGGCGGGGTCATCTTCCCGGTGCCGGATATCAAGTAGCGAGGGCGCCGCGGCGCGCTTCGAGCGCGCTCGCGCCGCGAGGACGGAACGCGCGGCGCCGGAAGCAGTCATGGCTGACGCGGTCAATGCGGTGATCGGCTGGTTGCGGCGGCGCGGGGCCGCGCGTGCCTTCGAAGCGCTCCAGATCGAAGTGACCTCGCGATGCAATATCAAGTGCGTCATGTGCCCGGTCACGGTGCTCGCCGAGCGCTGGCCCCGGCGCGACATGCGCTGGGAGACGTTCGAGAGGATCGCTGCCGCCTTCGAGCATGCGGACTGGGTCTATCTGCAGGGGTGGGGAGAGCCGCTCCTTCACCGGCGCCTCTTCGAGATGATCGCCCGGGCCAAGGGCGCCGGCTGCCGGGTGGGATTCACTACCAACGGCACCCGGCTGACGCAGCGGACGGGCGAGCGCCTCCTGGATCTCGGCCTCGACCTGTTTGCGGTCTCGATCGCCGGCGCGACCGCCGCCACGCATGAAGCGATCAGGGTGGGGTCCGATTTTGCGCGGCTCACGGAAAACCTGCGCCGGTTTCTCCTTCTGCGTGCGCAACGCAAGAGCGCCACGCCCAAAGTGGAAGTCTTCTTCCTCATGACGAGGACCAACCTTGCCGAACTGCCGCAAGCAGTCGAGCTCGCCGCCGGCCTCCACGCCGACGAGCTTGTGGCTACCAATCTGGACTATGTCATCACGCCGGGGCTCGACCAACTCAGAGGGTATTCTTCCGGCCCGCCTGCACAGGCCTTCAGCAAGGCGATGGAGGACGCACGGGCTGTGGCCGCGCGGGTCGGCCTGGCGTTCCGTCCCTATCCCCTCGAATCGAGAGAAATGGCGGTCTGCGACCTCAATCCATTGAAGATTCTTTTCGTGTCCGCCGACGGCCGGGTTTCGCCCTGCGTGTACACGTCGCTCGCCGGACAGTCCGAGATCCCGCGTTTCTTCGACGGCAGGAGCCTGAGCGTGCCGGCGGTGCACTTCGGCAACGTCGGCGAAATACCGCTGATGGAGATCTGGGACCGCCCGGAGTACCGTGCCTTCCGCGGGCAGTTCGTCGATCGGCTCGTCGGCGCGAAGGCGATGGCGTTTGGCGCGGTGCGCGGGAAAGGCGCTGCCGAAGAAGAGACGCCGGCGCCGGAGCCATGCCGCACCTGTCCCAAGCTCTACGGCCTGTGAACGCGGGAGGAGCGCGCCCGGAACTTGCCTTGCGTCGGCGGCTGGGATAAATTGCTCAGTAATCAATCAGTAACTTAAACAATAATTGCGCTCAAATTCCGTTCCGACCGCGGTCCTGTCCAAGGAGGCAGGACCCAAGAATGACATGAGGCCGATTAGGCGCGGTCCGGGACCGGTTTCACCACCCGATTGCAACGCGCCGGCGGGCCGTCCTGACTTTGAGGTCGAATTGATTGTCCTATCCCTTGAACGACCAGCGCACTGGTCGATCCAACGCGGGTCGGCTCGTACCGCGATGACCCCGCGCAGAACGCCGCAGTGTTGGAAATTTTCCGCCATCACACTGGCACCCGTTTCGATATCCGTCATTTCCCATTGAGCGCATGGCGCTTCCCACTATGACCGCCGCCTCTCTACCCGCATCTGCCGACAAGGCTGTCGCGTTGCTAACCGCGCTTGGCATGCTGGCGCTGGCACTGCTCCTGCAGCATGAGTTTGCCACCCGCCAGGCCCTGCTGTTCCTGATAGGGGCCGGCCTGGGAATCACGCTTTATCATGCGGCTTTTGGATTCACCAGCGGCTGGCGGTGGTTGATCCGCGAGCGGCGTAGTGACGGCGCGCGCGCCCACTTGTTGCTGCTCGCGGCCTCCTCGCTCTTGTTCTTTCCGATCCTCGGCAACCTGTTTCCCGGCATCCAGGCCAGCGCGGCACTTGCGCCGATCGGGTTGCCGGTGCTGATCGGGGCATTTCTGTTCGGCATCGGCATGCAGCTCGGCGGCGGCTGCGGCTCGGGCACGTTGTTTGCGCTCGGCGGCGGACATGTGCGCATGCTGATTACGCTGGCATTCTTCATCGTCGGTGCCACGATCGCCTCGGTGCATTTGCCGGCGTGGCTCGCGTTACCCAACTTCGGCCCGCGCTCGCTCATCGCGAGTTTGGGCTGGCATACAGCGCTCGTGCTGCAGCTCGCGGTTCTGGCTGGGCTGTACGCGTTGGTGCGCCGGCTTGAGCAGCGGCGGCATGGCAGGCTGCGTCCGCTTGCCGGTGTGACGTCGGAGGCCCGGTTCGTGGACCGCCTGCTGTTCGGACCCTGGCCGCTTTCCTGGGGCGTGATCGGACTGTCGCTGCTCGGGTTGGCGACGTTGCTGATCGCCGGGCATCCATGGTCAATCGTGTTCGCGTTCGGGTTGTGGGGCACAAAACTGTGGCACGCGCTGGGCGGTGACATCAGTTCGTGGTCATACTGGAGCACAGGTTATCCGGCCCAGGCGTTGGACCGCAGTGTGCTAGCCGATACGATTTCGCTCATGGATTTCGGCATCATTCTCGGTGCAGCACTCGCCGCGGCGCTGGCCGGGAAATTCGCCCCCGAAGAAAAGCTTCCCCTGCCCAGTGTTCTCGCCGCCATATTCGGCGGCCTGCTGCTGGGGTATGGTGCGCGGCTGTCGTTCGGCTGCAACATCGGCGCGCTGCTCGCCGGCATCAGCACCGGCAGCCTGCACGGCTGGTTGTGGCTGGTGGCAGGGTTCGCCGGCAGCATCGTAGGTGTCAAGTTTCGTCCCTATTTCGGTTTTGACCGGCCGGCGGTGAAAAGATGAAATCCAAGGCCAAGATCATCATGGGTTTGGCGTTCGCGTTGGCAGCGATCGCGGTCGCGATTGATCACGCGAGCCATCGCATGCGCGCACCGGCCGAAACACCAGGTGCTCCGAGCGCTCCGAGCGCGCCGGGATATGGCGGCGCAGCGCATCCGACCGCTGCGCTCGCCGGGTTGCTTGGACGGCCGCGCACCTTGCTACTCGATGGGCGCTCGCCCGAGGAATACGGGAGAACTTAACCCGTAATTCCGCTCAGATTCCGTTCGGACCGCGGTCCTGTCCAGGGGAGGAGGACCTGAGAACGAACATAAGGCCGATGTGGTCCGGGACCGGTTCCACCACCCGATTTCAGCGCGCCGGCGGGCCGCCCTGACTTTCGCGGTCGGATTGATCGTCCTTCTTCGTTGGAGACGATGTGCAAAAGAAAATAGCAGTGCTGGTACGCGACAGGCATAGCGAGGCGCTCAGGATGTCGTTGGGTCTGATCCTGCTGGACGACCTGGTCGACGTGTATGTGCTCGACAAGAAGCTGCATGCGACGGAGGAAACGGAGTTGCACGTCGAGACGATGAAAGTAATGGACATGCAGATCTATACGAACTGCCGCGAAAACGAAGGAATGGAATATCTGCCAGTCGACGAAATCGCCCGGAGATTGCCGCAGTACGATCACATTCTCGCCTATTAGCGGGATCGCCCCGAAAGGAGACGGCAATGAAGCTCGGAATGCTGATCAATACGGCGAAGCACCTGGACGATGTCCTCGGGATTTGCCGTGCCGCTCTGGCGAGGAACCATCAGGTGATCATTTTTGCGATGGACGAAGGTACCCGACTGCTGGAAAACGAAGCCTTCGTCTCGCTCGCGGAGCTTGAGGATGTGTCAATGAGCCTGTGCGATCACAGCGCCAAGATGTTCGGCGCCAAGACCGAGGGCATGCCGCCGAAGATCGTCTGCGCAAGCCAGCTGAACAACGCCATGATGAATCACAGCGCCGACCGGGTAATCGTGCTCTAGCTGGTCTGCGCCAATCGCGCACAAAGGGGGAGACGAGGGATGGTTAAGATGCTGTTCCTGTTGAACGACGGGCCGGACGCGTTCTCCGGCGCGTGGATCGAGGCTCTGTCACGCAATTGCGAGGTCGAGGTGATCGATCTCGCGCGCAAGCAAGTGCCTTACGACGCGCTCGTGGACAAAATCGTCGCTTGCGACAAACTGATCTCCTGGTGAGCGCGTTGGCATAGGCCGGCGCATTACTTGACCGTGGCGGGGGCGACGGGGAGCGAACGCAGCGGCACGCATGGCTTTGTGCGGCCCGCGTTTGCGGCACCCCATGTAGCGCCGGACCGGCTGCTCGCGTATGCCGCGGTTGCGCTCCTGTCCTTGGCCGCTTTCCTTACGCTTTTCCTGTTTCGTGCGCAGGATGACAACCGGCTTACCAGCTGGCGTTGGGTATTGGCCGACGCCGACGTATTCTGGATCACGCCTGTCCTGGCAGCCGGTCTTTTCCTGGCCGCGGCGCTGGTCCGCGTGCCGTTTGCCCGACGCCGGCCTGCGGGCGTGCTGTTTCTTTGCTCCTTTGCCGTGGCTGCGGTCTCCTGGGGCGAGCCCGAGGTCATCGTGGATGCCTCCAGGTATTTCACCCAGGCCAAGCATCTCGAGTTGTACGGCCTGGCGTATTTCCTGCGCGAGTGGGGCGGGCAGATCGCGGTATGGACCGATCTGCCGCTGATCCCCTTGCTCTACGGGCTGATCTTCAGCCTGGCGGGCGAGGACAGGATTTACATCCAGGTCTTCACCACGCTGCTGTTCTCGGCGAGCGCGGTGCTGACCTACCTGATCGGCAGGACGCTGTGGGACGAGGCCACCGGTTTCTGCGCCGGTGCGCTGCTGCTCGGGATGCCGTACCTGCTCACCCAGGTGCCGCTCATGCTGGTCGATGTGCCGACGATGTTCTTTCTCCTCCTCGCGATTTTTACCACGCTCAAGGCGCTGGAGCGCGGCGGGACCGGCCAGCTGGCCCTCGCGTCGGCGGCGGTCGCGCTCGCGTTCTGGAGCAAGTACTCCGCCTGGATCTTCTTGAGCGTGCTTCCGGTGGTCGTGCTTGTCCGGCTCAAACAGGGGCCGCGGCCCGTGTTGTTGCGTGCGCTCGTGCTGTTTGTAATTTCGATGGTTCTGATCAGCGCCACGCTGCTGCCCATGTTCGATGTCGTGGGCAAGCAGCTCGATTTTCTGCGCAGTTATCAATTGCCCGGGCTCGCACGCTGGGAAGAGAGTTCGATCTCGACCTTTCTGTTCCAGACCCATCCTTTCATCACGGCCGCGGCGCTGGTTTCCGTTTATGCGGCATTCAAGGACAGGGATGCACGCTGCGCCATCGTTCTGTGGCTGCCCGCGCTGGTGATAGTGCTAGGGATCAACCGGATCCGCTACATCCTGCCGGTGTTTCCGATGCTGGCGCTGATGGCCGCCTACGGCTTGCGGGAAATCCAGCGCGCGGAAATACGGAAATACATTGTTCTGTGCATTGTGGCGTCGTCGCTGACGCTCTCAGTCTTCGGCTTTCGCCCGTTCCTGCAACAAACCAGCGCCGTCAACCTGCAGCAGGCCGGGGAATACCTCGATACGCTGGATGTCCCGGAGGTGGAAGTTATTGCACTGCAGCAACGGCATGTGGTGATCAATCCGGCGGTATCGGTGCCCCTGCTGGATCTTCATACCGCCAAGCGTCTGATCTTTCATTCGGACGGGCTAGCCCCCACCGCGCAAGACGTGAAGACGTCCGCCCTGCGTTTCACTTGGGAATACACGAACCCGATGTACTACGCCGCTGGAGGGCGGAGGGTGGAGGCGGTGGTGATCATTGCCGACGACGACTCCCAGTCCTTGCCGGCGGGCATCGAACAACGGCTCGTAGGTTACAATCTGTCGCGGAAGTTTATCGCCTCAGAAAATGTTTTTGGGTACCAAACCATTGTTAGAGTGTATTTGGCAGGGCATTAACCGGGTCGAGGTTAAGGTTATGGAGTGCCTATGGAAGCTGTAGCAAGAATGGACGGTGTCGCCGAAAGCAATCAAGAAGGTGTCGCCAAAAGCAATCAGGTCTGGGCCTACGTCATCGTCGGTTTTCTTACGCTGCTGACCATGGCAACCTACGCGGTGCACGAGTATTACATTTACGTCGCGGCCTATCTCTGGTTTGGTTTCGTCTACGGCATGTGTTTGCAGTACGGCCGGTTCTGCTTCTCCTCGGCATTTCGCGATTTGTTCGCGGTCGGTGTGCCGCGCATGGCGGTGGGCATCATGATCGCCATGATCCTTTTCGGCGCGGTGTCGGCCTTCGTCACCGCGACCGGCAACAGTACGTTTCATCCCGCGCCCTACGGGATTCACTCGGTGATCGCGGGTTTCATTTTCGGCGTGGGCATGGTACTCACCGGCGGCTGCGCTTCCGGTTCACTGTACAAAGCGGGCGAGGGCAACGCCACGGCGATGCTGGTGATCCTGTCGATCAGCGTCTCGCAGGCGATCTTCGCCAGCGTCGGCGGATGGACCAACAGTCTGGTGCCCTACTCCTGGCATGAGAAGGCGGTGTCGAGAGGACTGCCCGCGGTGGTCAATGCCGGGGACGGCTGGGTGGATCAGTATCTTGCGGGATACGTTTGGGACCAGCCGGTGACGCGGTTCAGCAAGTTGCTGGAGTTGCAAAATCCGTTTGCCGCGTCCTTCATCGGCGATGTGCTGGTGGGGATCATCCTGCCGGCGGCGGTGCTGCTGCTTGGGGTCTACCTGATTTGGTACCGCAAGGGGTATCTGCGCAAGCGCGCGGCGGAGAGCCTGCCCACCGAGGGGCTGGGCGTGAATCTCACCGGCTACTGGTCCATGATCATGGCGTCGAAACGCACGGCGATCGCTGGCCTGGCTCTGGGCATCGCCGCAGGGTTGCACATGTA
>MEQZ01000025.1 GCA_001770425.1 Betaproteobacteria bacterium RIFCSPLOWO2_02_FULL_65_20 | reverse complement strand
TCGCCGCGATGATCGCCACCAGCAGCACGACTGCCGCCAGTTCGAACGGATACGCGTAATCGGTGTACAGGATCCGTCCGAGTTCCTTGGTGTTGCTGTACCCGGCCCCGGGATCCGAGGGCGCGGGCAGCGTCTCCATCCCGAAATAGCGTCCGCCCAGGACGACAATCATCTCCACCACCATCAGGCCGCCCACGGTGAGCGCCAGCGGCAGGTTGCCCCAGAAGCCCTCGCGCAACCGTTCCAGGTTGATGTCGAGCATCATCACCACAAACAGGAACAGCACCATCACCGCACCGACGTACACCAGCACCAGCGCAATGGCCAGGAACTCCGCCCGCAGCAGCAGCCAGATCCCGGCGGCCGTAACGAACGCGAGCACCAGGTGCAGCGCCGCGACCACCGGGTTGCGCGCCGTGATGACACGCAGCGCCGCGAACACCAGAACGGCGGCAAAGAAGTAGAAGACGATGGTCTCGATGTTCATCTGTCCTACCGGTAGGCTGCGTCCTTGGCCCGGTCGCGGGCAATCTGCGCCTCGTACTTGTCTCCGACCGCAAGCAGCATTTCCTTGGTGAAGTACAGGTCGCTGCGCTTCTCGCCGTGAAACTCGAAAATGCTGGTTTCGACGATGGAATCGACCGGGCAGGACTCCTCGCAGAAGCCGCAGAATATGCACTTGGCCATGTCGATGTCGTAGCGGGTGGTGCGGCGGGTGCCATCGCCGCGCTCGGCCGTCTCGATGGTGATCGCCATCGCCGGGCAGACCGCCTCGCACAGCTTGCAGCCGATGCAGCGCTCCTCGCCGTTCGGGTAGCGGCGCAGCGCGTGCAGTCCGCGAAAGCGCGGGCTCAGGGGCGTCTTCTGCTCCGGATACAGCACCGTTATCTTGCGCCGGAACAGGTGGCGGCCGGTGACGGCCATGCCCTGCAGCAACTCCAGGAGCAGGTAGGTCTTGAAGAAGCCGCGCGCATTTTTCAACAGATGCTCGATCATCGCGCCTGTCCTAGTTGAAAATCGACCACGGCGTCTGCATCCATCCTGCAATCACGACCAGCCAGACCAGTGTCACCGGAATGAACACCTTCCAGCCCAGCCGCATGATCTGGTCGTAGCGATAGCGCGGGAACGTCGCCCGGAACCACAGATACAGAGAGAAAATGAAGAACACCTTGATCAGCAGCCAGATAAAGGTCGGAATCCCGTTGAACACGACGCTGTCGATCGGGGAGGCCCAGCCGCCGAAGAACATGACCGCAGTCAGGAAGGCGATGAGGATCATGTTCGAGTACTCCGCGAGCATGAACTGGGCGTAGGCCATGCCGGAGTATTCGACCATGTGACCGGCGACGATTTCGGATTCGCCCTCGACGACATCAAAGGGCGAGCGGTTGGTCTCGGCCACCCCGGACACAAAATACACGACCAGCATCGGCGCCAGAGGCAGCCAGTTCCAGGACAGGAAGTTGAGGCCCTTGTCGGCGAACATGCCGCGACCCTGTTGGGCGACGATATCCGACAGGTTCAGGCTGTGCGAAACCAGCAGCACGGACACCAGCGCGAAGCCCATCGCGATCTCGTAGGAGACGATCTGCGCCGCCGAGCGCATCGCCCCGAGGAATGCGTACTTGGAGTTGGATGCCCACCCGGAGATGATCACCCCGTACACCCCGCAGGAGGTCATCGCGATCAGGTAGAGCAGACCCGCATTGATGTCGGAGAGCACCACTTCGGGGCTGAACGGCATCACCGCCCAGGCAGCGAACGCCGGGGTGACGGCCAGCAGCGGCCCGAGCAGGAACATGAACTTGTTCGCGCCGCTGGGCACGATGATTTCCTTCAGCAGCAGCTTGATCCCGTCGGCAACGGGCTGCAGCAGCCCGTAAGGACCGACCCGTATCGGCCCGCGGCGAACCTGCATCCAGCCGATCAGCCAGCGCTCCCAGAGAGTCCCGTAGGCCACCGCGCCCTGGACCGGCGCCACGATCAGCGCGATCAGGATCAGGGTCTTGACAAGCGTGTAGACATGGCTTCCCCACACCGGCCCGAAATATGCCTGTGACAAGGCGAGGGCCTGAGCGGGAATCTGGAGCAGGAGGTCGATCATCTAGGCCCGCTCCACCGAAGTGATCTCACCATACATCGCGCCCAGGGCCGCGGTCGCCGGGTGGCCCGCGGCGATGCGCACGCAATCCGCAGGCAGCCCCTCGTCGCAGGCGAGTTCCAGCACCGCCTCGCCGCCCTCCTGGCGCACCCTCACCTTGGCCCCGGCAGCCACGCCGATCCGGGCCGCGAGGGCCGGATGCATCGATGCCATGGGCGTGCGGGCATCGCGCGTCTGCTGCAGCGAGGCGGCGCGGCGCACGATCGGGTCGGCGAAATAGATCGGCACATCGGCGATACGCTGCATGGCAGCCGAAGACTGCGGCGCCGGTTCCGCCTCCAGGCCCGATTCAACGCCGGTGACCCGGTTGTCCAGTCGCGTCGCGACCGCGTCGGGCGCGCAGGCTTCGTCGCGCACCTGTTCGCTGGTGTCGTAATCGAAGCCGGCTAGCTCCAACAGATTGCCCAGCACACGCAGTACCTTCCAGCCCGGGCGCGCGTCCTCGAGCGGTCGCACCACACCGTTGAAACTCTGCATCCGGCCTTCGGTGCTGACGAACGTGCCCGAAGTCTCGGTATAGGGCGCGGTGGGCAGCAGCACGTGCGCGTAGTCGATTGCACGGCTACGAAAGGCGGACATCGCCACCACGAATTCCGCCGCTCGCATCGCGTTAGTGGCCGCGCGGGGATTGCCGCAGTCGAGTTCAGGCTCCACCCCGAGCAGCAGATAGGCCCTGCGCGGAGACTCGAGCATGGCCCGCGCATTGAGCCCGCGCTCGGCCGGCGTGCAGCGCGCGAGGTAGCCACCCACGCTGTTCGCGGCCTCTCCGAGGTATCCGAAACGCGCCCCCAGGATGTCGGCCAGCGCCTGCGCGAGCGCGTGCAGGCGCGCCGCCCTGGGATGCTGTTGGACCGCGTTGCCGAGGAACAGCCCGGTGTTGGTGCCTGAGGCAAGACTCGCGGCGATCGCCTTCGCGGCGGCACCGGCGTTCGCGCCTGCCGCCAGGGCCGGCACCGGCTTGCCCCTGGCTTCGGCGGCAGCCCGCAGGACCTGCGCGAGCAAGTCCGGTAGTGCCGCCGGCGCGCACACCGCCTTGTTCGCGAGCGCGATCAGCGGATCGTCGCCGGCCACATGTATCAGGCTCACCTGTTGCCCGCGCTTTGCCGCCTGGCGCAGGCGATTGGCGATCAGCGGATGATCCTTGCGCAGGAACGATCCGGCCACCAGCACGCGGTCGAGCGCGCCCAGCTCGGCGATTTTCATTCCCAGCCAGGGCGCGCCTGCACGCTTGGCGTCGATCGAGAAATCCGCCTGGCGGAGCCGGAAATCGACATTCTCGCTTCCCAGGCCGCGCGCGAGCTTCGCGAGCAGCGCCATTTCCTCCAGCGTCGCATGGGGACTGGCGAGCGCGCCGATCTGTTCGGCACCGTGCCGGGAGCGGATTGCCCCGAGCCG
Source organism: Betaproteobacteria bacterium RIFCSPLOWO2_02_FULL_65_20 (assembly GCA_001770425.1). GTDB lineage: Bacteria > Pseudomonadota > Gammaproteobacteria > Burkholderiales > SG8-39 > JACQTO01. The sequence continues at coordinate 16,459 of MEQZ01000025.1, read as the reverse complement.
CTTGGCGACATGCTCGAGGGCTTCCTGCCATTCGACCTCGCGCCACCCGCTGCCCTCGCGCAGCATCGGCTTGGTCAGGCGCTCCTCCGAGTTCAGCCCCTCGTAGGAGAACCGGTCCTTGTCCGAGATCCAGCACTCGTTGACCTGCTCGTTCTCCAGCGGCAGCACGCGCATGACCCGGTTGTGCTTCACCTGCACGACCAGGTTGGCGCCCAGGCCGTCGTGCGGACTCACCGACTTGCGCCGCGAGAGTTCCCAAGTGCGCGCGCTGTAGCGGAAGGGTTTGGAGGTGAGCGCGCCCACCGGGCAGATATCGATCATGTTGCCCGAGAGCTCCGAATCGACCGAGCGGCCGACGAAGGTGACGATCTCCGAATGCTCGCCGCGGCCCATCATGCCCAGCTCCATGACCCCGGCGATCTCCTGGCCAAAGCGCACGCAGCGCGTGCAGTGGATGCAGCGGCTCATCTCCTCCATGGAGACCAGCGGACCGACGCTCTTGTGCAGCACCACGCGCTTTTCTTCGGCGTAGCGCGACTGTCCCTTGCCGTAGCCCACTGCGAGGTCCTGCAGCTGGCATTCGCCGCCCTGATCGCAGATCGGGCAATCCAGCGGGTGATTGATCAGCAGGAACTCCATCACGCTGTTCTGCGCCTGCTTCGCCTGCTCGGACTGCGTCCAGACCTTCATGCCCTCCGCGGCCGGCGTCGCGCAGGCCGGCATCGGCTTGGGCGCCTTCTCCACCTGCACCAGGCACATACGGCAGTTTGCCGCGATGGAAAGCTTCTTGTGATAGCAGAAGTGGGGCACGAAGATCCCCAGCCGGGTGGCCGCATCCATCACCGTCGCCCCCTGCGGCACCTCGACCGCGCGCCCGTCCACATCGAGCTTGAGCATCGCCGTCATACGGCAGCCTTGTTGCCAACCACTGCGGCGTGTGCACCCACCAGGCAGTGCTTGTGGTCGATGTGATACTGGAATTCATCGCGGAAATGCTTCACGAAACTCCTCACCGGCAGCGCCGCCGCATCCCCCAGCGCGCAGATCGTGCGTCCCATGATGTTCTCGGCGACGTTCGCAAGCAGATCCAGGTCCTCCTGGCGCCCGCGCCCGGATTCGATCCGGTGCACGACACGGTACATCCAGCCGGTACCTTCCCTGCAGGGCGTGCACTGGCCGCAGGATTCCTCGAAATAGAAATACGACAGGCGCTCCAGCGCCCGCACCATGCAGACGGTCTCGTCCATCACGATCACCGCACCGGACCCCAGCATCGAGCCGGCCTTGGCGATCGCGTCGTAATCCAGGTCCGTTTGCATCATGACCTGTCCTGGGACCACCGGAGCCGACGAGCCGCCGGGGATCACCGCCTTGATCCTGCGTCCACCGCGCATGCCGCCTGCCATCTCCAGCAGTTTCGCGAACGGCGTGCCGAGGCGGACCTCGTAGTTGCCCGGCCGTTCCACGTGCCCGGACACCGAGAAGATTTTGGTGCCGCCGTTGTTCGGCCGGCCCAGTTCGAGATAGGCCTGGCCGCCATTGAGCATGATCCATGGCACTGCGGCGAAGGTCTCGGTATTGTTGATCGTGGTAGGCCTGCCGTAGAGCCCGTAGCCCGCCGGGAACGGCGGCCTGAAGCGCGGCTGGCCCTTCTTGCCTTCTATCGACTCCAGCAGCGCGGTCTCCTCGCCGCAGATATACGCGCCCCAGCCGTGATGCGCGTACAGCTCCCACGAAAAGTCGCTGCCCAGGACGTTCCTGCCGATGTAGCCTGCCGCGCGCGCTTCGGCGAGCGCCTCTTCGAAGCGCTCGTAGATATCCCAGATCTCGCCGTGGATGTAGTTGTAGCCCGCTGTCGAGCCGGTCGCATAGACCCCGATCGCCATGCCCTCGATCACCTGATGCGGGTTATAGCGCAGGATGTCGCGGTCCTTGAAGGTTCCAGGCTCGCCTTCGTCTGAGTTGCACACCATGTACTTCGCCCCGGGAGCCTGGCGCGGCATGAAGCTCCACTTCAGGCCGGTCGGGAATCCCGCCCCGCCGCGCCCGCGCAGCGCCGACCTCTTCAGCTCTGCGATCACCGCATCGGGCGCCATTTTCTCGGCGAGGATCTTCTTCAGCGCCGCGTAACCGCCGCGCGCCTCGTAGTCCTTCAACCTCCAGTTCTCGCCGGTGATGCCCTTCATGAGGACAGCCTCGGGTCCGTAGATGCCGGGATCGAAGGGCGGATGGGCGGAATTCATTTCTGCAGTTCCGCGAGCATCTTGTCGATCGCCTCGGGCGTCATGAAGCTCGCCATCTTCTTGTTGTTCACCAGCACCACCGGTGCATCCCCGCAGGCGCCGAAGCACTCGCCCTGCTTGAGCGTGAAGCGCCCGTCCGGCGTGGTCTCGTTCCAGTCGATGCCCAGCTTCTTCTTCAGGTGTTCGGCCGCCTCCACCGCGCCCGAGAGGGCGCAGGGCAGGTTGGTACACACGCACAGCTTGTGCCCGCCCACCGGCGCAAGGTCGTACATCGTGTAGAAGCTTGCCACTTCGTACACGGCGACCGGCGCCATGCCGAGGTAGCCGGCCACGAAGTCCATCACCTCGGTCGACAGATGGCCCTTCTCCTCCTGCGCCAGCGCAAGCGCGGCCATAACCGCCGACTGCTTCTGGTCAGCCGGATATTTGGCCACCTCGGTGTCGATTTTCTTCAGGGATTCACCAGAAAGCATCAGCGGTCGATCTCGCCAAAAACGATATCCAGGGTGCCGATGATCGCCACCGCATCGGCAAGCATATGTCCCTTGGCCATGTAGCCCAGGGAGGAAAGATGTGCAAACCCAGGCGCGCGTATTTTCATCCGGTAGGGCATATTGGCGCCGTCGGAAATGACGTAGATGCCAAACTCCCCTTTGGGATGCTCGATCGCCGCGTAGGCCTCGCCCTCCGGAACATGCATGCCTTCGGTGAAAAGCTTGAAATGGTGTATGAGCTCTTCCATGTTGCTTTTCATCTCGACCCGAGAAGGCGGCGCCACCTTGTGGTTGTCAGTGATCACCGGCCCGGGATTTTCGCGCAGCCACTTGACGCATTGCTTGATGATGCGATTGGACTGGCGCATCTCCTCGACCCGCACCAGGTACCGGTCGTAGCAGTCGCCGTTCACGCCGACCGGAATGTCGAAATCGAGCCGGTCGTACACCGCATAAGGCTGCTTCCTGCGCAGATCCCATTCGACACCGGAGCCGCGCAGCATCGCGCCGGTAAACCCGAGATTGAGCGCCATCTCGGGCGGGACCACGCCGATGCCCACCGTGCGCTGCTTCCAGATGCGGTTGTCGGTGAGCAGGGTTTCATAATCGTCCACGCAACGCGGAAACCGATTGGTGAAATCCTCGACGAAGTCGAGCATCGACCCCAGGCGGTTTTCGTTCAGCTTTCCTGCCGTGCGCGCGCTGCGGTGACGCGAAACATCGTATCGCGGCATGCTGTCGGGCAGATCGCGGTAGACCCCGCCCGGCCGGTAGTAGGCTGCGTGCATCCGGGCGCCCGATACCGCCTCATACATGTCGAACAGGTCCTCGCGCTCCCTGAATGCGTAGATGAACATGGTCATCGCACCCAAGTCCAGGCCGTGTGCGCCGATCCAGAGCAGGTGATTCAGGAGCCGGGTGATCTCGTCGAACATGACGCGGATGTACTGGGCCCGCACCGGAACCTCTATCCCCAGCAGACGCTCCACCGCCAGGCAGTAGGCGTGCTCGTTGGCCATCATCGACATGTAGTCCAGGCGATCCATGTACGGCAGCGCCTGCAGCCAGGTCTTGGTTTCGGCCAGCTTCTCGGTCGCGCGGTGCAGCATTCCGATGTGCGGATCGGCGCGCATGATGACCTCGCCGTCCAGTTCGAGCACCAGACGCAGCACGCCATGCGCCGCCGGATGCTGCGGCCCGAGGTTCATCGTGTAATTGCGGATCTCGGCCATTGCCTACTTCCGCGGCCTCAGTTCGCCGAATGCCTCTTCGCGGATGATCCGCGGCGTAACCTCGCGCGGCTCGATGCTGACCGGCTCGTAGATCACCCGCTTTTGCTCCGGGTCGTATCGCATCTCGACATTTCCGGAGATCGGGAAATCCTTGCGGAACGGATGGCCGATGAAACCGTAATCGGTGAGGATGCGCCGCAGGTCGGCGTGCCCGGAGAACATGATGCCGTAGAGGTCGAAGGCCTCGCGTTCGTACCAGCCTGCGCTCGCCCAGACCCCGGTCACCGACTCCACCACCGGGAATTCGTCATCCGGGACAAACACCTTCAGCCGAAGACGCCAGTTGTGCGCAACCGACAGCAACTGCGCCACCACCGCGAACCGCGCCGCGTTCCAGTGCCGGTCACCGTACTGTGAATAATCCACCCCGCAAAGGTCGATGAGCTGCTCGAAGCGGAGCGAAGGCGTGTCGTGGAGAGCATTCGCAACCGCGGCATAGTCCTCTGGCTTCACCACCAGCGCAAGCTCGCCCAGAGCCTCGGTGAGTGAAACGATCCTCGCGCCGAGCGCGGCCTCGAGAGCGGTTTTGAGCAGCTGGATTCTGGCGGCCATTCTTCTAGCGGGCGATGGTATTGGTGCGTTTGATCTTGTTATGCAGTTGCACCAGGCCGTAGATCAGCGCCTCGGCGGTCGGCGGACAGCCGGGAATGTACACGTCCACGGGTACGATGCGGTCGCAACCCCGCACCACCGAATAGGAATAGTGATAGTAACCCCCGCCATTGGCGCAGGAGCCCATGGATACCACCCACCGGGGTTCGGCCATCTGGTCGTAGACCTTGCGCAGCGCGGGCGCCATCTTGTTGCACAGCGTGCCGGCGACGACCATCAGGTCGGCCTGTCTGGGGCTGGGACGGAACACGATGCCGAAACGGTCCAGGTCGTAGCGCGCCGCCCCGGCATGCATCATCTCCACCGCACAGCACGCGAGCCCGAAGGCCATGGGCCACATCGATCCGGTGCGGGTCCAGTTGATGACTGTGTCAACGCTGGTGGTGATGAACCCTTGCTGCATCAGCCCTTCGGACGCACCCATGCTCACCCCCCCTGCTCGGCGGTCAATCCCGCTATTCCCATTCCAGCGCGCCCTTCATCCACTCGTAGACGAAACCGACGACGAGGATGGCGAGAAAGATCATCATGGACACGAAGCCGAACAGCCCGATCTCGTTCAGCGAAATCGCCCACGGAAACAGAAAGGCGATCTCTAGATCGAAGAGTATGAACAGGATGGCGACCAGGTAATAGCGCACGTCGAACTTCATGCGTGCGTCCTCGAACGCTTCAAAGCCGCACTCGTACGGGGAAAGCTTCTCGGAATCCGGGCGGTTGTGCCCGAGCATGATGGAGGCCATCCAGCCCATCGCCATCGGCGCGACGCCGCCGGCAAAGGCCACGAAGATGAAAAGCAGAATCGGAAAGTAATTATCCAGCACCGTTGCAGCCTTCGGTTACCGGGCAGCGCGCCAAAACGCCCACGCTCCACACCTGCGCCAACGACTTACACACGCTATGGCGTCCTTTCCAAAAAAAAGGGCTTGGATCGAAGCCCCGTAAGCTCCTGAACCAAGTCCCCCTTTGCCGTTGCGGACGAAGGTCGCAACGACTGCCTGCGCCTTCAGGCGATTTTTTCTATTGGTGCCGACGGAGAGACTCGAACTCTCACAGCTTTCGCCACCGCCCCCTCAAGACGGCGTGTCTACCAATTTCACCACGTCGGCATGAACAGGCTTGAAACCCAGCCGTGTCGCTTACGCGACTCCTTGCCACGCCCCAACCTGACGATATTGTACTACTACTTCGGAACCTCGTTTGCTCTCGAAGTCCCCGCGTCTCCGGACTTGCCGGCGGAATTCGTCTCTGGCGCCGCGGACTTGGCCGCGTCGGGTTGCCCCGGCGCAGTCGGCACCGCGGGCTGATCTTTGACCGCATCCATGACACCGCCGCTTGGTTTGGGTCGGTGCGTTGCGAGATAGGCGAGCGCCAGACTGGTTGCGAAGAAAATCGCAGCCAGTACAGCTGTCGTGCGCGAAAGGAAGTTCGCGGATCCCGTTGCACCAAACAGGCTGCCGGAGGAGCCGCTGCCGAAGGCCGCCCCCATGTCGGCGCCCTTGCCGTGCTGGAGCAACACCAGCCCGATGATTGTGATCGCAGCGATCACGTGAACCACAAGTATCACTACCAGCCAAATATCCATTTACATCCCATGTCAGTGCTTCTGGGCGGCCTCGCAGATTGCGACGAAATCGTCAGCAACCAGAGACGCGCCCCCAATCAATCCGCCGTCCACGTCGGGCATCGCGAACAATTCCTGCGCATTGTCCGGCTTCACGCTCCCGCCGTAGAGAATCGACACCTCGGCCGCCAGTCCCTTGTCTCGCTTGCCCACCAGCGCACGAATGAACTCGTGCATTGCCTGCGCCTGCCCCGGAGTCGCCGTCTTGCCGGTACCGATCGCCCACACGGGCTCGTAAGCGATCGCGGCGTTCGCAACCGCCGCCACGCCCGCGGCATTCAACAGCGCGTCAAGCTGTCGCGCCACCACCGACTCGGTCTCCCCGCGGTCACGCTGTTCCAGAGTCTCGCCTGCGCACAATATGGGCGTAAGCCCCGCCCGCTGCGCCGCCATGAATTTCGCTGCGACCTGCTGGTCGGTCTCGCCGTACAGGCCGCGACGCTCGGAGTGGCCGACGATGACGTAGCGACAACCGAATTCGCGGAGCATGGCGCCGGAAACCTCGCCCGTATAGGCACCGACGTCGTGCTCGCTCAGGTTCTGCGCGCCCCAGGCGACCGGACTGCCTGCCAGCGCCGTGGCCACCTGATGCAAATACGGAAAGGGCGCGCACACTGCATAGCTGGTCCCTTCCCTCGGACCGAGCCGCGCTTTCAGTGCCGCGAGCAGCGCCTGGTTGGCCGCGAGGCTGCTGTGCATCTTCCAGTTGCCTGCTACGAGCCTGGCACGCATGGTTTTCGCCCGGGACCGTCAAACCAAAGGCTCGTATTTTAACTTCCCGGTGCTCCATGGGTCAATGGAAGTGACGGAACATTCAGGTGATTCGGTATGGTCCGCGCCAGCCCCGGCAGGCGCCCCTCCCTAACGCACAAACCGGATCTCGCCCTGGTGCTCGGGCCGCTTGCCGGTCTTGCCGGCGTAGAACCGTCGCAGTGCGTCCAGGTCCACGGTTTCGTCACCCGTCAATTCGAGATAGCCGCCGATGCCTATCCGCCTGTGAGGGTAATCGATGTAGGCGAGCGCAAGCGGCACCTTGGCCTCGAGCGCGAGATGGTAGAAGCCGGATTTCCAGCCATCGGTGCGCGAGCGAGTCCCCTCGGGCGTGATCGCCAGGTAGAAGCGCTTGCGCTGCGCAAACTCCCGCACCAGCCGCGCCGTCAATCCGGTTCGCTCGCGCCGGTTCACGGGAATGCCGCCGAGCCAGCGGAATATGCCGCCGAAGGGCCAGCGGAACAGCGTGTCCTTGGCCGCAAATCGGACCGGCAGCCATATTGCCGCACGCGTGACCATGCCGATGACGAAGTCCCAGTTCGACGTGTGCGGATAGAAGATCACCACGCACTTCTGAACCGGGGGCGGCACCAGTTCGACGCTCCAGCCGAACAGGCGCAGCAGCCACAGCGCAGACGTCTGCATCCAGGTCCTTCTCACTGTGCACCCTTTCCGGGACTCCGGAATCAACGCCCCGCCTCGACCGCCGCGGCGAGGGTCTTGGCCAGCGCGCGCACCTTGGTTTCGTCCTTGCCCTCGACCATGACGCGAAGTACGGGCTCGGTGCCCGAAGCGCGCAGCAGCACCCGGCCGTTTCGGCCCAGCGTCTTCTCCGCAGTCTGCTTGGCCTTCAGAACCGCCGGCTTCTTCTGCCAGTCGTAGCCGCGCTGCACGCGCACGTTGATGAGCACCTGAGGGTAAAGCCGGAGCTCCCGGGTGTACGCATCGAGCGTTGAGCGCTGCGTGCGCAGTGCCGAGAGCACCTGCAGCGCCGAGACGATGCCGTCGCCCGTCGTATGCTTGTCCAGGCAGATGATGTGGCCGGAATTCTCTCCCCCGAGCTGCCAGCGCTTCGACTGGAGCATCTCGAGGACGTAGCGGTCGCCCACCTTGGCCCGCGCAAACGGGATGCCCAGCTTGCCAAGCGCATTCTCCAGCGCAAGGTTGGTCATGAGGGTGCCGGCGACCCCGGCGACCCCGCCGTTGCGCACGCGCGCCTTGGCGATCACGTACAGGAGTTGGTCCCCGTCGTAGAGCGTGCCCTCGCCGTCGACCATCACCAGTCGGTCCCCATCGCCGTCCAGCGCGATCCCCAGGTCCGCATCGTTCTTGCGCACCGCTTCCTGCAGCGCCTTCGGTCTGGTGGCGCCGACCGCGTCGTTGATGTTGAAGCCATCCGGCGATACGCCGATCGCCTCGACATCGGCACCGAGCTCGTGCAGCACGTGCGGCGCGACGTGATAGGCGGCGCCGTTTGCGCAATCCACCACGATCTTCATGCCGCGCAGATCCAGGTTCTGGGGAAAGGTGCTCTTGCAGAACTCGATATAGCGGCCCGCGGCATCGTCCATGCGGCGCGCCTTGCCGAGCTTCGCGGATTCGTTGCAGCGCATCGTGTGCGCGAGCCCCGCCTCGATCTCGAGCTCAACCTCGTCGGCAAGCTTCGCACCGTCGGAGGCGAAGAACTTGATGCCGTTGTCCTCGAAGGGATTGTGCGAAGCGCTGATGACGATGCCCGCCTGCAGCCGCAACGCCCGCGTCAGATACGCTACCGCGGGCGTGGGCAGCGGACCGGTCAGCACGACGTCCACGCCCGCGGAGGACAGCCCGGCTTCGAGCGAAGCCTCGAGCATGTAGCCGGAGATCCGGGTGTCCTTGCCGATCAGCACCGCGGGACGCTCACCGCCCTTGGACGCCGATCCACGCATCCTCGCGCGCCTGACCAGCACCTCCCCTGCGGCATAACCCAGTCGCAGGACGAAATCCGGCGTGATCGGCGTCTGGCCTACCCTGCCCCGAACGCCGTCGGTGCCAAAGTATCTTCTGTTCACTCTAGTGTCCTGTTCCCCACCGCCGCCAGCACTGCAAGCGCGTCGCGCGTGGCGGCGACATCATGAACCCGCACGATTCTAGCCCCGTGCTGCACGGCGAGCAAAGCGGCTGCGATGCTTGCAGGCAGGCGCTCCCGCGCGGGCCGGCCGGTAATCGCACCCAGCGTCGACTTGCGCGACAGTCCGACAAGTACCGGCGCGCCCAACTCGGCGAGCCGGTCCAGGTTGCGCAGCAACTCGAGGTTGTGTCCTGCCGTCTTGCCAAAACCGAAGCCGGGATCGATCGCAACGCGCTCGCGTGCAATGCCGGTCGCCACGGCGGCATCCATCCGCTCCAGAAGGAAGCTCCTTACCTCCCCGACGACGTTCTCGTAATGCGGCGCGGCCTGCATCGTGCGCGGCTCCCCCCGCATGTGCATCATGCACACCCCCACCTCGGAGGCGGCAGCCGTCTCCAGCGCGCCCGGCGAGCGCAGCGCAGTCACGTCGTTGATGACCGATGCGCCTTCGGCGATCGCTGCCTGCATGACCTGCGGCTTGATGGTATCCAACGCAATGGGGACCGCGGCATCGCGCAATGCACGCAGTACGGGCAACACCCGCCGCAGCTCCTCTGCCGCGTCGACCGGCTGCGCACCGGGGCGGGTCGATTCGCCACCGATGTCGATCAGGTCCGCGCCCTCCTCGATCAGGCGCCACGCATGTGCGATGGCCTGCTGCGGATCAAGAAACCGGCCACCGTCGGAGAAGGAGTCCGGCGTGACATTCACCACGCCCATGAGCAGCGGACAGGAATAGTCGAGCCTGAAACGCCCGCATTGCCAGATGGGCGGGGGCGAGGCGCGGGAAGCGGGACGCGGCGAGGACTGCGGCATTGGAGCGAGGATTTTACTCCTCACCCCTCGAGGCCCCGCGCCTCTTTCAGGCGGCCGGCGCAGGTTCTGCCGCGCCCGTCGTGGTTCCCTGCTGCGGCGGTTGCTGCGGCGGCTGCGCGGGCTTGGGCGGCCGCGGCGGTTCCCCCGCCATGATGTCATTCAGCTGATCGGCGTCGAGGGTCTCCCATTCGAGCAGCGCCTTCGCCATGATCTCGACCTTTTCGCGGTTGGCTTCGATGAGTTTCCTCGCGACCTGGTACTGCTCATCGACGATGCGCCGAATCTCGTAGTCGACCCTCTGCAGGGTGGATTCGGACACGTTCTTGTGCGTGGTGACCGAGCGGCCGAGGAATATCTCGCCCTCGTTTTCGCCGTAGACCATGGGCCCCAGCGCATCGGACATGCCCCACTGCGTGACCATCCGCCGCGCAATTTCGGTCGCGCGCTCGAAGTCATTGGCGGCGCCGGTGGTCATCTGGTGCATGAAGATCTCTTCCGCGATTCGGCCGCCGAACAGTACCGAGATGGTATGAAGCAGCCGATCGCGGTCCTGGCTGTAGCGGTCTTCAGTGGGCAACTGCATGGTCACGCCCAGCGCCCGCCCGCGCGGGATGATGGTGACCTTGTGCACCGGATCGGTCTTGGGCAGCAATTTCGCCACCACCACGTGGCCGGACTCGTGATAGGCAGTGTTGCGCCGCTCCTCCTCGGGCATGACCATCGAGCGCCGCTCCGCGCCCATGACGATCTTGTCCTTGGCGCGCTCGAAATCCTCCATGTCGACCAGGCGCTTGTTCTTGCGCGCGGCGAACAGCGCCGCCTCGTTGATGAGGTTCGCCAGGTCGGCACCGGAAAACCCCGGCGTACCCCGCGCAATGATTTCCGCCTTCACGTCGGGGGCGAGCGGGACCTTGCGCATGTGCACGAGCAGGATCATTTCGCGGCCGCGGATATCGGGCAGCGGCACCACGACCTGGCGGTCGAAACGGCCCGGGCGCATCAGCGCCGGGTCCAGCACGTCCGGCCGGTTGGTGGCCGCAATGACGATCACGCCGGCCGTCCCCTCGAAACCGTCCATCTCGACCAGCAACTGGTTCAGCGTCTGTTCGCGCTCGTCGTTGCCGCCACCCAGGCCCGCACCGCGCTGGCGCCCGACCGCGTCGAGCTCGTCGATGAACACGATGCAGGGCGCATGCTTTTTCGCCTGCTCGAACATGTCGCGCACCCGCGCCGCGCCCACACCCACGAACATTTCGACGAAGTCCGAGCCGGAGATCGAGAAGAACGGCACCTTGGCCTCGCCCGCGATCGCGCGCGCAAGCAGCGTCTTGCCGGTGCCCGGATTGCCGACCATCAGCACCCCTTTCGGTATGCGGCCGCCCAGCTTCTGGAACTTGGTGGGGTCGCGCAGGAAATCCACCAGCTCCGACACCTCCTCCTTGGCCTCGTCGCAGCCGGCGACGTCGGCGAAGGTGACGTTGTTGCTCGACTCGTCCATCATGCGCGCGCGCGACTTGCCGAAAGAGAATGCCCCGCCCCGGCCCCCGCCCTGCATCTGGCGCATGAAGAATACCCACACGCCGATCAGCAGCAGCATCGGGAACCAGGACACGAAGATGTTCATGAGCAGCGAAGGCTCTTCGTCGGGCTTGGCCTCGATCTTCACTCCGTACTTGAGCAGGTCGGACACCAGCCAGATGTCCCCCGGTGAGTACACCGTGACGCGCTTCTTGTCGGTGGTGCTCGCCTTGATGATGCGGCCTTCGATCAGCACCTTCTCGATGCGCCCCGCCTTCACCTCATCGATGAACTGCGAATACTCCATCGGTGCCTGAACCGCCTGGCGGGTGTTGAACTGATTGAACACCGTCATCAGCACCAGGCCGATGACCAGCCAGATCACGAGATTCTTGAACATGCTATTCAATGTATTTCCTTTACGCGCACCACTGTGTATCGGTCATTCTAATCGCATCCTGAGTGCGGGGCCAGTGCTCAAAAGGCGTTCCGGATCAATGAATTCGGAAGCCGGCCCGGATCCAATTCAACGCCAAACCCCCGCTGTGCGCCCCCCGGCTAGTGTGCCTGCGGTTTCAGTCCCTTGCCCAGCAGGTACATTTCGGCCGACCCTCCGCGCGACGCCTTGGGCTTGCGCGATGCCACCGACACGAAACAACGCCGCATTGCGGCCAGAAACTCCGGATACCCCGCACCCTGGAACGCTTTGACCAGGAACGCGCCCCGGGGTTTCAGATTCGCCTGCGCAAATTCCAGCGCGAGCTCGCAAAGATGCGCCGCCCGCGCCTGATCGCTGGCGCCCACACCCGTTAGATTGGGTGCCATATCCGAAACCACAAGGTCGGCTTTTTCGCCCCCCAACGCCTGCATCGCGCTTCCCAGGACCGCCGCTTCGCGAAAATCGCCCTCGATGGCCGTGACGCCGGCGATCGGGCTCATGGGCAGGATATCGACCGCGATAACCCGCCCGCCGGGCCGCACGCGCTCCGCGATCACCTGCGACCAGCTCCCCGGGGCGGCGCCCAGGTCAACCACGGTCTGCCCCCGATCCAGGAGCCGGTCGCGATCGTCGATCTCGATCAGTTTGTAGGCGGCGCGCGAGCGATACCCGCTGGCCACCGCCCGCTGCACGTAAGGGTCGGCGACATGCGCTTGCATCCAGGCCCTGGATTTCGCCTTGCGCTTCATGAAAATGGTTCCGGTCCGGGGCGTCGGCCGATAAGCGATTCGGAAACGGCCCCCGGAACGCCCCCGCGTCGAACCCGTTCACATACAATATGATCGATGAAACAGATCAACTCCGCCGACCGCCGCTCGCTCAGGGCGCGCGCTCATGTGCTGCATCCGGTCGTGATCGTCAGCAGCGCCGGTCTGGCCGACAGCGTCGTGGCCGAAATCGAGCGTTGCCTCAAAGCCCACGAACTCATCAAGATCAGGGTGTTCAGCGACGACCGGCTGCAACGCGCGGATCTGCTCGCGCAGATCTGCGAGCGCACCGGCGCATCCCCGGTTCAGCACATCGGCAAGATCCTGGTGGTTTACCGCCAGAAGCCGGAACCGCCTGCGCCGGAGCGCTCGCCGGCTGCCGGATCGAAAGCGAAGGCACCGCCGCGCCGCAAGCCGGGTCCGGATCGCCGCAGTCAGGCTGCACCTCCGGGCAGCCGCGGTTCGATTCCGCGGCGCCAGACCGCGCGCCCTGCATCGCGCCGCCGACCCTAGCGCCCCTAAGCCGGACGAGCCGGACCCAAACGGGCTGCCTTGCTTTGACGCCCCTACTCTCTCGATTTCGGACCGTTGCAACTGCGCAACGGTCCGAAATCGAGAGACGTATGCAAAACCGAATTCTTCTCCAGAATCGTCAACAGTAAGCTCGTAAGTGACTAACACCAGCCCCCAGCGCGCGAAACCCTACTCGTAGCGCACGTCCAGTATTTCGTATTGTCTCACCCCGCCGGGGGTCACCACATCGACCGCGTCCCCCGCGTACTTGCCGATCAACGCGCGGGCAATCGGCGAGCTGATCGAGATCTTGGCTTTCTTGATGTCGGCCTCGTCCTCGCCGACGATCTGATAGGTCACCGCCTCGCTGCCGTCCAGGTCCTTCAGATCCACGGTCGCGCCGAACACGCAGCGGCCCTCGGCGTCCAGCAGCTTGGGATCGATGATCTGCGCATTCGCGAGCTTGGATTCGACCTCGGCGATGCGCCCCTCGAGGAAGCTCTGCCGCTCTTTGGCAGCGTCGTACTCGGCGTTTTCCGACAGGTCCCCATGCGAGCGCGCATCGGCGATCCCCGTAATGGCCCTGGGACGGTCCACTGTCTTGAGGCGGTGGAGCTCGATGCGGAGCATTTCAGCGCCGGCAACGGTGACAGGAGTCTTTGCCATTTCGACGATCCAAGAAAAAGCAAACCGCCAGGACGCTTGGCGCGCCGAGAAAACGGTTGGGGGACACGCTGAATCGGAGGCGGCGTCAGCGCCGCCGCAACAGCTTTTACATTAGCACACTTTTGCACCTGCGTAACCGCCGCGTGGCCGGCTTCGCGGCTGCGCCGCTATAGGGTGGCGTGCAGGCTCTGGAGGTCGTAGGGCACCAGACCCTGCAGGTGCCGGATCGCGGCACACGCGGCCCGCGCCCCGGCGATGGTGGTGTAGTAGGTGATTCGCTGCGCAAGGGCGTTGGTCCGAATAGCACGCGAGTCGGAGACCGCACTGCGCTTGCCCTCGACGGTATTGATGATTAGGCTCACCTCGGCGTTCTTCATCATGTCTACGATGTGCGGTCGGCCCTCGGCCACCTTGTTCACCGCGGCCACTGCAATTCCATGCGCCGCGAGCACGGCCGCGGTCCCGCGAGTGGCAAGCAGCGTGAAACCCTGTTCTGCGAGTTCGCGGGCCACCTCAACCGCCGCCAGCTTGTCGCTGTCGCGCACGCTGATGAATGCCCGTCCGCCCTGCGGCAGCTTGATGCCCGCACCCATCTGCGACTTGACGAACGCTTCGCCGAAGGAATAGCCGATGCCCATCACCTCGCCGGTGGATTTCATTTCCGGCCCGAGGAGGGAGTCCACGCCCGGGAACTTGATGAACGGGAACACGGCCTCCTTGACCGAGAAGTAAGGCGGCACGACCTCGCGCACGACCCCCTGCTCGTCCAGCGACTTGCCCACCATGCAGCGCGCGGCGATCTTGGCCAGCGCCATCCCCGTCGCCTTAGACACGAACGGGACGGTGCGCGAGGCGCGCGGGTTCACCTCCAGCACATAGACGATGTCGCGCTGGATCGCGAACTGCACGTTCATCAGCCCCACCACGCCCAGCGCGTGCGCCATGGCCACGGTCTGCCGGCGCAGTTCGCGCTCGACATGCGAGGGCAGCGTATAGGGCGGCAGCGAGCAGGCCGAATCACCCGAGTGCACCCCGGCCTGCTCGATGTGCTCCATGACCCCGCCGATCAGCACGCGCCGGCCGTCGCAGACGGCATCGACGTCGACCTCGGTGGCGTCGTCCAGAAACCGGTCGAGCAGGACGGGGCTGTCGTTGGACACCTTGACCGCCTCGCGCATGTACCGCTCGAGGTCGCGCTGCTCGTGCACGATCTCCATGGCACGGCCGCCGAGCACGTAGCTAGGCCGCACCACGAGCGGGTAGCCGATCTCCTGTGCAAGCGCGAGTGCGTCGCTCTCGGTACGGGCGGTCCGGTTGGGCGGCTGCTTGAGGCCCAGGTCGTTAAGCAGCTTCTGGAAGCGCTCCCGGTCCTCCGCCACGTCGATCATGTCGGGCGTGGTCCCGATGATAGGCACGCCGTTCTTCTCCAGGTCGCGCGCGAGCTTCAGCGGGGTCTGGCCGCCGTACTGGACGATGACTCCGAGCGGCTTTTCGATGTGGACGATCTCCAGCACGTCCTCCAGCGTAACCGGCTCGAAGTACAGGCGGTCCGACGTGTCGTAGTCGGTCGACACCGTCTCCGGATTGCAGTTGACCATGATGGTTTCGTAGCCGTCCTCGCGCAGCGCCAAGGCTGCGTGCACGCAGCAGTAATCGAACTCGATGCCCTGCCCGATGCGGTTGGGTCCGCCACCCAGAACCATGATCTTCTTGCGCGTCGTGGGCTGCGCCTCGCATTCCTCCTCGTAGGTGGAATACATGTAGGCGGTGGTGGTCGCGAACTCCGCAGCGCACGTATCCACGCGCTTGTACACCGGGCGCACCCCGAAGCCGTGCCTGCGCGCGCGCACCTGGGTCTCGCTCGACTTCACGAGCTTGGCGATGCGCCGGTCCGAAAAGCCCTTGCGCTTGAGCCTGCGCAACAACTCGGCGTCCAGATCGGCAAGGGACTTGTCGTCGAGATCCACCTCTATCCTGACGATCTCCTCGATCTGCGCCAGGAACCACGGATCGATGCGCGTGAGCCGGTGCACCTCCTCCAGCGTAAAGCCGTTTTCGAAGGCGTCGCCCACGTACCAGATGCGTTCCGGCCCCGGCTCGCCGAGTTCCTTTTCGATGGTTTCGCGGTCCGTGGTTTTCTGGTTGAGCCCGTCCACGCCCACTTCCAGGCCGCGCAGCGCCTTCTGGAACGATTCCTGGAAGGTGCGCCCGATGGCCATCACCTCGCCCACCGACTTCATCTGGGTGGTCAGGCGGTCATTCGCCTGCGGGAACTTCTCGAAGGCGAAGCGCGGCACCTTGGTGACCACATAGTCGATCGTGGGCTCGAACGAGGCCGGCGTCGCCCCGTCGGTGATTTCGTTGGCGAGTTCATCGAGCGTGTAGCCCACCGCCAGCTTGGCCGCCACCTTGGCGATCGGAAACCCGGTCGCCTTGGATGCCAGCGCCGAGGAACGCGACACGCGCGGGTTCATCTCGATCACTACCATGCGCCCATCGGCCGGGTTGATCGCGAACTGGACGTTCGAACCGCCCGTGTCCACGCCGATCTCGCGCAGCACCGCGATAGAGGCGTCGCGCATGATCTGGTATTC
>MEQZ01000024.1 GCA_001770425.1 Betaproteobacteria bacterium RIFCSPLOWO2_02_FULL_65_20 | reverse complement strand
TTGGATGGGGCCATAATCCTTGGCTACATTGGTGCCACGTCAATTGTCGTGGGCGGTTGGATGTGGCTCTGGCTGCGTGTCGCCGCAGCGCTGCTGCGCGTGCGAGGCGACCACCTGCGCCTTGCCCATGGATTGGTTCCGCTCGCCGGTATTGGCGTTTTTCTCGGGTTGTCAGCGCTTAGCGTGACGATCCTTTCCGGCGACGGCGTGCACATACCAGCGCTTCCGTGGTTTCGAGGCGCTTTGCTCGGAATCGGAGCTGTCGCCGCTCTGTGGTTGGGCAGAAAACTCATCGCCCGCGTGCCTGCACGACCTGCGCGTCGCTTCGCGGCCTGGCTGGCCTATGCTGTAGCGACGAGCGCTGGAGTGGTCCCGTGGGTATTCATGTTCTACGTTTGGTGACTATGAGCCTCGGTCCCTGCGCAAACGGCAAACATTCCTTCTATACGTGAGCTGTGGCGCCAAACACCGCGAGCAACGTAATGTCTTCCTCGATGTCGAAGAAAGAGTGCTCGGCAGTAGCGCTCACGAATAGCACGATGCCCGGCCGCACTTCATGCTCTTGGGCACCTATACGCAGCCGGGCGCGCCCATCAAGCACGACGTAGATCTCGTCTTCCAGGTGAGGTGCCTGCATGTCCCGGGCGCCGGCTGGCAGCCGATAAATGGCGCCGGACAGGCCCGGTTTGCGCAGAAATTCGAATAAGCGCGGCTCTGTGCCTTCGACCTTCTTTCTAAGATCAGCCAAGTCGAACACCTGCCAAGCGTTTCCGGACATATAAGTATTCTCCGTGTGCTTCGCGTTACCGATGATCCCCGAACTCGAGGGTGTGCGCAAGCGCAAGGACACGTTTGTAGTCGGACAAGGCTGCTATTATTGTGGCTGAGCAAGGATGCCCGCTTTGCACACGTACCCGAGGCGACGGCGGAATACCACATGCTCCCCCTCGACGTGCGCGACAGCGTGTCCATAGGCTGGGCTGAAGAGTCCTGCAAGGTTTCGCCCGTAGGCCGTTCAACCCACGAGAGATCGCAATCATGAAACTAGGCACCCTGAAAGACGGAACGCGCGACGGCGTGCTGGTCGTTGTCTCCAAGGACCTCAAACTCGCGGTTCCGGCCGATCACATCGCGCCCACGCTGCAGGACGCGCTGGATGACTGGGACTATTGCGCGCCGCAGCTGGCGACCCTCTATGAGGACCTGAATCGCACGCCGTCCTCGCGGGCCTTCGAGCCGGATTTCTCGAAATTCGCCGCGCCGCTGCCGCGCGCCTACCAGTGGGCCGCCGGTTCGGCCTATGTCAATCACGTCGAACTCGCCCACAAGGCGCGCGGCGAGGAAATGCCCAAGGAATTCTGGACCGATCCGCTGATGTACCAGGGGGGATCGGATTCGTTCCTCGGGCCCCGCGACGATATAGCGCTTGAGTCCGAGGATTGGGGCGCCGACCTCGAAGGCGAGGTGGCGGTCATCACCGGCGATGTTCCCATGGGCACGAGGCCGGACAAGGCGGGCGAACACATCCGTCTGCTGATGCTGGTCAACGACGTGTCGCTGCACAACCTGGTCGCGCCGGAGATCGCGAAGGGCTTCGGCTTCTTCCACAGCAAGCCTTCCTCTGCGCTGTCGCCGGTCGCGGTCACGCCCGAGGAACTGGGCGAAGCCTGGCATGGCGGCAAGCTGCACCTGCCGCTCGAGGCGTACGTCAACGGCAAACTGCTGGGCAGGCCCGACGCGGGCGTGGACATGACCTTCAGCTTTTACCGCCTGATCGCGCATGCGGCCCGCACCCGGCCGCTTTCGGCAGGCGCGATCATCGGCTCGGGCATGGTGTCGAACAAGGACAGGCGCGCCGGCTCGGCATGCCTGGTCGAAAAGCGCATGCTCGAGGCGATCGCGAAGGGCGAGCCTTCGACGCCTTTCCTGAAGTTCGGCGATCGCCTGCGCATCGAGATGCTGGATGCAGCCGGCCAATCCGTCTTCGGCGCCATCGAGCAGCAGGTCGTGCAGTATCCGCCCCAGCAGCACCAGCCCCAGAAGTGAGCGGAATTGATGGAAAAACAGGCCTCTGCTTGCGCGACGGTCCTCGGCCGGAACGCGCCAAACTGCCCATGCGCCTAGCGGCCTGGCCGGTCTTCGCCATGCATCCGTTGCCCGAAACGGCGGGCGCGTATGCTAATATCATCATCCAGTGAAAACACCGACATTCGTCCGGGAGGCAGCTTGGCCAAGCTGTTAATCATCGAAGACGATGTCACCATGCTCGA
The DNA here is from genome assembly GCA_001770425.1 of Betaproteobacteria bacterium RIFCSPLOWO2_02_FULL_65_20. Taxonomy (GTDB): domain Bacteria; phylum Pseudomonadota; class Gammaproteobacteria; order Burkholderiales; family SG8-39; genus JACQTO01. Next base: position 6,921 of record MEQZ01000024.1, on the reverse strand, counting down.
CCTGCTGCGCGTGCACCTCAAGGCAGTTGGCCATGCCGTGCGGACCGCGTCTGACGCCGCCGACGGCATTCGCTACATCCTTGCCGAAACGCCCGATCTGATCCTGTCGGACATTGCGATGCCGTATCTGGACGGCATGGAACTGCTGCGTGCGCTACGCTCCGATGCGGCGACCCGACGCATCCCGGTCATTTTCCTCACCGGGCGCGAGGACGACGACACCCTGGTCAAGGCGCGCCAGCTCGGCGTGGACGATTTCCTGACCAAACCCATTCAGGTCGAGGACTTGCTCTCCTCGATCGACAAAGTGCTGAAGAAATCGCGCCCCGACACCGACCTCCGACCCCTCACCTAGGGACCCGGGGGGATCTCTTTACGCCTTGTCCCGGAGTTCGCGCCGCAGGATCTTGCCCACGTTCGTCTTGGGCAGATCGGTCCGGAACTCGATGCGTTTCGGCCGCTTGTAGCCGGTGAGATTCTCCTCGCAGTGCCTGCGCAGATCGGCTTCGGTCAGTGACGGGTCGCGCTTGACGACGAACAGCTTCACGGCCTCGCCGGAATTCTCGTCGGGCACGCCGATCGCGGCGCACTCGAGCACCCCCGGGTGCATCGCAACCACGTTTTCGATCTCGTTCGGATAGACGTTGAAGCCGGACACCAGGATCATGTCCTTTTTCCGGTCTACGATGCGCACGAACCCCTGGTCGTCCATGATGCCGATGTCCCCGGTGCAGAAGAATCCGTCGGGCGTCATCACCTTCGCGGTTTCGTCCGGACTCTGCCAATAGCCCGCCATCACCTGCGGCCCGCGGATGCAGACCTCACCGGCCTGCCCCAGAGGCACTTCCTTTCGCTCGTCGTCCAGAATCGAGATTTCCGTCGATGAAATCGGCAGCCCGATGGCGCCGTTGTATTCCTTCAGGTCGAGGGGATTGATGGTTGCGGCGGGCGAGGTCTCGGAAAGACCATAGGCCTCCACCAGCGTCACGCCGGTCACCTTCTTCCAGCGCTCTGCCACCGCCTGCTGCACCGCCATGCCGCCGCCGAGCGAAACCCGCAGGTTCGAAAAATCCAGCTTGGCGAAGTCGGGGTGATTGAGCAACGCGTTGAAAAGCGTGTTCACGCCGGTGATCATGGTGAACTTGTGTTTGGCCAGTTCCTTCACGAAACCGGGGATGTCGCGCGGGTTGGTGATCAGGATGTTGCATCCGCCCAGCTTGGTCATGATCAGGCAATTCGCGGTGAGCGAGAAGATGTGATACAGCGGCAGCGCCGTGATGATGACCTGCGGCTGCTCGCCCAGGAACGGCACGATCCAGGCTGCGGCCTGCTCCAGGTTCGCGAGTATGTTGCGGTGGACCAGCGCCGCTCCCTTGGAGACGCCGGTGGTCCCGCCGGTGTACTGCAGGAAAGCGACGTCCTCATGGCCCACATCGACGGCATGCAGCGCGCCCCGTTCGCCCTCGGCAATCATGGCGTTGAAACGCTGTGCGCCCGGCAGTTCGTACGCCGGCACCATTTTCTTCACCTTGCGCAGCACGAAATTCACCAGCAGCCCCTTCCCCCCGAGCAGATCGCCCAGCGCGGCGACCACGACGTGTTTGATCGGCGTCCTGGCGATCACCGCCTGCAGCACGTGGGCGAAGTTCTCCAGGATGACGATCGCCTCGGCCCCGGAATCCTTCAGTTGGTATTCGAGTTCCCGGGCGGTGTACAGCGGATTGACGTTGACCACCGTGCAGCCCGCCCGCAGAGCCCCGAAGATGCACGCCGGATACTGCAGGCAGTTGGGCATCATCAGCGCCACGCGGGCGCCCTTGCCGATGCCCCGTGCCTGCAGCCAGGCGCCGAACGCGCGCGACAGCCGGTCCAGTTCCCCGAAGCTGATGGTCTTGCCCATGTTGTGATAGGCGGGCCGGTCGCGGAATTTCTCCACGCTCGCCTCGAACAGCGCGCCGATCGACCCGTACTGCCGGTAATCGATCTCGGCCGGAACGCCGGCGGGGTAGTTCTTGAGCCAGATCTTTCCCATTCGCTTCTCCTCCGTAACCTGTTGCCGCCACAAGGCGGTGCGGTAACCCTCTGCGGGATTATGGATCAAAAGCCGGCGTAAAGGCGGGGCGGCGGATCAGCCCGCCCGGCGCGTGAATCCGAGCAGCCACGGCGCGATCACCGCCCCGGCGCCCAGCGTCAGAAACGCGGCGCTCCACGCCGGGGCGCTCGCGTTGCCCCCCGCGAGATCGAGCACCGCGCCGAAGACCAGGGGCGAGATGAACCCGGCGCCGAACCCGAGCATCGAGTGTATCGCCATGGTCGCACCGCGCGCCTCGCGCGGGGAATGCATCACCATGCCCGCTGTCAGCGCCGAGGAGTCCCCCATGACCAGCGTCATGTGCAGCATCGCCAGGCCTGCGATCGCAAACCACGGCAACGCGGAAGCGAAGCCGAGCAAGCCGGTCAGGATGCCCGAGGCGAGCATCGCGACCGCGATCAGGCGCCCCCTGCCGAATCGCAGTGCGAATTCGTTGCCCACGATGCTCGCCGGCGGGCCGCACAGGTTGGCGATCGCGGCGATCGCGACCGGCGACCAGAACCATGGGCCGGGGCCGCCTTGGCTTTGCATGCTTTGCGCGCCTTGTGCGAAAAAGCAGAACGCAACCAGCCAGGAGCGCGACCCGAACAGTTCCCAGCAGTGCACCGCGTACCCGAAAATGTAGGGCCAGACCTGGCGCGCGCGCAGCACCGGCCGGAAATCGAGCAAGGGAGCGGCATGACCGGCATGCGACGCCGGCATGCCGAAGGCGACCATGGCCGCGGCGATCGCCGGTCCGATCGCCGCTCCTGCGAACGCGGCGCGCCAGCCCCACGCATCCGCGATCCATCCCGAGGCCAGGATCGAGACACTGGTCCCGAGTCCGAAGATGGCGGTGTAGAACGACACTGCGCGGCTCTGGGCAGGGCCGGCGGTGTTATCGGTGAGCACGCGCAGGCCCGGCATGTAGGTGCCGGCGATCCCGGCACCGACCGCGGCCTGGCACAGCGCCGCGGAAACAAATCCTTCCGCCAACAGCGCAAACGCTGCGAGCGCGGCCGCCAGCGTCAGGCAGGAGACCAGGTAGACCCGGCGGGCGTCGACGCGGTCGGTGAGACCCGTGAGCAACGGCACGGCCGCCATGTAGCCGGCGAAAAAGGCGCCCGACACGAAACCCGCCTGCGAGTTGTTGATCCCCCATTCCTGCTGCAGGCGTGGCAGGAGCGTCGCAAAAGTCGCGAATCCCGGCATGCTGAACACATGCGCGGCGCACATCCAGGCGATGTGGCGCGCAGCCGAGCCGCCGGCACCCCGGCCGGTCACGGTCAGCGGTGTTTGAAGTCGGGCTTGCGCTTCTCGACGAACGCCGCCATGCCTTCCTTCTGGTCTTCGGTGGCGAACAGCGAGTGAAACATGCGGCGCTCGAACAGGATGCCTTCGGAGAGCGGCGTCTCGAAGGCGCGGTTGATCGCTTCCTTGGCGGCGATCGCCGAGGGCAGGGAGTATCCGGCGATCTGCCCCGCAGCCGCGAGCGCCTCCTCGAGGAGTTGCGCTGCCGGCACCACGCGCGACGCGAGGCCCGCCCGCTCAGCCTCCGCGGCATCCATCATCCGTCCGGTCAGGATGAGGTCCATGGCTTTGGCCTTGCCCACCGCGCGCGGCAGCCGCTGCGTGCCGCTCGCGCCCGGGATGACGCCGATCTTGATCTCCGGCTGGCCGAACTTCGCCGAGTCGGCCGCGATGATGAAATCGCACATCATCGCCAGTTCGCAGCCCCCGCCGAGCGCGAATCCCGCCACCGCCGCGATCACGGGCTTGCGCACCGACCGCAGCCGCTCCCAGTTGCGGGTGATGTAATCGCTCTTGTAGACGTCCATGTAGGACCAGTCCCTCATCGCGCCTATGTCCGCGCCGGCGGCGAAAGCCTTCTCGCTGCCCGTGAGCACGATCGCGCCGATGCCCTCGTCGGCATCGAACCGGGCAAGCGCCTCGCCCAACTCGTCCATCAGCGCGTCGTTCAGCGCGTTCATGGCCTGGGGCCGGTTGAGGGTGATCAGGCCGACGCGGCCCCGGGTTTCGACGATGATATGTTCGTATGCCATGGATGGACCTCTAGCTCTGGAATGGATGGTGCATGGATCGGTGCCGCGGCGCGGCGCCGCCGGCCGCACGCCGTGAATGGAGCATGACGTCGATGACTCCGGTGGCCGGTTTCACCCTCACGGCGCCAGCTTTCTGCGATACGCGCGCAGCGGCAGTGTTTCGGGCAGGTCGAATCGTTTGCGCCTCGCCTCCACCTTCGTGCGCGCCGTCGTGCGGCGCAGGGTGCGAAGCGAACGGACGGTGAGCATCTTGTACATGTCCGTCCCCTGGATTTTCCAGGCGAGCTCGATCTGCGTGAGCTTGCGCACCACGCGCCCCGGGACGCCCGCGACCAGCGTGCCGGGCGGAACGACCATGTCCGCCTTGACGAACGCCAGAGAGGCGACGATCGCGGAATCGCCTATCTCGGCATTGTCGCCGATCACGGCGCTCATACCGACCATCGCGTTCCTGCGAATGCGCGCCCCGTGGATGACTGCGCCGTGACCGATATGGCCGTCCTCCTCGATGAGGGTGTCGGTGCCCGGAAACCCGTGCAGCACGCAGCAATCCTGGACGTTCGCGCCCCGCTCGACCACGATGCGCCCGAAGTCGCCGCGCAGGCTGGCCAGCGGGCCGATGTAGACGCCGGGGCCGACGATCACATCGCCTATCAGCACCGCACTCGGATGAACGTAGGCGCTCGGATGGACGACGGGCGTGATGCCGTCGATCGAATAGACTTTGGTCATGAAGCGTGCTCGATTTGTGGGGGCAAGAGTGGATTCTAGCAGCCTCGACCTCGCCACCTCCGGTCGCCCAGCACCAGTGTGATGAAGGCCGCCAGGGAGAATAGCGCGCCGGCATAAAACGTTACGGCCGCCCCGAGCTTGTCCCAAAGCAGGCCCGCCAGAACGCTGGCGATCAGCATCGCGACCCCGCTCGCGAGATTGAAAAAGCCGAAAGCCGTGCCTCGCAAATTCGCCGGCGCGCTATCGGCGACCATTGCCGCCATCAGTCCCTGGGTCATGCCCATGTGCAGGCCCCAGAACGCCACGCCCAGGGCGACCGCGGCAAGTCCCTGCGCGTGTGCAAGGACCAGGTCGGCGACGATCAGTGCGACGAGCCCCGCCCCGAGGAGGGTCATGTGGCTCACGCGGTCTGCCAGCTTGCCCATGGGATAGGCGACCAAGGCGTAGACTACATTCATCACCACCATCACCAGCGGGGCGTAGGTATCCGGCAGCCCTTGCTGCTGGGCACGCAGAATCAGAAACGCCTCGCTGAAGCGCGCAAGCGTAAACACGCCGCCCGCCAAGACCACGAACCAGTAGGCGCTGCCCAGCTCGCTCAGCGTCTTCCACTGGATTGGAGAAGCCGGCCTGCGGTGGGCGGACGCCGCGCGCGGTTCCTCGACGCCAAATATCAGCAGAAGAACGGCGATGACGGCCGGGATCGCCGCGTACCAGAACACGGTCCTGAAGTCCCCCGCCCAGAGCAGCATGAGCAGCACGCCGAGCAGAGGGCCGACGAATGCGCCGACCGTGTCCAGCGCCTGGCGCAGGCCGTATGCGGCGCCGCGGATCTCCAGGGGCGTGAGATCGGCGACCAGCGCATCGCGCGGGGCCCCGCGTATCCCCTTTCCGATCCGGTCCATGAAACGGGCGGCCAGAACCCAGTTCACCGACAGCGCGAGCGCGAACAGAGGCTTGGAGACGGCGCCCAATCCATAACCGATCACCGCCAGGGATTTTCGCTTTCCGAGGTAATCGCTGATCGCGCCGGAAAAGACCTTCACGATCAGCGCCGTCGATTCGGCGATTCCTTCTACGATGCCCACGGCGAAGGCGCTTGCGCCGAGGCTCGTAACCATGAACACGGGCAGCAGGCTGTGTATCAGTTCGGACGATACGTCCATGAACAGACTCACGAAACCGAGCATCCAGATACTGCGCGGAATGGCGGGAGAAGATTTCAAGGCAAGGCTTGACCTAAATCAAGGGTGGATGATCGGCGGAAATTATAGTTGCGGCTGTGCTTGGTATTTTATCGGCCCTCGATAACGATGCCCAACATAATTACACGCGATGTGTTCCTGGCGTTCGTGCGCGTGCATGTCCTGCACCATGCGGCCGAGGGCCCCGTGTTCGGACTCGAGATGATCGAGGAACTGCGGCGCCATGGGTATGCGATAAGCCCGGGGACGATCTACCCGATTCTCCACGGCCTGCAGAAAGCGGGGTGCCTGCGCTCGAAGCACGAAGTGGTGAACGGGAAACGCCGCAAGTACTACGTCGCGACTGCCAGAGGACGGCGTGCGCTTGCGGAGGTACGGAAGAAGATTCGCGAGCTGGTCGATGAGGTCCTGGAGTGATGAAAGAACCGATTGACTTGCATCAGTCGGTTCGCGGATCGATTTTGTTGCGATTCTATTTGATTGTCTGACACACGACTGGAGAGAACCGTGAGAAAAGCCGCATTCGTATTGGGTTTAAGCGCTATCGTCGCAGCACCTGCCATGGCCGCCGATCCGGCCAGCATCGATTGGTCGAAGATTTCGGCGACGACGGTGCCGCTGTTCTATCCCGGCCAGTCCTCCTACGAGTGGTTGCGCAGCGACAAGCATCCCGGGGCGAGCCTTGTCCGGGACGGCAAGGCCTGCACCACCTGCCATACGGGCAAGGAAAAGGCGATGGGCGACAAACTCGTCAAGGGCGGACCGCTGGAGCCGATGCCGGTCAAAGGCAAGAACGGCACAGTGGATCTGAAGTTCCAGGCGGCGTATGACGCCAAGAACGCCTACTTCC
>MEQZ01000023.1 GCA_001770425.1 Betaproteobacteria bacterium RIFCSPLOWO2_02_FULL_65_20 | reverse complement strand
TGTTCGGCGAGCAGATACCGGTCTGCGGCACGCCGCTCTACACGGATGCCCGCCTTTACTGCGAGGCGGGCATTCCGGCCGTGCTCTATGGCGCGGGTCCCCGCACCGTGCTGGAGAGCCATGCCAAGCGTGCCGACGAACGGCTGGAACTGCGGGACCTGTGCCGTGCCACCAAAGTAATCGCCCGCGCCTGCGCCGATTTGCTGGGCGCACGCTAGGTCCCGGAGCTGGCCCAGGGCAGAAATTCCCTGGGACACGGTTCCTGCTAAAGTTCTCCCTTGACGTCTATGCAAGCCTCCGTATGACACACAACCCTTACGAAAACGACATCGTCATTTCCTGGCCGGAACTTCATCGCGACGCGCGCTTCCTGTCTCACGAGCTGCACCGGAAGGGACAGTGGAAAGGCATCATCGCGCTGACCCGCGGCGGCATGATCCCCGCGGCACTGGTCGCCCGCGAACTGGATATCCGCCTCATTGATACCATATGCGTCACCAGCTATGAGGCTGGCGCCACGGGGAAAGCGGAACAGATCCAGGGCAGCGTGCAGGTACTGAAAAGCGTACCGGGGGACGGCGAGGGATTTCTGCTCATCGACGACCTCGTGGACACCGGCGGAACGGCGCGTGTCGCGCGCCGCCTGGTGCCCAAGGCCCATTTTGCGACGCTCTATACCAAACCCGCAGGTCGGCCGATCGTCGACACCTTCGTCAAGGAATTCAAGCAGAACAAGTGGATCTACTTTCCCTGGGACATCGAGTACAAGTTCGCCACCCCGATCAAGGATGGCGGACGCGTTGCGAACGGCCCGGGCTGAGCGCCATTCTCACGCCGGCGGACGGCCCGGTTCCAGTCGCCCGCGGCGCGCCGGCTGTCGCAGCGGTTGCGCGAGCGCGGCGTGCGCACCGCCGTGATCCGCGATCGCACGGCGCCGCGGGTGAGTGCGGGGCTCGCACGCTGGGACGGCGCGTTATTGGGTTAGACTTTCCACGAGTATTGTTTCCCGGGATTCGAGGCCCATGCGCGACCCCACGCCACAGACGATCTATCTCAAGGACTACACCCCGCCCGCGTTCCTTATCTCGGCGGTCGATCTGGACTTCGATCTGCACGCCGATCACGCGCAGGTGCGCGCGCGGCTGTCGGTCGCGCGCAACCCCAAGGGCGCCGACCCGCAAGCGCCGCTCGTGCTCGACGGCGAAGAGCTGGAACCCGTGTCGGTGGCCATCGACGGGGGCGCGCTCGAGGCAGGAGAGTACGCCGTCGATGAGCAACATCTGACGATCGCCGCGGTGCCGGAGCGCTTTACGCTGGAGACGGTGACCCGCATCCATCCGCGCCGGAACACCAAGCTGATGGGCTTGTACGGCTCCAGGGACGGTCTGTTCACCCAGTGCGAGGCCGAAGGCTTCAGGCGCATCACCTGGTTCATCGACCGTCCCGACGTGATGGCGAAGTACACGGTCACCATCCACGCGGACCGCGAGACGCATCCGGTGCTGCTGTCGAACGGGAACCTGGTCGACCAGGGCGACGACGGCGGCGGCCGTCACCGGGTGCGATGGGAAGACCCTTTCCCGAAACCCTGCTATCTGTTCGCGATGGTGGCGGCCAAGCTCGACCGGCTCGACGACACTTTCGTCACGCGCTCCGGCCGCGCCGTGCAACTCGCCATCTGCGTCGAGCCGGGGAAGCTCGACCAGTGCGGTTTCGCGATGGCCGCGCTCAAGCGCGCGATGAAGTGGGACGAGGAGGTCTATGGACTGGAAGTCGACCTCGACCACTACATGATCGTCGCAGTGGGCGACTTCAACATGGGCGCGATGGAGAACAAGGGGCTCAACATATTCAACACCCGGTACGTGCTCGCCCGCCCCGACACCGCTACCGATACCGACTTCCTGAACATCGACCGGGTGGTGGCGCACGAATACTTCCACAACTGGACCGGCAACCGCGTCACCTGCCGCGACTGGTTCCAGCTCTCTCTGAAGGAAGGCCTCACCGTGTTCCGCGACCAGGAATTCGGCGCCGACATGTACTCGCGCGCGGTGCAGCGTATTCAGGAGGTGCGCAGCCTGCGCGCGCTGCAGTTCCCGGAGGACGCGGGGCCGATGGCGCATCCGGTGCGGCCCGAGGCGTACATGGAGATCAGCAATTTCTACACCGCCACCGTGTACGAGAAGGGCGCCGAAGTGGTGCGCATGATCCACACGCTGATCGGCGCGGCGGCGTTCCGCAAAGGAATGGACCTCTATTTCGCGCGCCACGACGGCCAGGCCGTCACCTGCGACGATTTCGTCGATGCCATGGCGGACGCCTCCGGCGTCGATCTCTCGCAGTTCAGGCGCTGGTACGGGCAGGCCGGCACGCCGGTGCTCGAAGTGACCGACGCCTACGATGCAACGGCGCAGCGCTACACGCTGACGGTCAGGCAGTCCCGCCCGCCTGCGGCCGACGCCACGCCGCCGCTGCACATACCGCTCTCCTTCGGCATGCTCGACGCAGACGGCAACGATGTTCCGCTGCAGCTCGAGGGTGAACCCGCCGCCAAGACAGCTTCGCGGGTGTTCTCGGTGAAACAGGCCGAAGAGCGATTCGAATTCGTCAACGTGGCCGCGAAGCCGGTGCCTTCGCTCGCCCGCGGCTTCTCCGCGCCGGTGGTACTGAAATACGCCTACGACGAGGCCTCGCTCAGCCATCTGATGGCGCACGACTCGGACCCGTTCAACCGCTGGGAGGCGGGCCAGCGCCTGGCCTCGGATCTCATCCTGCGCGGCGCGCAGGCGCTGCGGACGCACCGGGCGGTCGAAGTGCCCAGGGGCTTCGTCGCCGCCTTCGCGCGCGTGCTCGGCGAGTCGGCACGCAGCGATCCGGCGTTCGCCGCCGAGGCGCTGTCGCTGCCCTCGGAGGCCACGCTTGCCGAACAGATGGACGTGGTCGACCCCGACGCGCTGCACCAGGCGCGCCAGCAGGTGCGGGTGCAACTCGCCTGGGACCTCCAGCCCGAGCTGCTCGATACCTGGCGCGCAAAGCGCGCAACAGGCCCGTACTCGCCCGATGCGGCCGCGGCGGGTGCGCGCGCGCTGCGCAACGTCGCGCTCGGCTACCTGATGGAACTCGATGACCCGGAAATCCGCGGCATCGCGCTGACGCAGTTCGAGCAGGCCGACAACATGACCGACGCGATGGCCGCGCTTTCCATGCTCGCCAACTGCGACTGCCATGAACGCCAGGTCGCGCTGGATGCGTTCTACGCGAAATGGAAGGACGAGCCGCTGGTGGTGGACAAATGGCTCGCCGTGCAGGCCACCTCGCGCCTGAGCGCGACGCTCGACGAAGTGAAGCGGCTCAGCGCGCACCCGGCCTTCGACATCCGCAATCCCAACAAGGTCTACGCGCTGATCCGCGGCTTTTGTGCCAACCACGCGCGCTTCCACGCCGCCGACGGGGCGGGCTACGAATTCGCCGCCGGCAGGATCGTCGAGCTCGATGCGCTCAACCCGCAGGTCGCCGCGCGCATCGCGCGCGCGTTCGACCGCTGGAGGAGGTTCGACGCCGGCCGCCAGGCGCACGCGCAGGGCGCGCTGGAGCGCATCTGCAGCACGGGCGGACTGTCGCGCGACACCCTCGAGGTGGTGACCAAGGCGCTCGCCTGAGCGTCGCCTGCATGCCTGCCCCGATGGACGCAGTGCTGTTCGACCTGGGCCGTGTCCTGCTCGACTGGGATCCGCGCTATTACTACGGCCGTTTTTTTTCCAGCGACGAGGCGCTCGAGCATTTCGTGCAGCACGTGATTGCGCACGACTGGTACCTCGAAATGGACGCCGGCAAGCCCGCGGACCAGGCGATCGCCGAGCGCAGCCGCCGGTTCCCGGAACACGCGGCGCTGATCGCGCGCTGGAAGGAGGGCTGGCCGGTCATGCTGCGCGGGACGATCGCCGGCACGGTGGATATACTCGATGCGTTGCGCCGGCGCGGCCTGCGGCTCTACGCGCTCACCAATTTTTCCAACGAGACCTGGCCGCTTGTGAAGGCGCGGTTCGAATGCCTGTCCTGGTTCGAGGATGTGATCGTCTCCGGCGAACACGGGATCGTGAAGCCCGATCCGCGCATTTTCGAGCTCGCCATCTCGCGCTGCCGCCTCGATCCGGCGAAGACCGCGTTCATCGACGACGTGGCGGCGAACGTCGAGGCCGGGCGAGCCTGCGGACTGCATGCGATCCATTTCACGTCGTCAGAGAAACTGCGCGCTGACCTGAAGGAACTTCAGCTGCTGTAGCCGCCGGCTCCGGCGGCGGTCGGTTTCTCGCGGGCTACGGCATCTGGTAGACCATCCTGTAGCGTCCCGCGTCGATCATCTCGGTGTCGCTGGTGCCGTAGCCGACGTAGATCATGGTGCCCGATATCATCGAGATATCGAGGCCGGCAATCAACTCGATCAGCTGCCAGTCGTTCTGCGCCACCCCGGACAAGTACTCCGCCAAGGGAGAAGACAGCGCCTGCCATTCGTTGCTGCGATTGAGCAGGAACACCGTTGGGACGCTCACCAGCGATCCTGCCGGCACCAGCGCCGCCACATAGACCTTGTAGGTCTGGGTGGCGGCAAAGGCGCCGGCCTGGCTCAGCGCGGAAACGGCAGCGGCGTTGAACCACAGCGACACGCTGTAGGCGCTGCGCGTGCCGGCGACCTCAACCTCCGCCTGGAAATCGGGCGTCACCGGGACCGTAGCCAGGATCAGCGTCTGATACTCCGCGGACACGCTCACCCCGCCCTCGCTGTAGCGCGCCGTGATCAGCACCTGCGTGTCCTGCGCCACCGTTCCCGCAGTGAGCACCCCGCTTGCGCTGATGCCGGCCGCGGCATTGGAGACCTGCCAGGTGGCGCTGACCCGCTTGCGCGAACCGTCGCCATAGCGGCCTTCGGCCGAAAGGTTGAGGGTCTTCCCCGCCCCCACCGTACCCTGCGCACCGATCAGCGTGAGACCGGACAGGACGGCCGGGGTGGCGCTGACGGTAACGCTTGCGCTCGCGCTGCGGGAGACCCCGCTCTCGGTGTAACTGGCGGTGACCGTCAGCGCGGTGTCCGTGGTCACTGTGCCCACGGTCAGCACGCCGCGGCTGTTGACCGAGCCCAGGGCGGCATTGGACACCGTCCAACTGCTTGCGGTGACCTGCCGGCTGGAGCCGTCGCTGTAAGTGGCGGTGACTCTGAACAACACCTGGCCACCGGACTGCACGCTGCCGCTGCCTGATACCGCGATTCCGGCCAACGCCGCCGGCGCCGCCGAGATGGTGACGGTCGCGCTCGCGCTGACGGTGACGCCGTTCTCGGCATAGGTGGCGGTGAGGGTGACCGGGGTATCCACCGTCACGCTGCCAGCGCTGAGCACGCCGGACGAGGACACCGTGGCGAGCGCCGCATCGGAACTGGTCCAGGTTGCGCTTACGGCGCGGCTCGCTCCGTCCGTGTAGGTAGCGGTGGCAGTCAGCGTTGCACGACCTGAAGACTGCAGGCTGGCCGGCGCGGTGAGGCTCAGGCTCGACGGCGGAGCGACCGAGGGTGGTTGCGGCTGATCGCTGCTCAGGAACAATCCGGACACCTCTCCAACCTGGGTCGGGCCACCCGATCCAAGCTGTGCGCCGGTGTTCACGAGCACCAGATATTTCCCGTTGCCGTACGTCCCGACGCCTCCCATCTGATTCCCGGCATCGGTATTGATTGCAAACCTGTCGCCGACCACGGCACCATCCTTGCCGACGTATCGGCCGTAGACGTCCCAGTTCGTGCTGCTCTGCATGTCTGTCCATGCGACCAGGTAGTGGGTGCCGTCAAAGCCAATCCCCATCGCCAGTTGTGCTCCGGGGTCGTTCGAAATCGTGATGACCCCTCCGACCAGGGCGCCGGCAGGGCTCACCCGCTGGCCGAATACGTCCCATGCCTGCGTTGGACTTGTCGCCGTTGCGCCGACCTCGTCGTGGAATACGACCAGGAAATTTGTTCCATCGAAGGCAACGACGGCATGATTGTCGCTGGGAGCCGGGCTGGCGTTGATGGAGATTTCCTGCCCCAGGGTGCCGGTCGGGTTGACAAACCTTCCGCGCACCTCGTAATCCTGCGAGTCCTCAATCCAGGTCACGAAAAAATTGGTGCCGTCGAAACCTATGCTGCTTTGGGCGCCAAAGCCCGAGCTGATGCGCAATTCGTTCCCCATCGTGCCGTCGGGCGAGATGATGCGGCCGGCGATAGTGCGGTTATCCGATCTGTCGCCGTTCGCAGGCACGATGAGACGGACGTATGTAAGCAGATACTTTCCGCCGCCGTAAGCCAGGAATTTCACTCCATCGAGGCTGATACCCGCGTCGGTAATGGCAAATGGCTGCCCCAAGGCCACGCCCGAAGTGCTTATGAACTGGCCGTAGGCCATGAACGGCGTCCAGCTGTTCTTGATCCCCTGGTCGTCCTCCCACACCATCAGGTAGTTGGTCCCGTCGAAGGCGACCGCGTTGCAGCAGGTCTGGCCGTTGCGGCCGACTGCAATCAGCGGTCCCAGCTTGGTGCCGGTGGGCGAGATCAGTTGCGCGGCCACGTTTCCCGTCTGCTTGTCGCTCTCCAGCGCCACCAGGTGGTTGGTTCCGTCATACGCCGCGCCCACCGACATCCAGTTGGTGGCGACTGGAAACGGGGTGCCAATGGACGTCTGGGCCGGCACCAGGACGGCATGGGAAACCAGCACCAGAAAAAGAAGGCGGCACCCCAGGAGGACGCCAGGACTCGCGCAGCGACGCATGGCCATTGCCTTTCCCCGGGCACAACCGGGTTCTTGGTCCGCCCCTTGAACCGACGGGCTGAGGCTGTACAGATTGCCGATGCGGGAGGGGCGTGGGTTGATGCGGATCAAGGAACCGCTTTGCATCGCCCGCGAGGCAACGCGGCGTCTGGCGATCGACCTTGCCCCAACGTGCGCTGCACGCGCTGGTCCAACCGCTCGACGTTCACGCCGGCGCGCCCGAATTGACCGCGGTCAAGACAGGGTTCCGACGGCCGCGTAGCTTGATCACGACGCTTCCAGCGGCCGGCCGCTGCTCTTTTCGCCGGCTTCGTCGCGACTGCACGGAAGATCTGTCGCATGAGGATCACCCAGCTCACGGTTGCCGAAGCCCTTGCCAGCCTGCGCAGCACGGAGCGGGGGCTGGACTCGGCCGAGGCCGCGAGGCGGATCGCCGAATTCGGCCCCAACCGGGTGGAGGAAATCCGGGGCGAGCCGCTGCTGTTCCGGTTCGCGCGCGAGTTCACGCATTTCTTCGCCTTGATCCTCTGGCTCGCCGCGGGACTGGCATTTCTCGCCGAGCATTACGACCCCGGCAAAGGCATGGCGTCCCTCGGCTTGGCCGTCATCGGCGTGATCGTGGTGAACGGGGTGTTCTCGTTCTGGCAGGAATACCGCGCGGAACGCGCGATCGCGGCGCTCAAAGATCTGCTGCCGCACCAGGTCACCGTGATGAGGGACGGCCAGGATTGCCGCCTGCCGGCGGAATCACTGGTGCCCGGGGACCTGATTCTCGTGCAGGAAGGCGACGACGTGCCGGCCGACTGCCGCCTCATCGAAGCCTCGGGGATACGTCTCAACGCAGCCACGATCACAGGCGAGTCGCTGCCCAAGGCGCGCAACGCCGCGCCTTCTGAGGAAGCGGACCTGCTCGCCGCGCGCAATGTGCTGCTCGCGGGCACTGCGGTCGTTTCGGGCAACGGCAAGGCTCTGGTGTTCGCCACCGGCATGCACACCGAGTTCGGCAAGATCGCCCATCTCACCCAGACCGGCCGTGAGCCGCAGTCGCCGCTGCAGCGCGAGATCGCGCGGCTGTCGCGCCTGGTGGCGATGCTGTCCGTGGCGCTGGGCCTCCTGTTCTTCGCGGTGGGCCGGTTCATCGGGCTGCCGTTCTGGGAAAACTTCATTTTCGCCATCGGCATCATCGTCGCCAACGTGCCCGAGGGCTTGCTGCCGACGGTGACGCTCGCGCTGGCGATGGCCACCCAGCGCATGGCGCGCCGCAACGCGCTCGTCCGGCACCTGACGGCCGTGGAAACGCTGGGCGCGGCCACGGTCATCTGCACCGACAAGACCGGCACGCTCACGCAGAACCGCATGACGGTGCGCACGTTGTTCTTCGCCGAGGGCTACGCCGCGCTGCCGGTTACGCCCGGGGAGGCGCAGGCGCATCGTCCGTTTTTCGAGGTCGCCGCGCACTGCCACAACCTGCGCCGCGTCACCGACAACGGCAGACCCGCGCTGCTCGGCGACCCCATGGAAGCGGCGCTGGCACAAACGGCCGACATCGCGCTCGGCGCGCAGCAGGCGAATCCGCCCGTGCACGAAGTTCCGTTCGACGCGGACCGCCGACGCATGTCCACCGTGCACGACACGCCGCAGGGAAGGCTGATCTACTGCAAAGGCGCCCCGGAAGTCGTCATGCCGCTGTGCGCGGCCGTACTGACACCGGAGGGTGCGCGTCCTCGCGATGCAGCGATGGCCGAGCGGTTTCGGCAGGCGCAGGAGGACATGGCCGAGCGGGGCCTTCGGGTCCTTGCGCTCGCCTGGCGGCTGTTTCCCGTTGGCGCGCCGCGGGAGAACTGGGAAAGCGAGCTGATCCTCGCGGGCTTTGCCGGCATCGAGGATCCGCCGCGCCCCGAAGTCCCCGATGCGATCCGCCGCTGCGGCGAGGCCGGCATCAAGGTCATCATGATCACCGGCGACCATCCGCACACGGCGCGTGCGATCGCGCGCGAAATCGGATTGGTGCGCTCGGCCGCGCCCGCGGTCGTCACCGGGGCGGAACTGCGGCGCATGTCGCGCGCCCAGCTCCAGCTCGCGCTCGATGCGCCGGAGATCCTGTTCGCGCGCGTCACCGCCGACCAGAAGATGCTGGTCGTGGAAGCGCTCAAGCGCAAGGGGCAGGTGGTCGCCGCCACGGGCGACGGGGTCAACGACGCGCCGGCGCTCAAACGCGCCGACGTCGGCATCGCGATGGGCATCTCCGGCACGGATGTGGCGCGCGAATCTGCCGACATGGTGCTGCTGGACGACAACTTCGCCAGCATCGTCAGCGCGATCGAGGAAGGGCGCGCGGTCTACGACAACATACGCAAGTTCCTCACCTACATCCTCACCTCGAACATCCCGGAGATCGTGCCCTATCTGGCTTTCGTGCTGTTCAGGATCCCGCTGCCGCTCACCATCGTCCAGATCCTCGCGGTGGACCTGGGAACCGACATGCTGCCCGCGCTCGCGCTGGGCGCCGAGCCCCCCGACCCGCAGGGGATGCAGCGGGCGCCGCGCCCGCGCAGCGAGCGGCTGCTTTCCTGGCCGCTGCTTGCGCGCGCCTACCTGTTCCTCGGCATGCTGGAAGCCGCCGCGGCGATGGCCGCGTTCTTCTACGTGCTGCGCCTGGGCGGCTGGACCTACGGCGAGCTGCCGGGACGGTTCGACGCGGTCTATCTGCAGGCGACCACGGCATGCCTTGCGGCGATCATCGTGACGCAGGTTGTGAACGTGTTCCTGTGCCGCGACCCGCGCGCGTCGACGTTCCGCGGCGGGCTGCTCGGCAACCGGCTGATACTGCTCGGCGTCGCGGTGGAGGTCGCGCTGATACTGGCGATCGTCTACATGCCCTGGGGCCAGGCGATCTTCGGCACCGCCGCGCTCCCGCTCGACGCGTGGCTGTTCATGCTGCCCTTCGCCGCAGCCATGCTGTTGCTCGAGGAACTGCGCAAGCTCGCCGCGCGCCTGGCGCTCCGGCCCCGGAACTGATTCGCGCCGCGCCGGCGCGCTCAGCCGGCGGCGACGGGAGGGGCAGGTAACACGGCGCCCCGACGCGGCGTGGCCTGAACCGCCGCCGGCTCTTGAAAAAGCGTCTGCGCGCCCCGATCTTGGTCGATAATGCGCCGGGGCGGTTGGAGCGCCGTCCGGCCACCGTTTGAGGGCAAGGAGGATATCCATGAAGCGCATATTCCTGTTTCTCGCGACCAACATCGCGGTCATGGTGTTGCTGTCGATCGTCATCAATGTGCTGGGGCTGAACCGGTTCCTCAGCGAGAGCGGCATCGATGTCGGCGCGCTGCTCGCATTCTCGCTGGTCGTGGGCTTCACCGGGTCGATTTTTTCGCTGCTGATCTCCAAGCCCATGGCCAAGTGGTCCACCGGCGCCCGGGTGCTGGAGGATCCGACCGACGGCACCGAGCTGTGGCTGGTCGCCACGGTGCAGAGGCTCGCGCAGAAGGCCGGCATCGGCATGCCCGAGGTGGCGGTATTCGAGGGCGAGCCGAACGCCTTCGCCACCGGCGCATTCAAGAACTCCGCTCTGGTCGCGGTCTCCACCGGGCTGCTGCAGAACATGACCCGCGAAGAGGTCGAGGCGGTGCTCGGCCACGAGAT
>MEQZ01000022.1:4329-13827 GCA_001770425.1 Betaproteobacteria bacterium RIFCSPLOWO2_02_FULL_65_20 | reverse complement strand
CAGCGTCGCGCCTTTCACCTCGGTGCCGCGCACCAACCCGTCGCGCCATCGCTCGCCGCGCGCCCAGCCGCGCCAACGCGAGCCAGCGCGCGCCAGACCGAATTCCCGCAACGCCATTCCGCGCTCGTGGGAGGCGGCGAGCAGTGCGTTGAGCCATCTCACCAGCGCCAGTTCCGCGTCGTCCTCCTCGAAGTCCAGCTCGATCCGCTCGCGGGACTGCACCGCATCGAGCCCGGCCTGAATCGCGAACATCGCCTGCGCCGCGCTCACGAAAGCCTCCTCCACGGTGGTACCCCTGCCGATAATGCCGATGTCCGCATCGTGCTCGAAATAGCCGGCCTCCATCGGGATCCCGCGCTACCGAATCAGCACCACGGGGCAGGCAATTTCATCGACCAGGCCTTCGAACTCGTGCTCGGCACGCGCGAGGTCCGCCACCGGCAGCAGGACCGCGCCGGCACGCTGCCGTTTCGCCATCGTGGCGATGGTTGCGATATCCGCATCCGGCAGGCCGACGCAGCCGCTCGAAGCATGCCCTTGGGACACCAGCACCGCATCCACCCGAGCGCGCAGCGCCGCGTACTGTTCCGGGTTCGATGCCGGAATCGCCACCAGCACATCGCCGCGCACCCTTCGCTCCAGCGCGAGCGCCGCCTCCAGCGCACGTGCCGCCGCAGCCGAACCGTCGAACAGCGCGACGATGGGATGGCGCGCGAGGCGCCGCTCCAGCCGGCGCATCACCTTCTCGCCGTGGGCGCCGCGATACGCCGGACGCCGCGTTATGCCCAGCACCAGAATGTCCGCGGCCCCGGTGCGCTGCAGAATGACGGCGACGAGATCGCCGCGCACGACTTCGAGCGACCAGCGGAAGGGTAACTCGCGCGCCGCCGCTTCGAGCGTGCGGCGCACCTGCTGCGCCTGAACGCCGATCGCACGATCGAGCTCGGCGACGTCGAACCGGCGGGGCTGCGCCGAGGTGTTGCCCAGTTCCCTGGCGAAAGGCAGCTCCGCGAGGCGACGCAGATTGACGTCTTCGACGAACAGCGCCTCGAGTTCGGCGCCCAGGCCGGTCGCAAGGCGCGCCGCGGCCTCGATCGCCAGACGGGAAAGCGAGCCGGTATCGAGCGCGACCATGATGCGCTTGGGTTCCCGTGCCTGCGGCATATCAGCTGTCCTTGGGACGCCTGCGGTGCGATCCGGTTTCCGTCGGCCTGCGCAGCGCCGCGTACTCGCGCAGTCGCAGCGCAACCCGGCCGTAGACCGTTTCCGGCCGCGTCTCGCTGACGACCTCAGGCTCGCCGGCAGGCATCCCCGTGAGCAGGCTCACCGCCTCGTCCACGCTGCGCACGGCATGCACGTGGAACCGGCCGGCCTGCGCCGCGGCGATCACGTCCTCGCGCAGCATCAGGTGATCGACATTGGATTCCGGAATCACGACCCCCTGGTCGCCCGTCAGCCCGCGCGCATTGCAGATATCGAAGAACCCCTCGATCTTCTCGTTGACGCCGCCGATCGCCTGCACCTGGCCCTGCTGGTTGATCGACCCGGTGACCGCCATGGACTGCAGGATCGGCACCCCGGCCAGGGACGAGAGCAGCGCGCACAGTTCGGCCAGCGAGGCGCTGTCGCCCTCGACCTGGCCATAGGTCTGCTCGAACGACAGGCTGGCCGACAGCGAGAACGGCCGTTTGCCGGAAAAGCGCGCGGCGAGGAACGACGAGAGGATCAGCACCCCCTTGGAATGGATCGGACCGCCCAGCTCCACCTCGCGCTGGATGTCGATCACCCGCCCCTCGCCCGGCCGCGTGGTCGCGGTGATGCGCGTCGGTGCGCCGAAATCGAAATTACCCACCTGGTAGACCGACAGACCATTCACCTGCCCGGTCTTGGCGCCGCCGGTGTCCACGAGCAGCTCGCCGCGGATGATCGCCTCGCGCATCCGGCTCTGCATCCGGTCGGCGCGGCCGCGCTGCGCGGCATGGGCCCGCACCACATCGTCGCCGCCGATCGCCGTGCGGCCCGACTTGCGCGCCAGGTAATCGGCCTCAGACAGCAACTCGATCGTCGCATCCAGATTGCTCGACAGCTTCTTCGCGTCCCCGGCCAGGCGCGAAGCCTGGTCCACGGTTCGCGCCACCGCCTCCCGGTCCAGCGGCAACAACTCGTTCTGCCGCGCCACCGTAGCGATCAGGCGCACGAACAGGCCGCTGTTGCCATCGCTCCTGTCGATCGCTTCCTCGAAATCGGCAGCCACGCGATACAGCTTCTTGAAGTCCGGATCGTAGGCCTGCAGCAGGTAATAGTAGATCCGTTCGCCGAACAGCACGACCTTGATGTCCAGCGGTATAGGCTCGGGCTCGAGCGACGAGGTGGAAACCAGGCCATACATGTCAGAAATCGATTCGATCCGGATCTCGCGCCGCGTGAGCGCGCGCTTCAGGCCCTCCCAGGCAAAAGGCTGCATCAGCACCTTGAGAACGTCGAGCAGCAGGTAGCCCCCGTTGGCGTGGTGCAGCGCACCGGCCTTGACCAGGTTGAAATCGGTGACCAGCGTCCCCAGCTGGGCGATGTGATCGACCCGGCCGACGAGGTTCTGGTAGGTCGGGTGGTCCTCCACCACCACCTGCGAGCCGTCGGGCGCGGACCGGTCCACCAGCACGTTCACCTGGTAGCGGCGCAGGCCCGTGTCCTGGGACATCATGATCCGCATGGGCCCCTGGGCCGTTTCCTCGGGCGGCTTTCTGAAGTCGTCCGCGTTTTCCAGCACGTCGCGCTGCAGCGACTCCAGGTATTCCACCACCCTGGGCACGTCGGTGTAGCGCTGCTTCAGTTCGTCCGCCACATGCCCGACCGCGAGCAGCACCATCTCACGGTTGAGCGCCTTGATGCGCTCGTAGCGCTCCTTGCGCCAGCGCAGCACGTCGCGCACCACCCGCTCGAGCTTGGACTGCAGCCGGGTGATCGTTTCCTCGATGCGATGCTGTTCCTCTTCGGGAAGCTTGGCGAAGTCCTGCGGAGCGATGACCTCGCCATCCTTGAGCGGCGCGAAGGAAAATCCGCCCGGCGTGCGCAGCAGCGCGATGCCCTCGCGCGCCGCTTCTGCACCCAGATCGGTGAATGCGCGCTCGTGGCGCTGGTTGAACTCGGAGTCGATCTGCTCGACCTTGGCCGAATACTCCTCGCTTTCGAACACCGCGGGAATGGTCGAGCGCAGCTCTTCGACCAGATGGCGCATGTCCTCGCGCAGGGTCATGCCCCGGCCCTGCGGCAACTCGATCGCTATCGGCTGATGCGGCCGCGCGAAGTTGTTGACGTAGACCCAGTCGGAGGACTTCGCGGCGTCCCGCACGCGCTCGGCCAGATACTGCTTGACCAGCGTGTGCTTGCCGCTGCCCGCCGGCCCCATCACGAACAGGTTGTACCCGTGGCGCTCGATGCCGATGCCGAACTCCACGGCGGCGGCGGCGCGATCCTGACCCACGACCTGCGCCAGATCGACCAGTTCGGCGGTGGTTGCAAACGGGAATTGCGCGGGATCGCAGCGGTGCGCCAGCTTGGCGGCCGGCAGTGCAGGAGAAGGTTTCATCTGCTGTGCGTTGCCGATATGGCGGTCGCGGAACCACGAACCCGCCCTGGTTCCAACGCTACCGTTCGAGCGTCAGGGCGCTTTGACTTGGATCAACTGCCCAGCCTTGGCTGCGAAACCGCAATACATCATCTCCCGATTTCGGGCAGTTGCAACTGCGCAACCGCCCGAAATCGGGAGACTTGGATAAACCAGAATCTTCAGTCGGAGCCAGCCACACTGGACTTGCAAGAGTAAAGAAAGAACTCATTCCTAGACCGCAACCATGCCGTGAACCGAGAACATCCGTGCGGCGTCCGTCCATGCCGTCTGCGACACGAACCCCGCCTGGCGCGCCAACGCCTGAAGCTCGGCTTCCTCATACTGGTATGCGATGCCCGTGTCGATGGTCTCATTCGGGCCGAAATCGAAGCGCCGCCCCCCGACGTTCGCGAACTGCGAGTACAGGCTCTCCAGATACATCGTGACGCAGCCTTTCGTCCGGTCGTAGTACGCATGGTAGGCAAAACGCCACGTCTGAAAATCCCCTCCCAGCTCGCGATTGATGCGGGCGAGCAGGTTCCGGTGCAGTCCGGCATTCATCCCGCTCGCGTCGATGTAGGCCGACTCGATCGTCTTCCCGTCCTTCTTCAGATCCACGCCGGCCAGCAGCACGCCGCCGGTGCCCGCCAGTTGCCGGGCGTTGCGCAGGACATCCACAGCCGCGTCGGGGGTGAAGCCACCGATCACCGAACCCGGAAGGAATACCGCCTTCTTTCGGATCGGCAAGCCGGCGAATTCCGGCAGCACCAGCGGCCGGCCGAAGTCGGCGCGCATGCCCGAAATGTTGAGCCATGGAAACAGGTCCGCCAATTCGCGCGACCCCGCCTCGAGCATGCGAGCGTCGATGTCGACCGGCACGTACACCAGGGGACGCAACCGTTCGACCAGAAGCGCCGCCTGGACACCGGTGCCGGAGCGCAACTCGATCAACTCGGCCTCGGGACCGACGAACTGCACGATTGCTTCGAGATTCTCTCGCAGGATCGCGACCTCCGCCCGCAACAGATACCACTCGGGCTGTTCGCAGACCGCGGCGGCCAGTTGCGAGCCCCGCTCATCGTAGAAATGCCCGGGCGGGATGAATTTCTGCAGATGCCCGAGGCCGGCGAGAACGTCATCGCGGAAGCGATTGTCCTCGGCAAGAAAATTGTAGAAGCGCACCACCCCGTGCGCAACCTCGGGGGCGGGTTCTGGCGCCATGACGCCGCCTTATGACCCCTGTGGCTCCAGGCCGCTTCGGGATTCGGCGGAGGACACGGCGGGAGACGGCATGGAGGACAGGCGCGAGCGCGCTGCGGCCTTGTTCGGGGGCGAATCGTGGCCCGAGGCGATCTCGAGCCATTTTCGGATGCGGTTGGCATCGCCTATCCGCGTGTACTTGCCCCAGGAATCGAGCAGCACGATGATCACCGTGCGCCCGGCGAGTGTCGCCTGCATGACCAGGCACCTTCCTGCCTCGTTGATGAAGCCGGTTTTCGACAGTCCGATATCCCAGGCGCCGCTGCCCACCAGGCGGTTGGTATTGCGGAAGGCAACCGGGTGCCCTCCGCCGAGGCTTACTTTATAGTCTTTAGCGGTCGTATATTCGCGGATCTTCGCATAGCGGTGCGCGGAGCGGACCAGCGTGGCGAGGTCCTCGGCGGTGGAAACGTTGGTGCTCGACAATCCCGTCGGGTCGGCGAAGCGCGAGCCGCGCATGCCCAGAAGCCGAGCCTTCAGGTTCATGGCGCGCACGAACGATTCCGGTCCGCCTGGATAGGCGCGCCCGAGCGCGGAGGCGGCGCGGTTCTCCGAGGCCAGGAGTGCGAGCCGGAGCAGTTCGTCGCGGGTGAGCGGCGCGCCCACGCGAAGCCGCGAATGCGAACCGCGCAGCGAGTCGACATCGTCCTTGGTGATGAGGATTTTCTCCCCCGGATCGAGGTTCGCGTCGAGCACCACCATCGCCGTCATGAGCTTGGTGATGGAGGCGATCGGCACGACCGCCTGCGCGTTCTTGCCGTACAGTATGTCGCCCGACTGCTGGTCCAGGACGAGCGCGGCGTGGGATTTCAGCTTCAGCCCTGCGCCCGGCGCTTGCTCAGACTCCGCGCTCCCTGCGACCGCGGGCCCGATGCCCGCCGCGATCGCAGCCGCCAACACAACGCGTGCAAGAAACAGGTTTCGCAATCGACTCCTCCGGCTGCGGTTCGCGGCAGTTTAGCGGGGCATGTCATGAATTGCAACAAAAATAACGGGATAGCGTCATTTGTTGATGCAGCACAGGATATCCCCGGCCGAACGGGTCCGGCAGTGGATCATGCCTCGGGGCGACGCGCGGCCAGCGGCGGAAAACCGCGGTTCTACTCCGCTATTTCCAGCTCTTCCTGCAACTGCAGCGCCCACATCGCCGCGTAGGCGCCTTCGGCCTCGAGCAGCTCGCGGTGCGTGCCGCGCTCGACGATGCGCCCGTGGTCCATGACCAGGATCTGGTCCGCATCCATGATGGTCGAAAGGCGGTGCGCGATCATGAGCGTGGTGCGGCCCTTCGCGATGCGGTCCAGTTCGGCCTGAATCGCCTTTTCCGCTTTCGAATCCAGTGCCGACGTGGCCTCGTCGAAAACCAGGATCTGCGGATCCTTCAGCAGCGCGCGCGCGATCGCCACCCGCTGCTTTTCACCGCCGGAGAGCTTGAGGCCGCGCTCGCCCACCGCAGACTGATACTCGTCGGGCAGGGTTTTGATGAATTCGTGGATATGCGCTGAACGGGCTGCGGCATATACCTCTTCGCGGCCCGCCAAAATGCGTCCATAGTGGATGTTGTAAAAGATGGTGTCGTTGAACAGGACTGTGTCCTGCGGCACGATCCCGATCGCGGCGCGCACGGAGGCCTGCGTCACGTCGCGGATATCGACCCCGTTCACGGTGATGCGGCCGGTGCTGACGTCGTAGAAGCGGAACAGCAGGCGCGCGAGCGTCGACTTGCCCGAGCCCGAGTGGCCGACTACCGCCACGGTCTTGCCCGCAGGAACCTCGAAGCTGACGTCCTCGAGTATCCGCCGCCTGCCGTCATAGCTGAACGACACGTGCTCGAAGCGGATGCTCGGGTCGGATACATCGAGCGCAGGCGCCCCCGGATTGTCCTCGACCTCGCGGTTTTCCCGGAGCAGCCGGAACATGCGTTCCATATCGGCGAGCGACTGCTTGATCTCGCGGTAGACCACCCCGAGGAAATTAAGCGGAATGTAGAGCTGGATCATGAACGCGTTGACGAGCACCAAATCACCCAGGGTCATCGTGCCCGCCACCACGCCCGAGGTCGCCCGCCACATGACCAGCGTGACCCCGACGGCGACGATGGACGCCTGGCCGACATTGAGCGCGGAGAGCGCGGTCTGGGACTTCACCGCCGCGCTCTCGTAGTGCTGCAGGCCCTCGTCGTAGCGCCGCGCTTCGTGCTGCTCGTTGCCGAAATACTTCACCGTCTCGTAATTGAGCAGGCTGTCGATCGCCCGCGTGCTGGCCCTGGAGTCCTGCTCGTTCATCTGCCTTCTGTACTTGGTGCGCCACTCGGTAACCGTGACGGTGTACCCGATGTAGCCGGTCAGCGTGACGGCGGTAATCACGGTGAACCAGATCTCGTACTTCACCAGCAGTATCCCCGTGACCAGCGAGATCTCCACCAGCGTGGGAAAAATACTGTATACCGCATAGCCGAGAAGGCTCGAAATGGCGCGTGTGCCCCGTTCCAGGTCGCGCGACACGCCGCCGGTCTGCCGATCCAGGTGGAAGCGCAGCGAAAGCGAGTGCAGATGGCGGAACACCTGCAGGGCCACGCGGCGCACCGCGCGCTGCTCGACCTTGGCGAACACCAGTTCGCGCAGCTCGGTGAACAGTGTCGTCGACATGCGCAGCAGCCCGTAGCCGAGCAGCAGCACCAACGGCACCGCCACCAGCGCCTTGTCGACCGAGAGCAGGTCGACGATCTCCTTCATGATCAGCGGCACGCCGACGTTGGCGAGCTTTGCGCCCACCAGAAACGCGAACGCGAGCATGACCCGTCCCCTGAACTCCCAAAGATAGGGAAGCAGCGGAGCGAGCGCGCGCCACTCGCTGCGCGCTCGCTTCGGTGCGGCGCGTTCCCCGGGCGGCGCGGGAATCGAGGTCTCGTGACGGTGCATGGCTGCAGTTTAGCAGGGCGGTGCCCCTGCACACGCCGCGGCGCAGGCGCGCCACCGGTGCAAGGACCGGGTCGCACCGGAGCAAATACAGGGCCATAATGTGGCGTGGCGGCCCGTCACTGGCTTCATGAGCGGCGCAAGCAGGCCGATAACCGCAGGATGCCCCTCAGCAGGATATGGGAAATGAGCGAGACCACTGGACTCGTGTTCGATTTCGAAGCATCGGCGACGCTCGCCCGCGAGCATCCGGAGGAATTCGAGCGCCGGCCCGGGCAGGGCGCAAAGCCGCCTGAGGAGCACTCGACATGGGCTGGACGGTACTGACCCTACTCGCCGCCGCCGTTGCGGCGCTGCTGTTCATTCCGGTCGCGAGGCGCGCCCTCATCAGCGACCCGCTGCTCGCGATCTACCGCCGCATCCTGCCCCCGATGTCGCAGACGGAGCAGGAGGCCATCGACGCCGGCACCGTCTGGTGGGACGGAGAACTCTTCTCGGGCAAGCCCGACTGGGCCAAGCTCATCGCGTTCCCGCAACCCAGGCTGACCCCCGAGGAACTCGCGTTCCTCGACAACGAGACCGAGCAGTTGTGCGCGATGGCCAGCGACTGGGAGACGTCCCATATCCACCATGACCTGCCGCCGCAGGTGTGGCAGTTCGTGAAGGACCGGGGGTTCCTGGGAATGATCATCCCCAGGAAATACGGCGGCAAGGAGTTCTCCGCCTACGCGCATTCGCAGGTCGTCACCAAACTCGCCAGCCGCTGCAGCGTCGCCGCGGTGCACGTGATGGTGCCCAATTCGCTGGGCCCGGCGGAACTGCTGCTGCATTACGGCACCGAAGAACAGAAGAACCACTACCTGCCGCGCCTGGCCAAGGGAATCGAGATTCCCGCATTCGCCCTCACCAACCCGCACGCCGGCTCCGACGCGGCCTCGATTCCCGACCTGGGCGTCGTCTGCAAGGGCATGTGGGAAGGCCGCGAAGTGCTCGGCATGCGTCTCACCTGGGACAAGCGCTACATCACCCTTGGCCCCATCTGCACCGTGCTCGGCCTGGCCTTCCGGCTCCACGACCCCGAACACCTGCTCGGCGACAAGGAAGACCTGGGTATTACCTGCGCGCTCGTGCACTCAAACACGCCGGGCGTCGACATCGGGCGCCGCCACCTGCCGCTGAATGCGACCTTCCAGAACGGCCCCACCTCCGGGCGCGACGTGTTCGTCCCCATCGACTGGATCATCGGCGGGCCGGCAATGGCCGGCCAGGGCTGGCGCATGCTCATGGAGAGCCTGGCCGCGGGGCGCTCGATCTCCCTGCCCTCGACTTCGTGCGGCTACGCCAAGCTCGCGGTTCGCGCCACCGGCGCCTACGCGCGCGTGCGCCAGCAGTTCAAGACCTCGATCGGGAAGTTCGAAGGCGTCGAGGAGGCGCTGACGCGCATGGGCGGCAATCTCTACATGATGGAGGCCACGCGCATCCTCACCGCATCCGCCGTGGACCTGGGCGAAAAGCCCTCGGTCATTTCGGCGATCGCCAAGTACCACCTGACCGAGCGCGGCCGCAGCGTGGTGAACGACGCGATGGACATCCTCGGCGGCAAGGGCATCTGCCTGGGCCCCAGCAACTTCATGGGCCGCGCCTACCAGCAGTTGCCGGTCGCCATCACCGTCGAGGGCGCCAACATCCTCACCCGCAGCCTCATCATCTTCGGCC
>MEQZ01000022.1:0-4303 GCA_001770425.1 Betaproteobacteria bacterium RIFCSPLOWO2_02_FULL_65_20 | reverse complement strand
CACCCGCAGCCTCATCATCTTCGGCCAGGGCGCGATCCGCTGCCATCCTTACGTGCTGGCCGAAATCAACGCCACCCGCGAGAGCGGCCGCGCCAAGGCCTCGCGCGATTTCGACGCGGCGCTGTTCGGCCACATCCGCTTCGCCGTCTCGAACTGCGCGCGCGCGTTCGTGCTGGGCGTCACCGGGTCGCAGTGGGCGCATGTGCCTGCGGTGGCGCCGGAGACCCGGCGTCACTTCCAGAAACTGACGCGCTTCTCGGCCGCCTTCGCGTTCCTCGCCGACGTCTCCATGCTGGTGCTCGGGGGCGGGCTGAAGCGACGTGAAAAACTCTCGGCGCGCCTGGGCGACGTGCTCTCCTACATGTATCTGTGCTCGGCCGCGCTCAAGCGCTATGAAGACCAGGGACGCCAGCAGGCCGACCTGCCGTTGCTGGAGTGGTCGGTGTGGGACGCGATGTTCCGCGCGCAGAACGCGATCGAGGGCGTCATCTCCAACTACCCGAGCCGGCTCGTCGGCTGGTTCCTGCGCCTGGTCATCTTTCCGCTCGGGCGCCCCTACGTGGTCCCTTCGGACCGGCTGGGACACGAGGTGGCGCGGCTGCTGATCGCACCCTCGGGCACACGCGACCGGCTCACCGCCGGAATATACTTGCCGAAGACCGAGAGCGAGCCCATCGGATGCCTCGAGGCGGCGCTCGAGGCGGCGATCCGTGCCGAAGGCGTGGAGCAGAAGATCCGCGCCGCGCAGAAGGACGGCAGGCTGAAGGCGGCCGGTGCGGAGGAAATCGCTCGGGCCGGGCTCGCCGCAGGGGTCATCTCCGCCGGCGAACACGCGCTGCTCGAGCGCGCGGCGCAGTTGCGGAACCAGGTGATACGCGTGGACGATTTTCCGCAGGACTTCGGCATCCCCCGGGCCCTGCAGCCCGCGCTCAAGGCCACCGCCTGATCCGCCGTCCGAACTACGGGAGACGCCATGAACAAACCCGTCTACATCGTCGACGGCTCACGCACGCCGTTCCTGAAGTCGCGCAACCGCCCCGGCCCGTTCGCGGCGAGCGATCTCGCCACGGCCGCGGGCCGAGCGCTGCTCATGCGAGCGCCGTTTTCGCCCAGCGAGCTCGACGAGGTGATCCTCGGCTGCGCCGCGCCCTCGGTGGACGAGGTCAACATCGGCCGGGTCGCGGCGCTGCGCATGGGCTGCGGGCTCAAGGTCCCGGGATGGACGGTGATGCGCAACTGCGCAAGCGGCATGCAGTCGATCGATTCGGGCATCGCCAACATGATGACGGGACGCTCGGAACTGGTTCTCGCAGGCGGCGTCGATGCGCTGTCGCGCGCCCCGCTGCTGTACTCCGACAGGATGGTCACGTGGTTCTCGCGCTTCATGGCCGCGAGGACGCCGCTGCAGAAAGCCGGCATGTTCCTGAAGCTCAGCCCCGCGCAACTGCTGGCGCCGGTCGTCGCCATCATGAAGGGCCTCACCGATCCTGTCGTCGGCCTGCTGATGGGACAGACGGCGGAAAACCTCGCCTGGCGCTTCGGCATCACGCGCGAGCAGATGGACGAATACTCGGCGCGCAGCCACGCGCGCGTGATCCGCGCGCAGCAGAGCGGGTGGCTGACGCGCGGTCATGACGGCCTCGCGGCCGAGATCGTGCCGGTCTACGACGCCGACGGGAACCTCTACGCCGATGACGACGGCGTGCGCAGCGACTCCACAGCGGAGAACCTCGCGAAACTCAAGCCCTTCTTCGACCGCAAGTACGGGAACGTCACCGCGGGCAACTCTTCGCAGATCACCGACGGCGGCGCCTGGGTGGTGCTCGCGAGCGAAGAGGCCGTGCAGCGCCACGGCCTGGCCCCGGTGGGCCGCATCCTCGATGCGCAGTGGGCGGGGCTGGACCCGGCGCAAATGGGCCTGGGTCCCGTGCACGCCGCCACGCCGATCCTGAAGCGGCGCGGCCTGGGACTGAACGATCTGGATGCCTGGGAGATCAACGAGGCATTCGCCGCCCAGGTGCTCGGCTGCGTTGCCGCCTGGAAGGACGACGCGTACTGCCGCGAACAGCTCGGCCTGGACGCGGCGCTGGGCGAACTCGACATGGAGAAGCTCAACGTGGACGGCGGCGCGATCGCACTGGGCCATCCGGTGGGCGCCTCGGGCACGCGCATCGTGCTGCATCTGCTGCACGTGCTCAAGCGCACCGGCGGCAGCAAGGGAATCGCTTCGATCTGCATCGGCGGCGGCCTGGGCGGCGCTATGCTCATCGAAGCGATTTGACCGTCATTCCCGCTCCTGCACGAATGACCCCTGGGGAAACCGGACCATGGCACACAAGCACTGGAAACTCGACACCGACCGCGACAACATCGCCTGGCTCACTTTCGACAAGGCGGAGGCCTCGACCAACACGCTCTCGGGCGCAGTGGTCGCGGAATTCTCCGCGGTGCTCGACGAACTGCGCGCGAGCAACCCGCGGGCGCTCGTCATCCGCTCGGGCAAGTCCTCCGGCTTCATCGCCGGCGCGGATGTCGAGGAATTCACGACCATCGCCTCTACCGACGACGCGCTGGCGATCGTGCGCCGCGGCTGGGACGTGATGAACAAGCTCGCGGCGCTGCCCTTCCCCACGCTCGCGCTCGTGAACGGCTTCTGCATGGGCGGCGGCCTGGAACTCGCGCTCGCGTGCCGCTACCGCATCGCCGTCGACCAGCCGGGCACGCGCTTCGCGCTCCCGGAGGTGATGCTGGGCATCCTCCCGGGCTGGGGCGGCGTGATGCGCCTGCCGCGCGTGGTCGGCCCCACGGCGGCGCTGGACATGATGATGACCGGGCGCAGCGTCGATGCCCGCCGGGCCAAGCTCATGGGGCTGGCCGACGCGAGCGTGCCGCCGCGGGTCATGGACAACAGCGCGCGCATCATGGCGCTCGAGGCGCCGCCGCAGAAAAAACTCCCGGTCCTGCAGTCGTTGATGAATTTGCCGCTGTTGCGGCCCCTGGTCGCTTCGATGGCACGCAAACAGCTCGCCGCCCGAGTGCAGCGCGAGCATTACCCGGCCCCGTACGCGATCCTCGAGCTGTGGCAGAAGTACGACGGTGATCCCTTCGCGCCGCCCGCCGGCGATCCCGCCTCGGTGGCAACGCTCGTGGAAGGAAACACCGCGCGCAACCTGATCCGCATCTTCTTCCTCCAGGAACGCATGAAGTCGCTCGGCAAGGAGTCCGGCTTCGAGGCGCGGCACGTGCACGTGATCGGCGCCGGCGTCATGGGCGGCGACGTCGCCGCCTGGTGCGCGATGCGCGGCCTCACCGTCACGCTGCAGGACCAGAATGCAGGCGCGCTGGCACCGGCGATGAAGCGCGCCCACGCGCTGTTCAAGCGCCGGCTGCGCGACCAGAGGCTCATCCGCGATGCCGCGGACCGGCTGATCCCGGATATCGCCGGCGACGGCGCGCGCAGAGCCGATGTCATCATCGAGGCGATATTCGAGAACCTGGAAGTGAAGCGCGAGCTTTTCGCGAAGCTGGAAGCGGTCGCGAAGCCAGGCGCCATTCTCGCCACCAACACGTCCAGCCTCAAGCTCGCCGATATCGGCGCCAACTTCGCCAATCCCTCGCGGCTGGTGGGCATCCACTTCTTCAACCCGGTGGCGCAGATGCAGCTAGTGGAGATCGTCTCTGGCGCCAACACCGACGGTGAGACCGCAAGAATGGCGGCCGCCTTCGTGCGCCAGATCGACAAGCTGCCGCTGCACGTGAAGGATTCGCCCGGATTCCTCGTCAACCGCGTGCTGGGGCCGTATCTCAACCAGGCGCTGAGAATGGTCGACGACGGCATGGCGCCGGAAACGCTGGACGCCGCGATGACCCGGTTCGGCATGCCGATGGGCCCGATCGAACTGGCCGACACCGTGGGCCTGGACATCTGCATGCACGCGGGGAAAGCGCTGGCGGGAGGCGGTGGCGAGCCGCCGAAGAAGCTCGCCGATCTCGTGGCCGCCGGCAACCTGGGCAAAAAGAGCGGGCGCGGATTCTACGCGTGGCAGAACGGCAAGCCGCAGAAAGGCGCGGCCGCTGCGGTGACGCAGGAACTCATCGAGCGCCTGATCGCGCCCTACCTCAAGGAAGCGCAGGCCGTGGTGGCCGAAGGCATCGTCACCGATGCGGACCTGGCGGATGCGGGGCTCATCTTCGGCACCGGGTTCGCGCCGTTTCTGGGCGGGCCGCTGAATTATCTGGCTTCGGATAGCGTTCGCCCATGACCGACAAGGCGGCGCTCCCCGACAGCGGCACACTGACGCTG
>MEQZ01000021.1:616-9461 GCA_001770425.1 Betaproteobacteria bacterium RIFCSPLOWO2_02_FULL_65_20 | reverse complement strand
GCCGTCCTCGGCATCGAGCAGCGGCTCAAGGCGGGCGGCGATCGCATCGATGACCGTCTGGCGCAGCTCAAGCACCCGTTGTTCGCCGTAGGCAACTCGCTGGCGGGGTGTGGCCGGTGCGCCGATGAGCAGGAGCGAATTCTGCATGGTGTGTCAGTAAAGATAACACAGTGATCCGCTCATTGGCTCTGGACGTGCTTGCGTATTGATAAATCAGACAGATTTGTCCATCGGAAGGTGATAAGGCGACAGCTGCATGCGCCGTCTGAGTCGTGGCCTGCCCGCACTACTTGCTCGGGGCGCGACGCGCAATGAGCGCGAGTGCCTCGGCGGCGCCGTGGATCGGGATGGCCTGGTAGGTCTTGAGGTTGCGCAAGCGCTTGTCGCCGGAAACGATTGCGTCGGCGCGCGCGGCAAGCATGCAGAGTTCGATCCGCTCTTCCCGCGCTGCATGGATCAGTTGCTGCGGCGGACCGCTCCAGAGCAGTCCCGAGAGGACGGTATTGGTGTCAGCGACGATCCGCACCGAGGCGTTCCCGGCGCTCACGTCGCACGGCGTCGATCTCGGCCTGGACTTCGTCTTCGCTCATGGGCGGCAAATCGAGCGCGGCAAGCTTGGCCATGGCTTCCCCGAGACGCTGGGCGGCGGCATCGCGTGCTTCTTCGTCTCGCGTGTGCAGGAAGTCGACGAAGTCCTCGACTTCGGCCACCCGCTCGGGCGGCAGGTTCTTGAGCTTCTCGATGAGCGTTTGCGGATCGCGCGTGTTCACGTTACGTCCTTTCCGTGTCCGGTGCGCCGGTTCGGTCGGCAGCCGCCTGAATACAGCAAGTGTAGATTCTATCGGCGGTGTTGTGCAACTTGAAGATCCGCCACGAGGCGGTTGTCACAGAGGACCGAATCAAAGCGCCGCAAACCCCCCGTCCACCGGGATCACCGTCCCCGTCATGAAGTCCGAGGCGTCCGAGGCGAGCAGCACGGTCACGCCTTTCAAATCGCGCTCGTTGCCCAGGCGCTTCAGCGGCGTGCGCTCGAGGATGTATTTCCCGGCGCTGTCGATCATGCCTTTGGACATCTTGCTCGGAAACACCCCGGGCGCGATCGCGTTCACGTGGATGTTGTACTTGCCCCATTCGCACGCCAGCGACTTGGTGAAATTGACCACGCCGGCCTTGGTGGTGTTGTAGCCGATGGTCGACATGAAATCCGGTTCGGTGCCCGACAGGCCGGCGATGGAGGCGATGTTGATGATCCTGCCGGCGCGGCGCGGAATCATCGAGGCTTTGCCGACGGCCTGCGTGAGCAGGAACATCGCCGTGAGGTTCAGGTTGAGCACCTTCTGCCACGCCTCCAGCGGGTGGTCCTCCATCGGCGCGCCCCAGGTGGTGCCGGCGTTGTTCACCAGGATGTCGATCCTTCCCCATTTCCCCATCACCTGGTCAACCAGGGGCTTGGGCACCGACGGGTCGGACAAATCGCACGGGCAGGTCTGCACCTCGATGCCGAGTGATTTCAGGTGCGCCTCGGCTTCGCCGAGCTCCTTCGCCTTGCGGGCGGTGATCGCGACCTTCGCGCCCATTTCGCCCAGCGCCTCGGCCATCTGCAGCCCGAGGCCCCTGGAGCCGCCGGTGATGAGCGCGACGCGTCCGGATAGATCAAACAGTTCTTTGACACTCATGGCAGGACCTCGTCGGATCAGAACCATTCATCCCGCATATCCTCGCACGTGGACTCGGACTCGTTCAGCAGCCTGTGCCAGTGCTCGGTCTTGGGCAATTCCCAGTGGAAGAAGAAGCGGCAGGCCTGGAGCTTGCCGCGATAGAAGTCCGGATCGTCCGCCGTGCGCAGCTTTTCCGCGGCAACCAGCGCCTGGCGCAACCAGATCCACGCCACCACCGCGTGCCCGGTCATCTCGAGATACACGTGCGCATTGGCGAGCGCCGCGCGGGCGTAACCGGCGTCGCGCTGAAATGCCCCGGCCACATCCGTGACATGGGCAAACGCGGTGCCGAGCTGCTCGCCCCAGCGCCGCAGTTCGGGCGAGCCGGCGGTCGCCTCGACCGTGCGGTCGATTTCCCGCGCAAGGACAGCGAGGGCTGCGCCGCCGTCCATGCCGACCTTGCGGCCGAGCAGGTCGATGGCCTGTATGCCGTTGGTGCCCTCGTGGATGGGATTGAGCCGGTTGTCGCGATAGAACTGCTCGACGTTGTACTCGCGGGAATAGCCGTAGCCGCCGTGCACCTGGATGGCCAGCGAGTTCGCTTCCAGGCACCACTGCGACGGCCACGCCTTGGCGATCGGCGTGAGCACATCGAGCAGCAGGCCGGCCTCGCGCCGGGCCTCGGAGGTCTCGGCGGTTCCGTGTTCGTCGACCAGCAGCGCGCAGTACAGCCCCAGCGCGAGGCCGCCTTCGACATAGGCCTTCTGCGCGAGCAGCATGCGCCGCACGTCGGCGTGTTCGACGATGGGGACCTGCGGTTGCGTGGAATCCTTTGCCGCTGCAGGGCGCCCCTGCGGCCGGTTGCGCGCGTAGTCCAGTGCATGCAGGTACCCGGTGTAGCCCAGCATCACCGCGCCGAGCCCGACGCCGATTCGCGCCTCGTTCATCATGTGGAACATGCAGGCGAGCCCCCGGTTCGGTTCGCCGACCAGCCATGCCGCCGCGCCGTCTTTTTCGCCGAAGTTCAACACCGTGTTCACCGTTCCGCGGTATCCCATCTTGTGGTTGAGCCCGGCGAGCGAAATGTCGTTCCGCGCCCCGAGCGAACCGTCGCGGTTGGCCAGGATTTTCGGCGCGATGAACAGCGAAATGCCCTTCACGCCCGGCGGCGATCCGGGGATCCTTGCGAGGACCAGGTGGACGATGTTCTGCGAGAGCTCGTGCTCCCCTCCCGAGATCCACATCTTGCTGCCATACAGCCGGTAGCTGCCGTCGGCTTGCGGCTCGGCGCGCGTCTTGATGTCGGCAAGCGAGGAGCCGGCCTGGGTTTCGGTCAGGCACATGGTGCCCAAGAAACGACCGGAGAGCAGATGCGGGACGTAGGTGGCCTTCTGCTCCTCGCTGCCCCAGGCAAGGATCAGGTTGGCGCCTGCCGTGGTCAGCAGGGGGTACGCGGCGGTCGAAATGTTCGCCGCGTTGAAATGGGCGAAGCAGGCCTGCGCCACCACGTAGGGCAGCTGCATGCCGCCCAGTCCGTAGTCGTGCGCGGCGGCCATGAGACCCGCGCTGCAGTAGGCCTCGAGCGCCTGCTTGACCTCGGGGATGATATGCACGCGGGTCCCGTCGAAGGCGGGCTCGTTCTGGTCGACCTTCTTGTTGTGGGTGGCGAATCGTTCCACGGCGATCTTCGATGCGAGTTCGATCGCCGCATCGAAGGTTTCGCGCGTGTGATCGGCGTAGCGGGGGCGGGTCGTCAGCGCGTCCACCCGCAGCAGCTCGTAGAGCACGAACTCAAGGTCGCGGCGCGAAACCAGCTTCGATGGCAGGGCGATCGGGGCGGAGGAGGGCATGGGGTGCTCAGCCGCGGGCTAGGTTGGCAGGTCGAGTGCGCCGCGGCGCAACGGGCTATATCATACCGGGATACGGGCGGCCGTTCTCGATGACCAAGGGAAAGTCTGTCCGCCGAACGTCAGCGGCCGCCTTGCGGTGAAGGGACCCAGCGGCTGCCTGTACCTGGGCAACGAGCGTCGGCGCGTGAGCAATGTCATAGGAGGCTCCCATGGTCAAGATCGTCATCTTCTTCAAGCGCAAGCCCGGCATGTCGGTGGAGGATTTTCAGAAGCATTGGCGCACGACTCACGCCGACATCATCGTCAGGCTGCCGGGGATCCGCAGGTATGTCCAATCGCACGTGCTCGCCTCCGCCTACCGCAAGGGCGAACCGGTGTGCGACGGCGTTGCGGAATCGTATTTTGACGACACGCAGGCCATGAAGGCGCTGGCCGGGACGCCGGAATATGCGGCGGTGCTGGCCGATGAGCCCAATTTCATCGATGCCCCAAGCATGGGTTCGATCATCACCGACGAATACGTCATCAAGGACGCCAAGGTTCCCGCGACTGCGCTCAAGAGCATCGACCTGGTCAACCGCAAGGCCGGAATGTCCGTCGACGACTTCCAGAAATACTGGCGCGACGTGCATGGGCCGCTGTGCGTGGCAGCGCAGGCGATGCGGCGCTACGTGCAGAACCATACCCGGCGCGCCATTTACGACAGCGGCAGGACCCCTCCCTACGACGGCGTGGCGATGGCCTGGTTCGACGACATGCAGGCATTGCGCACGGCAGCGCCGACGCCGGAATTCGAGCGCCTGCGGGCCGACGTGGAGAACTTCATTGCGCGCGACCGGTCTCCGTCCGTGCTGGCCCAGGAGCACGTCATTCTGGCGTAGGACGGCGTGTCACTCGTCTTCGCGGCGCCGACCACTCATAGGAAACAGTCGAATGGCAAATGAAAAAACCTGGGAAACGGAACTCGCCAAGCTTGGCGCGATGCAAGCCCAAGCGCGCGAAGGCGGCGGGTCGGAGCGCCTGCAGAAGCAAAGAGAGATGGGGAGGCTGACCGCCCGCGAGCGCATCGATTATCTGCTGGACCCGAAGAGCTTCGTCGAGCTCAACATGCTCGCCGAGCACCAGTGCCACGATTTCGGGATGGAAAAGAAGACGTACCTCGGGGACGGCGTCATCACCGGGCACGGAACCATCCGCGGGCGCAGGGTCTTCGTCTATTCCGAGGACGAAACCGTGCTGGGCGGATCGGTCGGCAAGGCCCACGGCACGAAGATACACACCATCCTGCGGCTGGCGCGTGAAACCGGAGTGCCGGTGATCTGCCTGAACGCATCGGGCGGCGCACGCATTCAGGAAGGCATGGACAACGTTTACGGCATGACGGGCATGTTCTATCAGAACGCGCTGAACTCCGGGGTCGTGCCTCAGATCTCGGCCATCATGGGGGCCTGCACCGGGGGCAACGCCTATTCCTCCGCGCTGTGCGATTTCATCGTCCAGGTGAAGAAGGGTTCGTACATATTCATCACCGGGCCGGCGGTGATCAAGGAGGTGACGGGAGAGGAAGTCAGCTTCGAGCAACTGGGGGGCGCCGCCGCGCACAGCGCCGTGTCCGGCGTCGTCCATCTCACCGCGGAGGACGACCGCGAATGCCTGGATGTCATCGTGCGCCTGCTGGATTATCTTCCCCAGAACAACCGGGAAAAGCCCGCGAGCCGGTCCTGCGCAGACCCGGTGGACAGGGAAGTCCCCGAACTCACCGACATCGTTCCCATCGTGATGTCCAAGAACTACGACGTGAAGAGAATCATCCGCGCCATAGCCGACGAAGGCGATTTCTTCGAGATCCACAAGGCGTTCGCCAGGAATCTGGTCGTCGGATTTTCCAGGATGGACGGGCAGGTCATCGGCGTGGTCGCCAACAACCCGAAGTTTCTGGGAGGGTGCCTGGACATCAATGCCTCGGACAAGGCGGCCCGTTTCGTCCGGACCTGCGATGCGTTCAACATTCCGCTGCTGTCGCTGGTGGATGTGCCCGGGTTTCTTCCCGGGGTACGCCAGGAGCACGGGGGCATCATCCGCCACGGCGCCAAGATGCTGTACGCCTGGACCGAGGCGACGGTCCCGAAAATCGCGGTCATCATGAGAAAGATGTATGGCGGGGCGATTCCCGCGATGGGCGTCCACGAGATCGGATTCGACCAGGTGTTCGCCTGGCCTTCGGCCGAGATGCAGATGGTCGGCGCCGAGCCCGCGGTCCGCATCCTGTACCGCAGGGAACTCGACCGCGCGGAAGACGAAAAGGCGCTATTCGACCAGAAGGTGCGCGAATACCAGGACACCTATCTGACGCCCTACCACTCGGCCTCGCGTTCGATCATCGATGCGGTCATTCATCCCAGGGACACCCGGAGCGTGATCATTTCCGCGCTGAGAATGCTCGAGAACAAGACCGAGCCGTCGCGTGCATACCGCAAGCACGGAAATATTCCTCTCTGACGGGGAGCTGTTGCTGTCAACCATAGAGGTCCGCTCATGATCAAGAAAATCAGCCACATCGGGATAGCCGTCGAGAACCTCGAGGGGGCCAGGAAGTTCTTCGAAGAGAACTTCTCCCTGCCGGCTACGGAGCGGGAGAATTTCGGCGAGCTGCTCTTTTCCTTTATCGGTTTCGAGGGCGAAGGCACTCAGCTGGAACTGCTGCAGTCCACCACCGATGGCGGGCAGATGGCGAAATTCATCAGCAAGAGGGGACCTGGGATTCATCACATTGCGCTGGAAACGGACGACATCCAGGCGGAGCTGGACCGTCTTCAGGCCAAGGGAATCCAGCTGATCAATCCGACGCCGTACCGCAACGCGCACCAGGAACTGGTCGCGTTCATCCATCCGAAGAGCGCCAACGGCATCCTGATCGAGCTCGTCCAGCGCTGACGATGCCGGGCGGCGGCGCAGCCCTCGACACGATCGTGAAGGACGGGCGGCGCCCGCTTTGAGCGCGGGATCGGCGCCTCGGCGAGCGCCTCGGGCGCGGGGGAACCGTCGAATACGGCGTCGCGACGCTGCCGGTCGTAGATCGCCGGCGCAATGGATGCATAACCATCCCTGGCGTACGCATCGCACACCGAACGCACGTAGGCGGTGACGCCGAACGCCTCCTGAATGACGACCAGTCCGCCGCGGGGCTTGCTCTCGGGGAGGGCGAGATAGGCCGCCAGCACATGCCCGTCGGATGCCGTTAGGTCGAGATTCGTGCCCATGATGATCCGCGCGCAGTTTGTTTGAGGCTATCATAGAGCGGCTTGGGCAATGATCGCAAAGGAGGGGAGTGATGAGCTTGCGGAAAATCGGTCTACTGGGCGTTGCGTTCCTGCTTACCTGCTCGGCGGCCCTGGCGCAGTCGAGCAGGGTGCCGGTCAAAGTGATCTCCGGTTTTCCCCCGGGGGGCAATGTCGACATTCTGGCGCGGCTGCTTTCGGACCCGCTGAGCGATGCGTTGGGGCGGCCGGTGGTGGTGGAGAACCGCCCCGGAGCGGGCGGGCAGATCGCGCTGGAGTACCTGAAAGCGGCGCCGCCGGATGGAAACACGCTGGTGGTCACCCCGGATGCCAGCCTCATCGTGCGGCCGTTGACGATGAAGCAGCCTCCCTATCACCCGGTGAATGACTTCGTCGCCGTCGCTCAGGTCGGAGGCCAGGATTATGCGTTCGCCATCGGCGCCGGCATTCCGGCCAAGGATCTGATGGAATTCGCGGCCTGGGCCAAGGGCCATCCGGACGGTGCGAATTACGGCTCTGCGGGTCAGGGCGGGGCCACCCATTTTCTCGGACTGCTCATCGGTGATGCTGTCGGCGCGTCGCTGAGGCAGATTCCGTACAAGGGATCCGGGCCGGCAGTCACCGCGCTGGTGGCCGGTGAGGTATCCGCCACGGTGCAGCCGATCGGAACCCTCATGGCGCAGGCTCAGGCCGGAAGGGTTCGCATCGTTGCCACCACGGGGAGTCAACGCGCTCCCGATCTTCCCGGCGTGCCCACGCTGGCCGATCTTGGATTTCCCAAGCTCACGCTGAGCAACTGGTTCGGGGTATTTGCGCCGGCGCACACGCCGGCGGACGCGGTGAAGCGTTTGAACGACATCATCGTCCAGGCGTTGCGCACCCCGGCCATCAAGGGCAAGCTTGCGCACCTGCTGCTCGAGGTGAAAGAGATGACGCCCGAGCAGTTCGCCGAAGTGGTCAGGTCCGATTATCAGCGCTGGGCACCGGTCATCAAGGCTACCGGATTCAGCATCGACAGCCGCTGAGTCCTGCGCGGCGCGCGATCCAGCCGCAGAGCAAACGTTTCGACTGATGATATGTATTCGTTTCGTCCCGGTATGGGAACCTGCATGCATAGCTTATGATGAGACCCTCCACCGCCAATCCGCTGAAGGGCATTCGCGTCCTCGAGCTGGGGCAGTTCATCGCCGGTCCCTATGCGGGGCTTCAGCTCGCCGATTTGGGCGCCCAGGTCATCAAGATCGAGAGGCCGGGGCAAGGCGATCCGTTTCGTGCGTTCGGGCTTGGCTCGCAAGCCGCGGGTTACAGCCACAACTTCTGCGCGTTCAACCGCAACAAGCTGAGCCTTACGATCGACCTCGCCGATGCGCGCGGCAGCGAGGTCTTCCGCAGGGCGGTGAGTCGATCCGATGTGGTGCTGGAGAATTTCCGCCCGGCGGTAATGAAACGCCTCGGCCTGGATTACGAATCGTTGCGCGAGTCGAACCCGCGCCTGGTCTACTGCTCGCTGGCCGGCTTCTCCGAAGACGGTCCCTACCGCGATCGGCCGGCCTACGACGCCGTCGGCCAGGCCGTATCGGGGCTGCTGAGCCTGATGGTGGACGAGGCCGACCCGCGCATCCTGGGGCCGACCCTCTCCGACCAGGTCACCGGGATGCAGGCTTGCGCCGGCGTGCTTGCTGCGCTCTACGAGCGCGAACGCAGCGGAACCGGATCTCGCGTTGCCATCACGATGGTCGAAGCCACGCTGTCCATCATCCCGGATTTCTTCACCGCCTACACCGAGGCCGGGGTAGTCCTGTCGCAGGAGTCGAGGTCCGCAGTATCGCTTTCCTTCTCCTTCCTGTGCGGCGACGGCAAACTGCTCGCGGTGCACGTCTCGTCGACAGAGAAGTTCTGGCAGGGGCTCGTTGCCGCGATCGAGCGACCCGATATCGCCGCGGACCCGCGCTTCTCGACCCGGCTCGACAGGATCAGGAATTATGAGGCGCTGCTCCAGGCGCTGCGTCCGGTGTTTGCCGCCATGCCGCGCGCGCACTGGGCGGCGCGCCTGTCCGAG